>CAISVF010000543.1 GCA_903888765.1 uncultured Verrucomicrobia subdivision 3 bacterium | reverse complement strand
CCCAAGATCAACCCCAGAAATAGCCATCCAAACAAAGCATTCATCACCAAATGCGCCAGATCGGCATGCAACCAGATGGCGGTGCCCAGGCGCCAGACTTCCCCCTGGCTGAACACGGCGTGGCTCATGTGTCCCACGCTTTTTAGATCGGGCCGCTGAAGGCTCAAAAGATGGAAGATCACGATCAACAAAACCCAGATGAGGCTTGTCCAGTCGAAAAATAGACCGGGCGGAAAAACCGGCTGCCGCCAGCGCCAGTTCCGGTTTTCCCGACGGTATAATTGAATTTGATGCAGGGCGGCCGGATGATCCTGCGGTGCCACTGCCAAGCCCCACCCCGTGTCGTCGGCGTGATGCAAAGCATGAGCGATCCCCTGACTGGCCAGCACCAGACTCCAATCCATGGCCTGCCGCCGGTTGCGCGCGGAAATCAGAATGTCAGAGAGGGGCTCATGCACGCGCTCCAGAATGCTTGATGCCCGATACTTTGGAAAACAGAAAGCCAGCGAATTCAACAGGAGGTGCTGTTCCGGGGTTAACCAGATCGAAAGCCAGAACACCTCCCCGTTCGAACGGTAAAATTTTTGTAAAAGACTTTTCCCGGATGGCAGCTTAATATTAAAAGGTGCCCCCGCTGTTAAAAACCACCTGCGCCAACTATTGTCTGGCACTTTTGCTTTTTGCCGGCCGGGCCCTTGCGGGCACCCCGGATTCCTCCCCACTGTGGCTGGATCAAACGTGGCAAACCGACGACGGACTCCCGGATAACAATGTTACGGGCATTGCGCAGTCGCCGGAGGGATATTTATGGGTGGCCACCCTGGGAGGCCTGATGCGATTTAACGGGAGCCGGTTTGAGGATTTTTCAAAGGAGTTTTCCCAGCAACGCATTCCGAATGTCCAGAACCGCGTAGTGCGCAGAATGTTACTGGATCGAAGCGCGCGGCTTTGGCTCGTCATGGAGCGCGGGGAAATCATTTGTGCCAGCCAAAAGGACATCCATGTCTTCACGCATTTTGCCGGGCTGCAACACCAGCGGATAACCGTCATGACGGAAGACAAAGATAACGCTATCTGGCTGGCCGGTGGCAGGAGCATTTACCGGATCAAGGATGAGCAGGTGACAGATTACCATGCAGAAAACGGATTGCCAGCGGGCAATTATTCCTGGGTTGCCACCGATGGACAGGGAACCTTGTGGTTTACCCACGGCACCCATCTGGGGGTATGGCAAGGCGGCGAATGGAAAACCCGCCTGACGCTAGATAACCCGCCCATACGGATCGTGGCCGCAAAGAAAGGCGGCATGTGGGTTTGCACCGCAACCGAACTCCTGATTTTGCGGACCAGTGGTGAATTAATAAAATGCGGGCGGCTACCGGAAAAAATCAGCATCAGCGCACTGGGCGAAGATCAAACCGGCGCGCTCTGGATTGGCACCGAAACGGATGGCTTGCTGCGCTGGCAAGGTGCCGGATTTGACCACGTCCCCACTTCGCATCCGGAAATCTCCTGCCTCACAGAAGACCACGCAGGGAATCTCTGGGTAGGCACCGGCGGCGGCGGACTCAATCTCTTGCGATCACAGGCCATGCATTTGCTGGGCAAAAAGGAAGGGCTGCCGGGCGAATCGGTCCGCTCGATCTGCCAGGAAACAAACGGTGAACTGTGGGTGGTGATGAATAACGGCAGCCTGGCGCATGGTTTAGAAGACCAGTGGCATAAAGTAACGGCCGCCGACGGCTGGCCTGGCGGTTCCGCCTCTTGTGTGACCGGCAGCCGGGATGGCGGCGTATGGGTTGGCACGCGCGACCGGGGCCTGCAACATTTTTGCGCGGGAAAATGGAAGGAATGGGAACGCGCGGACGGACTCGACAGCGCTGGCGTGCGGTCACTTTTGCTTTCCAAGTCGGGCGTTTTGTGGATCGCGGCTGAACATCCCAACCAACTCCTTCGATTTAATAACGGTAATTTTACCAAACTGGCCATGCCGGGCGAAGTGCGCTCCCTGCGCGCCATGGCGGAAGGGACAGATGGCTCCATCTGGGTAGGCTGTTCGGATGGACGACTTTTTCGCGTGGCAAACCAGACGCTGACCAGTGAAACCACGGCGCAAGCAGATCGCCTGCTTTCCATCCGCTCCCTGCACACGACCGCAGACGGCAGTCTTTGGATTGGTTACGCGGGCTGGGGGCTGGCACGCCTGTGGGGTGAAAAGTATGTGCGCATCACCACCAAGGAAGGATTATATGACGACTATATTTCGCAAATATTATCCGATGGCCAGGGCGGAATGTGGCTGACCAGCAATCACGGATTGTTTCAACTCCGGGAGGCCGAATTGACGGCGGTGACGGAGGGTCGCTCCCCCCGGGTTCGGGCCATGGTTTACGGGAAAAATGAGGGATTACCGAGTATCCAGCCGACCTGGGACAACAGCCCGACCGTTTGCCGCAGCACCGAGAATCAGCTCTGGTTTGCCACGCGAAACGGGCTGCTTAATGTCCATCCCGGGCAGATTCAGGTCTCGCCCACTCCGCCACCCGTGCAGCTAGAGCGCGTAAGCGTAGATGACGCTTTGGCAGCCTTGCGCGATGCCCACTCGCCGTTACGGGGGCAGGCCTTCACCAATGATCTGGATTTGAGCGCGGCCGGCATAGTGTTACGCGTGCCGCCAAAACATCGTAAAATTGAATTTGAATTCACGGCCTTGAATTTCACTTCGCCGGAAAATATCCACTTCCGTTACCGGCTAAGCCCGTTTGACAATGCGTGGGTCGAGGCCGGCAACCAGCATAGTGCGATCTATCCGACCCTCCCGCGCGGCAACTACGAACTGCAAGTGCAGGCGTGCAGCCATTCGGGCCTGTGGAATGAAGCCGGCGCGAGTCTGAAACTGGTGGTGATGCCATTTTTCTGGGAGACCTGGCCGTTCCGGCTCAGCGTGCTCGGCGGATTCACCGCCGGGATAGCCGCTTTGGTGCGCTTATTTTCCTTCCAACGGCTGCGGCGCGAGCTGGCGCGCCTGGAACAACAAGCGGCCTTGCAACGCGAACGCACCCGGATTGCCCGCGACATGCATGATGAGGTGGGCTCGAAATTATCCAGATTATCCCTGTTAAGTGCGATGGCAAGCCAGCAAGCCGGCCTGTCACCGGCGATGCGCGGAGATACGGCTGAAATCTCGGAAACCGCGCGGGAGACAATCCGCTCGTTTGAAGAAATTGTGTGGGCCGTCAATCCAAAGAACGATTCACTGCCTCAATTGATCAACTATCTGTGCCGCTTTGCGGAGGAGTTTTTTGAAGGCAGCACAACCCAATGCGGCTTTGAGGTGCCGGCGGAAATCCCCTGCATCGAACTCCCCACCGGCGCGCGGCACCATCTCTTTCTGGCGGCAAAAGAAGCACTAAACAATGTTTTCAAACATGCGCACGCAAAAAACGTCTGGGTGCGGCTGACGATCACCGGGGAACAATTTGATATTAACATCGAAGACAACGGGCAAGGCTTTGCGCCAACGCAGGCGGCCGTGGGCGCCGGTTCGGGAAACGGTCTGGAGAACATGCGCGAACGGATGCGATTGGCCGGCGGTGAATTATTCCTGGCCAGCCACACCGGCAGCGGAACCCTGGTGACGTTGCGGTTATGCGGCGCAGGAAAGCAGGCCACCTGAAGGGTGTCCGCACTTTATCCGACTAGGCAAACGGAAAACCGGAAGTATGCTGGCAGACATGCTGGCGGAATGGATCATGATTAAAGTTTCCATCGTAGAAGATGATGCGAAGTTGCGAGAAACGCTCCAGCGTTTCCTGACGACTCAACCGGGGTTTTGCTGCGTCAGCAGCTATGCCAATGCCGAATCCGCCCTGGCAGACGTTCCCCAGGCAAAGCCGGAAGTCGTGCTCATGGACATAAACCTGCCAGGCATGAGCGGCATTGAATGTGTCGCCCGATTGCGGCAGATTGCGCCGGCGGTGAAAATCCTCATGCTGACGGTATTTGAGGAAGGCGAACAGGTCTTCAAGGCGCTTTCCGCCGGGGCCTTTGGCTACCTGGTCAAGAGCACCCGGCCGGCAAAAATAATCGAGGCCATTCGTGAAGTCCACGCCGGCGGATCCCCCATGTCCAGCAATATTGCCCGCAAAGTGGTGCAGACGTTTCACGCCCAGGTAACCCGGCGGTCGGAAACCGACACGCTCTCCACACGTGAATTGGAAGTTTTGCAGGCGCTCTCCCAAGGTCACACCTACAAACAAATAGCCGCCGACCTGAACATCAGCCTCGGCACTGTGCGCACCTATATCCAGCGCATTTATGAAAAACTGCATGTGCACAGCCATGCCGAAGCAGTAATGAAATTTGCCCGCAAATAGGTGAGCCAACCAATCTCGCGCCCTTGGCGGTCGAGCCGCCCCGCCAAGCGGAAAGAAATCGCCGAAATTTGCCGGAGGATTTCCGTGGGATTAAGTATTTTCAGCCGCATATCCGCCGCGCATAATATCCGCAGTGGCTGTTGAACTTACAGAAGCGTTGCTCGCGAAATCCGCCGGCTGGGACGTCGTCAAGCGGGCCCGTGCCTACCTGGAACAAGGCCAGGTCGTGAGTTCTCATTGGGGGCCGCCGCTCCTGCGGGGCGTGGTGCAGGGCAGCGACGCCACCTATCGGGCTTCGCTCGTAATGCCCAACGAAATAGACCTCGAAAACCTGTGCAACTGCCGGGATGCCCGGCAATGGGGCAAGATTTGCCCGCACGTGGTCGCCGTGGGTTTGCACTGGCTCAAGTCGCAAAAACCCCCTGCCCCCTTGCCGGCCCAGGTCTCCCCGGCGCAGCCGGTCAAAAAATCTCCGGCCCTGCTGCGCGCTCCCGGGGGTGAACCGGCAGAGCTGCTTATCATCTTTCCTCCCAACTTAGAGGCCGCCCTCGAACGCGGTAAATTAATGATCGTATTGGAGGCCTGCTGGGGCGGCGGGCGGTGTCCGCTCAATGCCCTGCCCAAAGGGCGCACCTTCGCATTTCCGCCGGCAGATGAGGCGATTATCACGCAACTGGAAACTCTCACCCGGGGAGAAACTCCCGCCCTGCTCCAATTGGATGCCAGGGATTTCCTACCGCTCCTGCCGCTGCTGGCGGATCATGAACGACTGACGATCGGCAAAACCACCAGCATCCGCGTCCGCCGCACCCCCTTGGCACTGCCGCTGCACGCCAGTCTGGAGTCCGACGGAGAAATTGTTCTGACGCTCCGGAGAAATCAAGTCCACCTGACCACCGTCGGCAACTGGGTGTGGCACCGGCAAACCTTTCAACCACTCGCGCTCCCGCTGGCCCTGCAATCCGTGCTGTGCTCGCCGGTGCGCGTGCCGCGATCACAAGTTCCCACTTTCCTGAGCCAACATTGGCCAAAGCTGATTGCGGCGGGCGAAGTGGAAGCGAACTTCCAGCTGGAAGATTTTTCGCTCGCCCCGCAACCGCCGCGTTTTCTGCTCGCCCTCAAGGGCGGCTTGACCCAATTGACCGGGTTGCTGCAATGCGCCTACGGCACGCGCATCATGACCCTCGGCGTCACGACCACGGAGGAACAACTCTGGCTGCCGGACCCCGCCGTGCCCACCCGCTACTCCACCCGGGATTTCACCGCCGAACAGGCGGCGGTGGCGCGCTTGCGGCACCGCGGGTTTTCGGCCCCGGACACCAGCGGCAAATTGCAACTGCTGGGCCAGAGCAGCGTGCTGAACTTCCTCGCCCATGAGTTTCCCAAACTCCAGCGCGACTGGTCAGTAACGCTGGATGAACAACTGGAAAATCGCACGCTGAAAAACCTCGAACGCGTGGAACCGCAGTTTCAAATCACCTCGTCCGGCATGCAATGGTTTGACCTGGGCGTCGTCTTTGCGGCGAGCAGCGGGGAAACCTTTTCCGCCGCCGAAATTCAGCGCTTGCTACTATCCGGCCAAAACCATGCCCGGCTGAAAAACGGCCGGATGGCCGTCATTGATACGGGTGCCGTGGAGGAATTACAGGAGGTCCTGCTGGACTGCGCCCCGCAGCAAAACCCCGGCGGCTACCGCATCGCCAACACGCAAGCCAGCTTCCTCGAAGCGACGCTAAGGCAGCATGCTCATTGGAAAATCCAGGCGCCCGCCGAGTGGCGCAATCGGGCGGCCCAACAAAGCGGCGAGGCCACGCTGGAATGTCCGCCACTCGGCGAGCTGGAAAATGTGCTGCGGCCCTACCAGAAGCAGGGCGTCGCGTGGTTGCATTTTCTGCGCCGGAACCGCTTCGGAGGCATCCTCGCCGATGAAATGGGACTGGGGAAAACGCTGCAAGCCCTGACATTTCTCAAGACCCTGCGCCTGACGAATAACGGGCCGGCCAGCCCTTCCCGGCCAGCCGCCGAGGCGGCAGCGCCGATCCGCCGGCCGCATTTGATTGTCTGCCCGACCACGCTGGTCTTCAATTGGGTGGCGGAGGCAAAAAAGTTCACCCCGGATCTAAAAGTGCTTTCCCTCCAGGGCACCGAGCGGCACGCGCGCTTTAGCGACATCGCCGCCAGTGATTTGGTGGTAACCAGTTACGCCCTGATCCGCCGCGACGCCGATAAATACCGCGGGCTGGAATTTGATACCATCGTGCTGGATGAGGCCCAGCACATCAAGAACCGGCAGACCAAAAACGCGCAAGCGGTCAAAGCCATGCGCGCCCAACACCGGGTAGTACTCACCGGCACGCCCCTGGAAAATTCGGTGCTGGATCTCTGGTCCATCTTTGACTTCCTGATGCCGGGTTATCTTGGAACCGCCCAGGACTTCCGGGAGCGCTACGAATTACCGATCATCAAGGACAAAAACCGGGAGTCGCAAACCCGGCTGGCGCGGCGACTGCGCCCGTTCCTGCTGCGCCGCCTGAAAAAAGAAGTCGCGGCAGACCTGCCGGAAAAAATCGAACAGATTTCCTACTGCGAACTGACGGCCGAGCAGCGCGGCGTTTACCAGCAGGTTCTGGAGGCAACTCGCAAGGAAGTCCTCGATGCCGTCGGCGAAGCAGGCCTGGCCAAAAGCCGCATGCTGGTCCTCACGGCGCTGCTCCGGTTGCGCCAGGTATGTTGCGACCTGCGCCTGCTCAAGCGGGAGAACGTAAATCCAGCCAGCGCTTCCGGCAAATTGGAGCTGTTCGGCGAATTGCTGGAGGAAGTGCTGGACGGGGGGCACCGGGTGCTGGTATTCAGCCAGTTTGTCGGCATGTTGACTTTGCTGAAAGAACGGCTGGAGCAGGAGAAAATCGAGTACTGCTATCTTGATGGTTCCACCGTCCACCGCGCCCAGGTGGTGGAGCACTTTCAAACCAAACTGGAAGTCCCGGTGTTTCTCATCAGCCTGAAAGCGGGCGGCGTGGGCCTGAACCTGACGGGCGCGGACACGGTCATACATTTTGATCCCTGGTGGAATCCCGCCGTGGAGGATCAGGCGACCGACCGCGCACACCGCATCGGCCAGACGAGAGTGGTGACCAGTTATAAACTCATCACCCGCGACACGGTGGAGGAGAAAATCTTGCAACTGCAAAATCGCAAGCGTGAAGTCATTCAAGCCACCATTAGCGACGAGGAGTCATTTGCCACCTCACTCAACTGGGACGAAATCCAGGAACTCCTGGCGTGAATTACTTTTGCCAGCCGGTTCAGTATCAAGGGCCTGATCAGGCCGTTCGCGGAGCAAACCCACCGTGCCTTGACCCGGCGCGGCGACAGGTTTAGCCTGCAAGCAGCTGACCGGCTGGGAATTCACCCGCGTCCAAATAGCCTGAAACACTTATGCGCTGCCAACACCACTTATCATTACTGCGAACGCTCGCACTGGTTCTTACCCTGACTGCGTTTCCCGGCCCGGGGCCCGGGGCCAAGGCGGCTGCCGGTTCTGACGCCACCAGCAGCGATCCGGCCAGCCGGCAGCTCCCGGCGCATCCACGCTTGTTGCTTAATGCCGATGGCGTGGCGGAACTCAAGCAACGCATCGCCACCCAACCCTGGGCCAGGCAATCCTGGGACGAACTCGCCAAGGCCGCAGAGAAGTCGCTCAGCAGCCCGATTGAGCTGCCGCCACGCGGAGGCAATTGGAGCCACAATTACGTTTGTCCCACGCACGGAGCCCGCCTGAGCCGGGGGCGCCAGCTAGGTCCCTGGCAATGGGAACACATTTGCCCCGTGGGACCGCACACCTTGCAGGGCGACGCGGCCAAGGCCACCCTGGATTTCGATGGCAACACCATCGCTGAAGCCCATGCCCGGCTCGCGCAGCAGATCGTCAACCACGGCCTGGTATTTCAGGTCACGGGAGACGCCCGGCACGCCCGCCAAGCAAGGGAAATCCTGCTGGCCTATGTTAAGCGTTATCGGAGTTATCCTTTGCATGATAATCAGGGGAAAACCGGGCACGGCGGCCGCGTGGCGTCACAATCCCTCACGGAAGCCGACTGGCTGATCACCTTCACCCAAGGGGCCGATCTGGTCTGGGCAACGTTGAGCGAGGCGGATCGAACGGCCGTTGCCGAACAAGTGCTCCGTCCCGCACTTCAGGAAGTCATCCTTCCCCGCCGGCTCGGCATCCACAATATCCAATGCCATCATAATAGCGCCATCGGGCTGGTGGGCTTTCTGCTCGGCGATAATCAACTGATTACCCGGGCCATTGATGATCCGGCCAATGGTTACCATCAGCAGATGCGGCAAGGAGTGCTCAGCGACGGGATGTGGCTGGAAGGCAGCAGCGGGTATCACTTTTTCACCATCGCGGGACTGTGGCCATTAACCGAAGCGGCGCACAATTGCGGCATAAACCTTTACGGGCACCCATTGCAAACCATGTGGGATGCTCCGCTCTCCCTCGCCATGCCTGATTTTGTCCTGCCCAATTTTAATGACAGCAGCACGGTGCCACTGGTGAAGCAAGCGGAGTTTTACGAGTTAGCCTGGGCGCGGTTTCAAAATCCGGCGTATGCGCCATTGCTGGCCCAAAGCGATCGACGCAGCCGGCTGGCGATGCTGTACGGAGCCACCAACCTTCCTCCCGCCGGGCAGATGGAAAAATCCGGCAGCCGCAACTCGCCCGCCTCGGGCTACGCGATCCTGCAAAAAGGTCAAGGCCCGGCAGCCACCTGGCTCTGCATCAAATACGGCCCTCACGGCGGAGGCCATGGTCATCCCGACAAAAATAACTTCATCCTGTATGCCCGCGGGCAGGTCGTTGCCCCGGACGCCGGCACCCATGCCTACGGCTCACCGCTGCACCACGCCTGGGACCAGACCACCCTGGCGCATAACACCCTTACCGCCAATGAAGAATCCCAGACTCCCGCCACCGGCAAATTTATCGCTTTTGGCACCGAGCGCGACGTGGATTACGCAACAATTGAGGCTGGCCCCATTTATTCCGGGGTAAAGTTCTTACGCACCGTCGCCATGCTGAATACGAATCTGGTGGTGTTCGTGGATCAAATAGCAAGCGACCACTCCCAGACATTCGATCTGGTTTACCACCAGATGGGCACTTGGGAAGATCTACCCACCGGTGAAACCTGGACTCCGCCAGCCAAGGCCGGCTACAAATGCTTCACCGGAACCACGCGGCGAGCGGTGAGTTTGGCCGGCTTGACCTTGCAGGCAAAGATCGCGAAGGATTGGCCGGCCACCCTGACGATCGCGGGCGGCGAACCCACTGACATCATCACCGGATATGGGCTGTTAAAAACAACCGCCGACCTCGTGCCCATGGTCATGCAACGCCGCCAGACTCAGAACACAGCCTTTCTCTGGGCAATCTCGCTGGACAGCAGCCCGGTAAGTTTAACGGGCGAACCAGTTGCGGACGCAGCCGGAACTCTGCTACCCCAAGCCGAAGCGGTGCTGGTAAAAATAAACACCAGCGGCGAGCATTGGGAATTACTGGTCAATCCGCAGCAGAAAAATGTGGCCACCCGGAATTCCGCTGGCACCGCCGGTCACACCACCAAAGTGCTCTCCCTGCCCTGAGACCTGGACCAGCCTCGTTTACCCCCCCAAAAAACGGGATGGCTTTTTAGCGCCGGCGCGATAATGCTATCCGCACATTTTCCCTATGAAAAAACTTTTTCTGGTTGCGCTCATGGTCTGTCTGGCGGCGGCCGCCCGGTGTGACGAAAACGACCCGGCCACCAACCTGCTCCAAACCCTGCGTCCCGGCCATCCCCGACTCTTGGTGCTGGATGACCATTTGGCGGCGGTGCGAGAGATGATTAAAACCGATCCGATGGCCGGATTGATTCATCAGCAATTGCAAGCCGAGGCGGAAAAGCTCCTGTCAGAACCTCCGCTGACCTACAAAATCGGCGGGGTCGAACACACGCTTCTGGATGTGAGCCGAGCGGTGGAAGGACGGGTTTGGCTGCTGGCCGGGCTGTATCGTTTGCATGGTGATCGCCGTCTGGCCGCCCGTGCGTGCGCCGAAATGCTGGCCGTTGCCCGGTATCCGGACTGGTTTCCGAAGCATTTTCTGGATACGGCCGAGATGACCGCCGCGCTCAGCGTGGGCTACGACTGGCTCTATGATTATCTTTCCCCGCAGGAGCGTTTGCTAATCCGGCAGGCCATGGTAGAAAAAGGTCTGGATGCCGGCCTCGCTGGCCTGGCCAGCGGTAAACTCCAGAAGTTGCATAATAACTGGGTGCAGGTTTGTTTCGGCGGATTGACGCTCGGCGCACTGGCCATTGCTGATGAGGAGAGCGGCAAGGCGGCGGCGATCATCGGAGCCTCGCGCGCGCCCATGGCAAAAATCATGAAATTGTTTGCGCCGGATGGAGGATTTGAGGAAGGGCCCATTTATTGGAATTATGCCACTGCCTACAACGTTTGTTATCTGGCCGCCCTCGAAACCGCTCTGGGAACCGATTTCGGGTTGTCCGCCAGCAGCGGGTTTGACCGGACCGGTGATTACCGCATGCAGACGATCGGGCCGCTGGGCAAGACCGCGAATTTCGCCGATGCGTCCGAGGACAGCAGCCGGGCCCCGCAAATGTTCTGGCTGGGCAAACACTTTAAGCATCCGGAGTATGGGCAGCATGAACGCGCCCTGAGCGGACAGGCTTTCTTCAATCAGAAGCGGGAAACGACCTCCCGCTTTTCCATCCTGGAATTGCTGTGGAACCAACCGGCCAGCGGCGCCACGCCCGCCATGAATTGGCCGACCGGCGCAAAGTTTGACCGGATTGCCGCCGCCTTTTTTCGCAGTGCCTGGGGCGAGACCAACGCAATCTATGTGGGCTTTAAAGGGGGTAGCAACCGTGCCAGCCACGGGCATCTGGATCTGGGCACGTTTGTTCTGGATGCCTTTGGCGAACGCTGGGCGATGGATCTCGGCGGCGATAGCTACGGGTTGCCGGGCTATTTCGGAGCGCAGCGATGGAGCTATTATCGCCTCCGCACGGAAGGACACAATACCTTGACAATAGATAACGAAAACGAGGATCGCGAGGCGGAAGTACCGCTGACGGCCTTTGCCAGTGAACCTAACACCTCATTAGCCACGGCCGATCTGCATGCGGCTTATCCCCAGCAGTTAGCCGAATGGCAGCGAGGCCTTATGCTGCTGAACCAGCGGCAGGTACTGGTTCAGGATGAAGTTCGCCCCCGGACAAGCGCCGATATTACGTGGAATTTTCACACGCGCGCGACCATGACAATTGCTCCCGATGGAAAAGAAGCGATCCTTTCCCAAGCCACTGCCCGGCTGCGGGCGCGCATTCTGTCACCGGACCAGGCAAAATTCAGCAAACTGGCAGTCCACCTGACTGCCCCGCAGCGCTCGACAGCGGGGGTTTACAACCTGAGAATCCAATTGCCCCGGATCCAGGGACCAACCCGGATTGCGGTTTTATTTTCCGCTCCGGAAGATCCGTCACCAACCCCAACCCTCATTCCCCTGGCTCAATGGAAAGCAGGTCGTTGACGGGTGCCGGCGCTGACCACATCCCAAGGATCAAGGCCTACCTGGCATTGACCGGCTTGCCAGGCCGAACCGGGCAGCCCTGAATGCCACGACAGCGGTTACAAAATCCGCCCTGGACGAGGTTTTGCGTTCGCCACCTTTTTATGGCGGGAATGAAACACGCATGGCGCGTTGGGAAACTGGTGCCACGACATCTTCCTTGGTCCGGCGCTATTTCTGTTTCACCGTTTTAAAAATCGGTCCAAAACCGGTACGATTTCCGGTCCATTGGGCGGTCGGAAATCGAATCCACCGCCAAGGGCGAAGATTGGGAGTTCGAAGCGGAGCTGCCGGCTCCACTCAATGAGCGTGCTGTTAGCGACACCGCGTTCCGAATCCATACGTACAAAACCCCAGCCCCGGGCGCGACGTTCGCCATACTTCTGACGGATTTCCGGTGTGTGCATAAACAACAGAGGTGATGAATGTTTTGTGACCAGAGCGCCAGCTCCGGACAGGAAAAACGCCGATGCGAACGGAATGATAACACAGGTTTTATGATAGAAACCGGAGTTCAACCACGGATG
>CAISVF010000542.1 GCA_903888765.1 uncultured Verrucomicrobia subdivision 3 bacterium | reverse complement strand
CCCACGGCACAGTTGCAGGCGCAAATGATTCCGCCCATCCGCGCCATCAAAACGCTGCCGGTGCAAAAAGTCATCGCGGGCCAAAATGGCCGATGGATTTTCGATCTCGGTCAGAACATCGCGGGTTGGGCCCGGATTCAGGTGCAAGCCCCCGCCGGCACCCAACTCACCATGAAATTTGCGGAAACCTTGCTGCCGGATGGCCGGTCGCTGGATTGCGCAACCACCGGCTCTTTCGCCACCGGCGTGGAGCAGACGGATATTTATGTATGCCGGGGCGGCGGTGTCGAGACGTGGTCGCCGCGCTTTACTTATCACGGCTTTCGCTATGTCGAAGTCGCGGGATTGCCGCTACCGCCGGATAACCATTTTCTCGAAGGCGTGCTGGTGCATACCGACGCTCAGCCGCAAGGTGCCTTCGCTTGTTCCGACGAATTGTTGAATCGCATTTATCGCACGTCCCTGTGGACGATTGCGGACAATATGCACAGCGTGATGGAGGATTGTCCGCATCGGGAAAAATGTGGCTGGCTTGGCGATGCCCACGCCACCGGCGAGACGACCATGTTCAATTACGACATGGCCCAGTTCTGGACCAAGTTTGTGGATGACATCGGAACCACGCTCGGTCGCGGCGGGGAGACGTACTGGGGCCAAAAAGCCACGCCCGGTATTCCCTGCAATATCGCCGTTGGCCGGCGGCTTTGCCAGGAAGCCCGGCCCGATTGGGGCGCGGCTTACGTGCTGTTGCCGTGGTACCTCTATAATTATTACGGCGATACGGAAGTATTCGCACGTCACTGGGAACATCTTACCGCGTGGATCAACTACGTCAAAAGCCTGTCCGAGGACGGCATTGTGGTGCGCGGCTACGGCGATTGGTGTCCGCCCGGTGGGAATGCTAAGATGGAATGTCCGCCGCCGCTCACTTCCACTGCTTTTTTCTATGGCACCTTGAACATCATGAAAAATTTTGCCGGGCAACTGGGCAAATCGGCTGAGGCCGCGGCTTACGCAAAATTGGCTGATGCGACCAAAAGCGCGTTCAATAAGAAGTTTTTTAATCCCCAGTCCGGTGGTTACGGCTCGCAGACGGCAGATGCAGTGGCCTTGCGTTTTGGTATCTTTCCGGACGGGCAGGGGAGGGCGGTCGCTCGATCGCTGCGAAATGACCTTGTGGACCAGCATCAGGGCCACGCGTTCGTGGGCATCCATGGCGGGCGCCCGCTTTACACCCAGCTCTGCGAGAACGGCTACGCAGCCGAAGCGTTTGCGGCCATGCAGCAGACCAATTTCCCCGGCTACGGCTATATGCTGAACGGAGGCTTTACCACCTGGCCGGAAGTGTCTTTGGAAACCGTAATCGGTGAAAGCGTGCAGCCGCATTCGCTTAATCATCCCATGCAAAGCGGTTTCGCCGCGTGGTTCCATGAGTGCATTGGAGGTATTCAGCCCGCCGCACCCGGTTTTAAACACATCGAACTCAATCCTCACGGCTTCGCGCAAATCGCATGGGCCAAGGTCCGGCATGATTCGCTTTACGGCGCTATCGAGAGCGATTGGCGAGTTGAAAGCGGCCGGTTCCATTGGCAAATTTCCCTTCCGCCTAATACCACTGCCACCATTTATGTGCCCGCCAAAGACTACCGCGCTGTCCAACAGGGTGGCCAGCCCGTTGAAGGTCAGCCGGGATTAACCTATACGCGCACCGAAAATGGCCGGGCCATTTATGAAATCGAGTCAGGCGCTTATGATTTTCAATCTACTTTTTAGTAATGAGCAGACAACCCCCCGTCCTCTGAACGGGGTTGGCGCTGAGAAAAGCGGCGGAGGACCGCCGCAATCGTGCGCGTTGACCGATGGCACCCGAACCGCGCGAAGCGTCTTGGACTGCGCCAGCCCTCTGGCGCTTTGCGGAGGGCAAACGCTCGCTCGCTACGCGTGAACCCGCCCATAGCCACCATTTCCCAATTTCAGCTTTCCCAATTTCAGCTTTTGAATTTTAACTGCCCACTGCCGACTGCCAACTTATTTTTCCTCCCCACCCAT
>CAISVF010000541.1 GCA_903888765.1 uncultured Verrucomicrobia subdivision 3 bacterium | reverse complement strand
GCCGTGTACGCGCAAGCTGAAGCCGGCGGAAATCAAGGACGATTATGAAGCCAATACGGGCGAGGTCATTGTGGAGACTTTTAACAAATTAAAGTTCGATCCCATGCAACATCCGGCGGTGCTGGTGGCCAGCCATGGTCCGTTTACGTGGGGCAAAGACGCCCATGAGGCGGTGCATAATGCCAGCGTGCTGGAATTCATTGCTCGGCTGAACAGCGAGACACTGCGGATCAATCCCAAGACACCCCCGATGCAGTCCGTTTTGCTGGACAAGCATTACCTTCGCAAGCACGGTAAAAACGCCTATTATGGGCAGAAATAAATTCATAATCAGCAGAATGGCCAATATCTCAAACCTCTTGAGGGTAATCGCAGGCGGGGCTGATAGGCCGCTCTTGAGGCCGAAGGGCGGGAGACTGGACATTCTGCCGAAACACCTTTATGTGTTTGTTACTGCCAGCCTCCTGTTTTTTTTCGCAGAAACGATGCCGGCGGCGGATACCAATAACAGTTTTCTTTTTTCTTTTTTTCGTGAGCCGAATGGCCAGTCTGGCCTGTGTCTGGCGACGAGCAAGGACGGGTTGAAGTGGACAGAAATACCAGCGCCGAACGGCAAATCTTTCCTGGAACCGCAGGTTGGCGGTAAGTTAATGCGCGATCCCTGCTTGCAGCGCGGGCCTGACGGAATTTTCCATCTTGTATGGACGACCAGCTGGGGGCGTCCGCCGGTGTTTGGCTATGCCAGCTCCCGCGATCTGATTCATTGGTCGGAACAACGGGCAATTCCGGTCATGGAGCTGGACCCGACGGCCAGGAATGTCTGGGCTCCGGAGCTGTTCTTTGATCCGGCTCAGCAGCAATGGCTCATATTCTGGGCCACCACCATTCCCGGCAAATTTCCGGAGACGGAAAATTCAGGCGACAACAACCACCGGATTTATTACGTAGCCACAAAAGATTTTGAACATTTTACGCCCACGAAGCTGTTTTATGACGGGGGATTCAATGTGATCGACGCGACGATGCTGGCGGCGAACGGCAGGCACTACCTGATCGTAAAGGACGAGACGAAGAATCCGGTGAAGAAGCATTTGCGCATCGCCGAGGGCAGCCTTGCCGAAGGTCCCTTTGGACCGGCGGGACCGGCGATCAGCACCGATTGGGTGGAGGGGCCGACTGCCATAAAAAATGGCAATGACTATTACATCTACTTTGACCATTATCAAAAACCCCAATACTATGGCGCGATTAAATCCACCGATTTGAAATCCTGGCAGGACGTTTCGTCGCTGGTAACTTTTCCCAAGGGCATACGTCATGGAACAGTTTTGGCGGTGCCGGAAAATGTTCTGCAAGACATACAAAATCACTGAAAACAAAACCAAAATCATTCACATGAAACAACATATCACTCAAATAATGGCGGCTGGACTCCTGGCAGCATCTCTGGTAGGCTGCGCTATCATGTCTTCCTCCAATAAATCATCCACCATCAGCAAGGCCGACTTTGGCAAAACACCCGACGGCCAGGCAGTAGAAATCTATACCCTGTGCAATTCCAAGGGAGCCGAGGCGCGGATCATG
>CAISVF010000540.1 GCA_903888765.1 uncultured Verrucomicrobia subdivision 3 bacterium | reverse complement strand
GGCCACTCGGTCGGCCAAGTGGGATTTTGGATCAAGTATTCCGCAGTATGCCGCGCCAGGCTGAATTCACGATCCACGGCATAATGGCATTTTCTGGTTGATGAGCGCGTCGGCCTCATACGGAATGCGCTCCCGGTCGCCGTCAATGTAGGTGCCGGCAAAGCTCGTGGCTTTTATGGAATACTTGCAGAACTCCCAAAGATCATTCAGCACCTGATCCGAACTGTGAAAAGCAGCGGCGCTGTCGTCAAATGGATAATGCAGCGATTCGCGCGTAATGCCGGCGAACCTCACCGGCACTTCACCCTGTTCAATTTCGCAATAACGGAACGGCATCACTTCGCCGGCATAAGCCGGAAGTTTGATGGCAGCCTTGCCGGTATTGCGTGCATCCGGCGGAATCAGCACGGTGTAAATTCTGGTGCCCGGCTCAACCGGCAATTTAATTTCCCGAAAGCGCCGGCTGCCGCCGGGATTTTGATGCAAACGGTTTTGACGGGCCACTTCACCCAACCGGATGGTCAAAACAGTTGCCGACGGACTGCTCGCCTGCAAATGGATGCGGCCAAAAGCTGCCCGGCCAAAATCCACAAAAGAAATTTTATCCGTCACCGCCACCACGGACTTGGGGGACTCATCCGTCTTTTGCAAGGGATAGCGCGCCGTGCCATGGGCGTAAAGTTGCGGGCCGGTCACAAAGGCTTTGGGCGAGGAAAACGCAGAGGCATCGCCGTTGTTCCAGGTGCGCACCCGCCAGCAATAAATTGAATTGGTGCCGAGCGGTCGGCTGCATAATTTGACGGCGGTGGAATCGTCGCTGAGAACTTTGCCGGAATCCCAAACATCCGGCTGGCCGGCTTGCAAAGCCTCCAGACTGGTCGCCACCTGGATTTGATAGGCAGTTTGTAGCACGTTATTACGAGAGTCCTGCAAGACCCAACCCAACATCGGTTCCGGGGAATTGATCACGGGTGCCTGCAAATGAATGGGGTCGCGCCGATAATCAGACAATGAAAATTGGCTCGGATAGCAATTGGAAAACACCAAATCGGCATGCTCCAGCAAATCGCAGGTCAAATGCGACGGCGGCAGCGCACCGTGGCCGGCAAATCCGCGCACAGAGATCTCAGCAACCAACACCGTCGCAACTATTATTTTATAAAAGGTCTTCACCGGTTTATTTGGTTTCAGAAAACGAGGCTGTTTGCGGATGTTTTCATAATAAAAAGTTTTATCATCGGGAATAGATTTCCAAACTTCCCCGGCCGGCGGAAAATGGTATTTTGATATTGAAAAGACCTCCGGCAATTTTTTTGAGGGATAGCGGCTTACCATTCCATCGTGCTTCATAGGCAAAACCCGGATTCATGCAGGCGACAACCGTGCAATAATCGCGACTCGTTTCGTCCCGATACAGTTTCACTTCCGCCACCAGCCGGGAGTTGTCGTCCGAAAACTCTTCGCGCGTGATCCATGCGTTGAATCCGGTGGTAAACGTTCCCGGCCGGCAGTAGGCGCCATACCACTTGAGTACCGGTGTCGAAAGGCCGCCGAACTCGTGCCAACCGGCCCCGCGGCCCGTTTCGATCACGAAATGTTCCATGCAGTTGTAAGACGTATTGACCTCGTTCTTCCAGACTTCGAGTCCGGTGCGCGCAATCTGCCACGCAAAATCGCCCTCGCCGAGATCCAGCATCGTCTTCCAGAAAAACCATTGGTGCGGCATCCAAACCGTGCCGTTCCAATAGCCGTCGTTCCGATAATAAGGCGCGGACTGATCCACCGCGCTCAAGCCGATGCGGCTCCAGAGATTCGTCGGTGATTTCAGGTGCGCCAGCATCGCGTCCGTTTGTGCGAGTGTGCCGATGCCGGCGACCAGCGGATACACGCCGTCCATGCCCATATTATAGTTTGAGCCGTCCTTGAACTTAAGCGGTCCTTCGGGGTTGTCGTCCTGGTCGTGCTCCAAATAGCTGAAATATCCCACTTTCTCGTCCCATGCATTTTTCTGCAACGACGCCGTCAGCGATCGGATGTCCGAGTCATACACGGCGATGTCGTTGGATTTTCCAAGCGCCTCTGCCGCCATCGTCATGATCTTCGCGATGCGGATGGCCTGTGCGGTGTTGATCACCGGTGCCATGCGCGAACCAAGTTTTTGATAGCGCGTGAACTT
>CAISVF010000539.1 GCA_903888765.1 uncultured Verrucomicrobia subdivision 3 bacterium | reverse complement strand
GCGGCGTTTACGCCGCTTCATCATTCGCAATCCCGCAGGTCCATCGTTCCGCCTTCGCTTGTTTGGACGCTGAAGCGGCGTAAACGCCGCGCGCCAAGGACTGTGTCAACCCGCACCCTCTGCAGAAGGCAAAATTGCATTGTCCACCGACGCGTTTCACGGCAAGCTGTGCGTTCATATGCAGCAAGTAAACCTCGGTATGATTGGCGGCGGCACAGTCGGCAGCGGCGTGTTCCACGCCTGGCAAAAAAACGGCGATCTCCTCGCCGCGCGACTGGGCATTAAAATCAGTTTTCGCAAAATCGCCGTAAAGGCAATTGACGAACCGCGGGCTTATCCCATCGCCCCTGAACTCCTGACCACGCAGTGGCAAGAGGTCGTGAACGACCCGGAAATTCAAATTGTCATTGAACTGGTGGGCGGCACCGGCATAGCCAAAACGATGGTGCTCGGGGCGCTGGCGCAAGGGAAGACGGTGGTCACCGCCAACAAAGCCCTGCTCTCAGCCCATGGACCGGAGCTCTTTGCCGCGGCGGCCAAATCCGGGGTTAATCTTTATTACGAAGCCAGCGTGTGCGGCGGAATTCCCATCATCAAAGCGCTGCGCGAAGGACTGGTGGCCAACCAGTTTCCAGCGATCTACGGCATCGTCAACGGCACCTGCAACTACATCCTTTCGCGGATGAAATTCGAAGGAGCAGATTTCGCCACGGTGCTAGCCGAGGCACAGAAGCAGGGCTATGCTGAAACCCCCCCGGATCTAGACATTGACGGCCATGATGCCGCGCACAAAACCGGCATTCTGGGCTCGCTCGCCCACGGGTTCTGGGTGAATCATCACCAAATTCACACGGAGGGTATCCGCGAGGTGTCCAAGATTGACATGGAATTTGCGGCGAAACTGGGCTACACCATCAAATTGCTGGGCATCGTCAAGCAGGCGGCGGTGAAAAACCCGGGGCGCAAGACCCTGGTGCAGGTTTCCGTGTACCCCGCGCTGATTCCCAGCGCCCATGTGCTGGCAAATGTGAATCAGGTTTTCAATGCCGTGTTCGTGCGCGGAGACATCGTGGGAGACACTTTGTTCTATGGCCGCGGAGCGGGCAAGGATGCCACGGCGAGCGCCGTGCTGAGCGACGTGGCGGATGCGGCCCAAGATCTTAAGCATGGGAACCAAATGCGCGTGCCCCCCTTCGTGCCGACCGCGCAAGCCGGGAAAGTGGTGCCATTGGATGAAGTCATCTCGCAATATTACGTTCGCTTCAGCGTGGTGGACAAACCCGGCGTGCTGGCAAAAATTGCCGCCATTTTCGCGGCGGCAAACATTGGAATTTCTTCCGTCTTCCAACCGGAAGGCGACGAGGGGGCCAGCGTGCCGCTCATCCTGATGATCCATGACGCGCCCAATGCCGCGATGCGCAAGGCGCTGGCCAGAATCGCGAAACTCCCTGCCGTCAAAGCCAAGCCGGTGATGTTCCGCGTGGAAAACCTGGAGTAACCCGGCACCCGCCCACGCTGCGCAAAAAACTTTTCCGCCATGCCGCTGTTATTCAATTCCACCAACGGTCAATCTCCATCCGTGAATTTGCGCGAAGCGCTGCTGCGCGGGTTGGCGCCGGATCGCGGCCTTTACTTCCCGGAAAGTTTTCCGCGACTCACGCCGGACGAAATTGCCGCGTTTGCCCACCTGCCGTACCACGAGATTGCCTTTCGCGTGCTTTCCAAGTTCACCGAGGGAATCATCACCAGCAATGACCTGGGGCTCATTTGCCGGGACGCATACAATTTCGGAATTCCCCTGGAACCGGTGTACGACCGCGTGCATGTGATGCGGCTGGATCAAGGTCCCACCGCTTCGTTCAAGGATTTTGCAGCGCGCATGATGGCGCGGCTGATGGGAAAATTCCTCCGCGAAGAAGGGCGGCGGCTGACCATCCTCACCGCCACCAGCGGCGACACCGGTTCGGCGGTGGCCCACGCTTTTCACAATGTTCCCGGCATCCGCGTGATCGTGTTATTTCCGGTGGAGGAAGTCAGTGTGAGCCAGCGAAAGCTGATGACAACCTTGACGGGCAACATCCGCACGGTAGCCATTGAGGGCAAATTTGACGACTGCCAGGCGATGGTAAAACAGGCTTTCGCAGATCCCGCCTTAAAGGCCATACCGCTATCATCCGCCAATTCCATTAACATTGGCCGGCTGCTGCCGCAAAGCGTTTATTATTTTTACGCCGCATCCCGGCTGGCCAATCCGGGCGAGCCCATGGTGTTTTCCATCCCCAGCGGCAACTTCGGCGACATGATGGGGTGCATGGTGGCCAAACAGATGGGATTACCGGTCAGGAAAATCGTGGCTTCGGTCAATGACAATGATGCCTTCCCGAAATTTCTGGCCACGGGCATCTATCAAAAGATATTTCCATCGCGCAATTCGGTCTCCAATGCCATGAATGTGGGGCACCCCAGTAATCTGGCGCGGATGGTAGCGGTGTACGGCGGGCGGATGGATGAGACGGGCAAGATTCACCAGCAACCGGATCTGATGGCGATGCGGCGCGACGTGTTTTCCAGTTCCATTTCGGACGACCGCACCCGGGCCACCATCAAGGAAGTCTGGAATCAATACCAACTGCTGCTCGAGCCGCACGGGGCAGTGGCCTGGCAGGGTTTTGTGGATTGGCAGCAGCAGGAACCTCTCAATGGTTTGCCGGCGGCAATTCTGGAAACGGCCAATCCGGCGAAATTTCCCGAAGAAATCGAACGCATGATGGGCTGGTCGCCGGACATTCCGCCGGCAATGGATGCCACCAACAAGCTGCCAGAGGATTTTGACCGGCTGGGAGCCGATTACGAAGCGTTCAAGCAGTATTTAATTCAGCAGCAT
>CAISVF010000538.1 GCA_903888765.1 uncultured Verrucomicrobia subdivision 3 bacterium | reverse complement strand
GAGCCCGCCGCCCCCAAAATGCTGCATGCGGATCAGGCGGACATCGTTTTGGAGAACCTTGATTTTAACTACGGCGAGAAACCGGTGCTGCGCAACATCAACCTCACCGTCAAAGCCGGCCAGCTCGTCGCCCTCGTCGGTGCCAGCGGCTCCGGTAAAACCACGCTGGCCAACCTCCTCCTGCGTTTCTATGACCCGGCGCGCGGGGCCATCAAGATCGGCGGCGTGGATTTGCGCGAGGTCTCCACGCGCGACTTGCGCAATCAAATCGCGGTGGTGGCACAGGAAAATATCTTATTCAACGACACTATCCGCCGGAACATCGAACTGGGCCGGCTCGGCGCTTCGGACGACGACATCATTGCCGCCGCCAAACACGCCCACGCCTACGAATTCATTACCCAAAAGCCGGAAGGCTTTGCCGCCGTCATTGGGGAAAAGGGGGTTTCCCTTTCCGGCGGCCAGCGCCAGCGTCTCGCCCTCGCCCGCGCCGTTTTGAAAAACGCTCCGATCCTGATTCTGGATGAGGCCACCAGCGCCCTTGATACCGAATCCGAGCGCGCCGTGCAGACCGCTCTGGATGAATTGATGAAGGGCCGCACCACCTTTTGCATTGCCCACCGGCTCTCCACGATCTTGCACGCCGACGTCATCGTGGTGCTCGATCAGGGGAAAATTGTGGAAACCGGCACGCACGCCGCGCTGGCGCAGCGCGGCGGCGTTTACCAGAAATTGTACGAACTTCAGTTCAACTCGTGAACGGCCGGCCGGAAAAAATTCTCGCCCTGCAATTCAAGTATCTCGGCGACGCGGTCTTTTGCACGCCCGCGCTCCGGGCTTTGCACGAACATTGGCCGCACGCCGAACTGCATGTGCTGGTGGCGGCGGAAGCCGCCCCGCTGCTGGAAAACCTGCCGTGGATCAAGAAAGTCTGGGCGCTGCCCCGCACGCGCGGCCGGGCCCGCGTGCGGGATTCCTGGCCGCTGGTGCAAGCGCTGCGCCGGCAGAAATTCCATCGCAGCGTGGATTTCGGCGGCAACGACCGGGGTGCCATTTTAAGTTTTCTCTCCGGCGCCAGCATCCGGCTGGGCCCGGTGGCGGCCCGGCCCCGGCTGCTCCGGCGGATAGCCTACACCAACCCGTTCCCGGCGGAACAACTCCCGGAGCCGTGGGTGCAGCGGCATCTAAAACTATTGACGGCCTGGCAGGTGCCGGCCCTGGCTTCCGCGCATCTGGAAATCGCCGCTGCTCCGGGTTTGGCCGGGGAAGCGGCCCGCTTGCTGCCAGGCAACCGGATTCTTTGCCACTTGGGCACTTCGCAGCCGAAAAAGGAATGGCCGCCGCACCGCTGGGCGGAATTTTACCGGTTGGCCAAATCGGCTGGCCTGGCGCTTGCTTTCTCGGCCGGCCACAACGAGCGGGAACAAGCGCTGTTGGCGGAGCTGAAAAAACAGGAGCCGGAAATCATGGTACTGCCGCCGGTGGCCGATTTACGATTGTTTCTGGCCGTGCTGCGCCAGGCTCGGGCGGTAGTGGCTGGCGACACCGGGCCGCTGCATTTTGCCGCCGGGCTGGGGGTGCCCATTGTCGGACTGTTTGCCACCGGGGATTCGCTGACTCGCGCCGCGCCCATCTACCGGCCGGAGCAGATTGTGGCCGGTGCGGCTTGTGAGTGTGACCGGCGTTTGCTAAATGATGCTGTCTGTCGCGCCGCGCATCCGTGTATGACGTCGATTTTACCGGCACAGGTGTTCGCAGCCTTACAAAAATGGATTTGAAGCCGTGAGCCCCTCCGCCAACTCTATTCCCCTGCGCAAGCCCTGGGCCGACTGGCTGATCATTGGGCTTTTTGCCGCGCTGCTCTGGCTGCCCACGCTGGATTTTTTCAGCGCCATGGATCGCACCGAGCCGCCGGGGGAAAACCGCCTGCCGGCTCCCCGCCCCCGGCTGGAGCGGCGGGATCTGTCCGGCGTACAGGCTTATTTTGCGGCGGCGGAGGCTTGGTTCAACGATCACTTTGGTTTTCGCAAGCGCCTGATCCGCTGGTTCCAGCAATGGAAAATGCGGCTCTACCATGACCTGAGCGGGTACAGCGTGGTGCCCGATCAAAACGGCTGGCTGTTCCGGGGCGAGGACCAGATGGTAGATCACTATCTGGGCATGGCCAAATTCACGCCCGCCCAGTTGCAATGCTGGCAGACGCTGCTGGAAAAACGACGCGACTGGCTGGCGGCGCGCGGTATCCGGTATCTGTTCGTCATTCCGCCCAACAAACAGGTGGTGTATTCGGAGTTTCTGCCGGTCTGGCTGCAAAAGGCCACGCCCGCCCGCCGCGAGACCAAACTCGACCAGTTTCTGCAATACATGAAGGAGCATTCCACAGTGGCCATCCTCGACCTGCGCCCCGTCCTGCTGGCGGCTAAGACCAACGCGCCCATCTATCTGCAAAATGACATGCATTGGAATGCGTTAGGCAGTTTCATCGCCTGCCGGGAAGTAATCAAAAACTTGCGCCATGAATTACCGGATTTGCCGCCGCTGCGCCCGGAGGATTTCACCTGGACCAATACGCCCACCACGGGTGGTGATCTGGCCCGCATACTCGGCTGGCAGGTGGCCGAACCACATCATTTTTCCTGTCAACCCGGCCCGGCATTATCTGCGTTGCACACGAATGAAAACCGCGCCTTCAAATCCAACTGGGGCATCAAGCCGCTATCCATCGTGGAAAATCCCACCGCGGCGCTTCGGCATAATGTGGTGCTGTTTAACGACTCCTTTGGCGCCTCTTGGACGCAATTTCTCGGCCATAGTTTCAAGCGCTCGGTCTTTGAAGCGGAAAGCCGGGAATTTTACACCCCGCTGATTTCTTCTAATGCGCCGGCGGTGGTGATCAGCGAGATGTTGGAGGGCTTCTTCTACATCCGCGATCCGCAGGAGATGCTCGCGAAAGACGCGCTGCCATGAACCATAAACTTTGATCTGCCATGGTTTTTAGTTCCCCCCTGTTCTTGTTCCTGTTTCTGCCTGTTGTCCTGACGGTTTATTTTGTGCTGCCCGGCCTGCGCGCCCGCAATACCTGGCTGTTGCTGGCCAGCCTGGCTTTTTATGCCTGGGGCGAGCTGGCCTTTATTCTGCTGTTGCTGGTTTCCACGCTCATCAATTTCGCCTTGGGCCGATGGGTGGAACGCAGCGAGGTGCCGGCCAAACGCAAACATGCCGTGGCGGTGGCGGTGCTCGTCAATGTCGGGTTCCTGGCCTTTTTTAAATACGCCGGCCTGGTGGTGGCTTCGCTTAATTTTCCCTTGCATTTACTCGGGTTTGCCGCCCTGCCGGTGCCGCACCTTGCTTTGCCCATCGGCATTTCTTTTTTCACCTTTCACGCGCTTTCTTACATCATTGACATCTACCGGCGCAAATGGCCCGCAGCCGCGGATCCGCGCGATGTCGCGCTCTACATTTTCTTTTTTCCCCAGCTCGTTGCTGGGCCGATTTTGCGCTGGAACGCCATTGCCCCGCAGTTGCAAAAAAGATTTTTGGACCGCGCCCTATTTGCCGAGGGCGTGCGCCGTTTTGTCGGCGGTTTTGCCAAGAAGATGATTGTCGCCAACGCCGTGGCCCTGCCGGCTGACCAGATTTTTGCCCTGCCAGCCAGCGAGCTGTCCGCGCCGATTGCCTGGCTGGGCGTGGCCTGTTACACCATCCAGATCTATTTCGATTTTTCCGGCTACTCCGACATGGCCGTCGGTCTGGGCAAAATGTTTGGGTTTCAGTTCATCGAAAATTTCAACTTTCCCTACACTGCGCAATCCATCCAGGACTTCTGGCGGCGCTGGCATATTTCGCTCTCGAGCTGGTTCCGCGACTACGTTTATATTCCGCTGGGCGGCAATCGCGTTTCCCCATGGCGCAATCACCTCAACCTGATCGCGGTTTTTTTCCTCTGCGGCCTGTGGCATGGAGCAAACTGGACTTTTGTGGCGTGGGGTCTGTTCCACGGCTTATTCCTCGTGCTGGAAAAAACGCCATGGGGAATCCGGCTGCAACAATTCCCGCGTCCGGCCCGGCATCTATACACACTGTTCGTGGTCATGCTGGGCTGGGTGCTGTTCCGCGCGGATACGTTTTCCGGCGCGGCCGATTTTTTCGCCGCCCTCTTTGGCCTGGGTCACGTCGTCCAGGCGCAGCCCTGGCATCGCTATACCGGCAACGAAGTCCTCTGGGCCTTGGGCCTCGGGGCGGCCTTCAGCATGCCTTTGTGGTCGGTTGTAAAAAGTGTTGGCGTCAAAGTCGGCAATTTCCTGCCGCCGCCGATTCAGTCACTTTATTTTGGCCTCGGCCAAATCATCGAGCTGGTGCTGCTGGTGGCGCTATTGTTAATTTCAGCCGCCTGGCTTGCGGGCGGCACGTATAATCCATTTATTTATTTCCGGTTCTGATGGAATGAGCGCCCGGTTGCCATGACGGGATCCCCCCGCCTTCGGGCGGGCGCAAGGTATCGTAATTTGGCATAATTTGTTCTGTTCATTTTCCCGGGAATTAGCTGATACTGAGGCCTTCAACGTAACCCGTTTTTACAGAACTATGAAAACTGCCGACACCGCCAAAGATAATGCCGCCAGCCGCTGGCTCTCCTTCCGCCCGGAAATCAAGGTCGTGGACTGCACCATCCGCGACGGCGGCCTCATGAACAACCACCACTTCGATGACCGCATCGTCAAGGTGGTCTATGATACTTGCGTGGCGGCCGGCGTGGATTACATGGAAATCGGCTACAAATCGTCGCGCAAAAACATCAAGGTCGGCGAACACGGCGACTGGAAATACTGCACCGAGGACTCCATCCGCCGCATCGTCGGCGACAATAAAAGCGGTTTGAAGTTGTGCGTCATGGCCGATGCCGAACGCGCGGACTATCACGAGGATATTCTGCCCAAGAAGGATTCCGTGCTCGACATGATCCGCGTGGCGACCTACATCCACCAGATTCCGACCGCGCTGGACATGGTCAAGGACGCACACGACAAGGGCTACGAAACCACCCTGAACCTCATGGCGGCCTCCACGATTCCCGACGGCGAATTGAACGAGGGCTTGGAAATGATGGCCAAATCCGAGGCCAGGGCCATTTATGTGGTGGATAGCTTCGGCGCATTTTATAGCGAACAGATCCGCGCGCTGGTGAAAAAATATCTGCATTACTGCAAGGCGTCCGGCAAGGAAGTGGGCATGCACATGCACAACAACATGCAGCTCGCCTTCGCCAACACCATCGAGGGCATCATCGAAGGCGCGAATTATCTCGATGCCACGATGGCCGGCCTCGGTCGCGGCGCGGGCAACTGCCCGATGGAAATCCTGCTCGCCTTCCTCCACAATCCGAAATACGAGCTGCGCCCCGTGCTCGACTGCGTGGCGAACCACATCGAACCTATGCGCGCGAAACTGCTCTGGGGCTACGACCTCCCTTATCTGCTTACCGGCATGCTGAACCAGCACCCGCGCACCGCCATCAAGTTCAAGGAAGCCGAACTCAAAGGCGAAAAAGGCGACATCCTGAAATTCCACGACACGGTGACCGATCAGGAATGATCGGGCACTTCGGCACCGGTTGCTTGTAATTATTGAAAAATGGGCTGACCCGCTCATAACCGGGCTTGGTTGACTGGGATTTAGCGTTTCCGTTCGGTGGCTTTGGCAAAATTTCGCGCACCTTCTTCGAGCCTGGCTTGCCGTTGTTTTGTAGCTTGGTGTCACGGTGCTGAGAAGTTAAATTATCTCCATGTCGCACGCCGATTTTGTCCATTTGCATTTGCACACCGAGTATTCCCTGCTCGATGGCGCGTGCCGGCTGGATAAATTGATTGATCGGGCTCACGAGCTGAAATTCCCCGCCTTGGCCATCACCGATCACGGCGCGATGCATGGGGTGATTGATTTCTACCGGGCCGCCCGCGCCAAAGGCATCAAGCCCATCATCGGCTGCGAGATGTATATCGCGCCCCATTCCCGGCTGGACAAAAAACCCGGGAGCGGCAGCCGGGATCTCTATCATCACCTGGGCCTGCTGGCGAAGGATGAAACCGGTTACAAAAACCTCATCAAGCTCACCACGGCGGCACACATTGACGGTTATTATTACAAGCCGCGCATTGATAAGGCGCTGCTGGCGGAACACAGCGCCGGCCTGATCGGTATGTCCGGCTGCCTCGCGAGCGAGATACCCGACCTGATCGTCAAGGACCAGCTCGACAAGGCGAAAGATGCGGTGGACTGGTTCAAGCAGACGCTCGGCGCGGAGAACTTTTTCCTCGAATTGCAAAACCACGGCATTCCCGAACAGGCCAAGGTCAATCGCCAGCTCCTGGCGTATGCCCGGGATTTCGGGCTGAAATGCGTGGCCACTAACGACGTGCATTACGTGGAAAAAAGCCATTCCCACGCGCACGATTGTCTGGTCTGTATCGGCACCCAATCGCTGCTGAGCGATCCCAAGCGCATGAGCGCGGGCTACGTGCCAGAGCAATTCTATCTGCGCTCGGAAGCCGAAATGCAGGCGCGCTTTGCCGAGGTGCCGGAGGCGATCAAGAATACGCTGGAGGTGGCGGAGAAATGCAATCTGGAAATCAAGTTCGGAGGGAATAAATACCCGGTCTTTCAACCGCCCGAACATTTCACGCGCGAAGGCTACCTGCGACAGCAGCTCGCCGAAGGTTTATTCCGCCGCTACACCATTCACGCGACAGCGGAAGGGGCGGAGTTTGTCATCACCGGCATTGATGAGCCGAAACGTTTGCCCACGTATCAGGAACCCGAAGGCACCAGCCCGCAGACCGAAAACCGTCTGGATGATCCCGCCATCGCTGCCGCGATCAAGACGGTCATCGACCGGCTTCAATTGGAACTGAAGGTCATCGAGAAAACCGGCTTCATCTCCTATTTTCTCATCGTTGCCGATTTCATCCGGCACGGACGCGAAAAGGGAATTTCCTGCGTCGCGCGCGGTAGCGCGGCCGGCTCGATCGTCACCTATCTCCTGGACATCGCAAATGTGGATCCGGTGCGGTACGGATTGTTGTTCGAACGTTTTTTGAATCCTGAGCGCGTCAATCCGCCGGATATTGACATTGATTTCGCCGATGATCGCCGCGCGGACGTCATTGAATATGTCCGGGAAAAATACGGCCGCGATGCCGTGGCGCAAATCATCACCTTTGGCACGATGGGCGCAAAATCGGTGGTGCGCGACGTGGGCCGGGTCATGGGGCTGTCCTATGGCGATTGTGACCGGCTGGCAAAATTGATTCCCGCCGAATTAAAAATGGATTTGGCCAAGGCGCTCAAACAGGTGCCGGAACTCAAGGAAGCCTACGACAACGAAGAGGTTACTCGGGAACTGCTGGAAACCGCGTTCATCCTCGAAGACCTGACGCGCAATGCCAGCGTGCATGCCGCCGGCGTGGTTATCGGCCCGGAGCCGCTGGTGAATCTGTTGCCTCTCAAGCTGGACGACAGCGGCACGCTCGTAACGCAATACGCCATGAACCCCGTTGGCGATCTGGGGTTGCTCAAGATGGATTTCCTCGGCCTGAAAACGCTGACCGTCATCCGTAACACCTGCGAAATGGTCAAAGCCACGCAGGGCATTGACATCCCGATTGACAGCCTCCCGCTGGATGACCAAAAAACCTACGGTTTGTTGAATCGCGCGGAGACCCTGGGCGTCTTCCAGCTGGAATCCGGCGGCATGCGCGACTTGTGCAAAAAATTCCAAATCAGCTCTGTTGAGCACATCACCGCGCTGGTGGCGCTGTATCGGCCCGGCCCGATGGACCTGATTCCCGATTTTATCAAGCGCCGCCACGGCGAAATCGAGATCCGATACGAGCACCCGCTGCTCGAATCCATTTCCCGGGAGACCTATGGCATCCTGATTTATCAGGAGCAGGTCATGCAGGCCGCCCAAATTCTCGGCGGCTACACGCTGGGCGGAGCGGATTTGCTGCGGCGCGCCATGGGCAAGAAAAAGGCCGAGGAAATGGCCCAGCACCGGGAAATCTTTGTCAAAGGTTGCCAGGAAAAAAATGGCATCCCCAAGACCAAAGCCAACCAGATTTTCGATCTGCTGGAAAAATTTGCCGGTTACGGATTCAACAAGTCGCACGCCGCCGCGTATGCCATCGTGGCGTATCAAACGGCTTACCTGAAGGCAAATTATCCGGTGGAATTCTACTGCGCCATGATGACGAACGACATGGCGGCCACCGAAAAGTTGAGCGAATATATTGCGGAGGCCCGGGAGGTCGGCATTGAAGTGCTCGGCCCGGATGTGAACGAGAGCGGTGTGTTTTTTGCCCCGGCGCGGGCCGGCAAGGCCATCCGTTTTGGCCTGGCGGCCATCAAAGGCGTGGGCGAAATCGCCGTGCAGGCGCTGCTCAAAGCGCGGGGTGAAGGCGGCAAATTCAAGTCGCTCGCGGAAATGTGCGAGCGGGTGGACGGGCGGACAGTGAACCGCCGCGTGCTGGAAGCGTTCATCAAAACGGGGGCCTGCGATAGTTTTAACAGCACCCGGGCGACCCTGGCGGCGCAAGTGGAACGCACGCTGGCGCGAGCGGCCAGCCTTTTATCCGACCGGCAAAAAGGACAAAGTTCGCTCTTCGGCGCATTTGAAGACAAGGGACCGGCCAGGGCGGAAGCCGGCGGCAGCCTGCCGGAATGGCCGCAGCACGAGTTGCTGGCGCATGAAAAGGAACTGCTTGGCTTTTATGTCAGTGGCCATCCTTTAACTCCACTGGTGCCGCTGCTTAAGAAGTTTTCGCTCACCAACACCGCCAAGCTGGCCGAAATACCGAACCGCAGTCTGACGCGCATCGGCGGCATGATCGCGGCCGTCAGCCATGGCGTTTCCAAAAAGTCCGGCAAACCGTACTCGATGGTGACGCTGGAAGATTTGGATGGCTCCGTGCAATTGCTGGTCATGAATGACTACGAAAAGTTCCGCCCCCTGCTGGAGGTAAACCAGGCCATTCTCGTCATCGGCGAAGTCAGCACGGGCGAGGATCGTCCTAAAATTTTCCCCCAGGAAATCATGCTGCTGGCCGACGCGTCAAAAAAATACACCAAACAAGTGCATCTCCGTCTGAACATGGCGCATCTCCAGCCGGCAGACATGGATCGTCTGCGCGAACTCACTGCCGCACATCCCGGCAAATGCCCCCTGTTTCTTTGTTTCATGCGCCCTGGCGGCGGAACTATTTTTATCGGCGTACACGAGCGGTTTGGCGTGACGCCATCGTTGGATTTGGAACACGCCGCCAATCAACTTTTCGGCGAGCAGACCTACTATGCCAAGGTGGACACCACCCTGCCGGAAAAACCGCGCCGCAGCTGGGAAAAAAAGCCGGGCTCAGCGGCCAGTGATGATGAGTAAAAACGGAGCCTCCAGCCGGAGGCTGATGCGCGCAACCCCGCAACTTCGAACTGTTCCCTGCCATGCATGCCGAGCTTCATGCCAAATGCAGTTGCCAGAACTGCGGAACCCATCTTGAATTCCCCATCGAAGCGGCGGGGATGCTGCTGGACTGCCCGCATTGCCGGCAGGCCACGCTGTTATCATTGAATGCGCCACCGGCGGGGAGGCTCGGCGAAAAGCCGGCGGCGGCAGAAATTCTGGGGGCATTCCAGGGCAGCATTCGTCCCGCCCGGATTTCCCTGCTCTATCAGGCTGGCCTGCTATTGGTCGCGCTGACGATGGTGCTTTTGCCGCTGGTTTACCTGGCCATGGTCATGGCCGCTGGCTGGGGTGTTTATTATTTTGCGGTTCATTGCCGTTTTTTAGTGACGTCCATGCAGGGCGGACCACTTTTATATTTGTTAAAATTACTGGTCTATGGTGGCACCTTGTTTGTCGGCGCGGTGCTGGTTTTTTTTATGGTAAAACCGCTGTTTGCCCGGCGGCAAATGCGGGCCCAGCCGCTGGCCCTGAATCCCGGAGTGGATGCCACTTTATTTGCCTTTATCGCCCGGATATGTGAATCGGTTGGCGCCCCCATGCCCAGGCGGATTGACCTCGACTGCCAATTGAACGCATCGGCTGGCTTCCGGCGTGGAGCCTTCAGCCTGATTGGCAATGATCTGGTGCTGACCATTGGTTTGCCGCTCGTGGCCGGTTTGACCATGCGGGAATTTGCCGGCGTGGTCGCCCATGAATTCGGACATTTCACGCAGGGCTTCGGCATGCGCTTGAGCTACCTCATTCGCAGCGTCAACGGCTGGTTTGCGCGGGTAGTCTATGAGCGCGATGCCTGGGACGAATGGCTTACTTCCTGGGCGGAGGAGACCGAGGACTGGCGCGCCATGATCGTGGTGAATTTTGCGCGCCTGGCGGTCTGGCTTTCCCGTTCTCTGCTGGCCATGCTGATGTATCTGGGCCACGGCGTAAGCTGTTTTCTGCTGCGCCAGATGGAATACGACGCGGACAGCTATGAAATCAAACTGGCCGGCACCAGCGTGTTTGAACAGACCACCCAGCGCCTCAGTGTGCTGAATGAAGCGGCCCGCCACAGTTATCAAACCCTCCGAGCGGCTTGGAACACCAGCCGCCGCCTGCCGGATAACTTTCCCGCCTATCTGACTGGGATGGAAGCCAGATTGCCAGCGGAAAAACGCACCCAGCTTGAAAATTCGGTGGGGCTTTCGCGAACCGGATTTTTTGATACACATCCTTCGCCAGGTGACCGCATTCGGCAGGCGCGCAAAGCCGGCGAACCTGGAATTTTCCATTTAGACTTTCCCGCTGCGCTGCTGTTTGCCAATTTTGAGGCGGTTTCCAAACAGATCACCTTTCTGCATTATGCCGATGACATCGGTTTGGACTGCGACTTGTCCACTTTGGTGCCGGTGGCACCGCTGGAGCAAACCACAGCGGCACCGGCAAACAATAATTAATAGCTTATGAATACACGCCGTGATTTTTTCAAATCCGCTGCCGCTCTGGGAGTGCTGGGGGCGGCCTGCCTGCCACTCCGCACGCTTGCCGAGACCCACCCCCCCGCAGGCGGCGATCGATGCCTCTGGGTTGACACTCTGGAAAAAATCGCGCGGCCGGTGCTGGAAAATTTATCGCGACGGGAACTTAAGCAAAGGATGCCGGTCGAGGAGCAGTCTGGCGCCAGGCGATCCAGTTGCACTCATTTAGAGGCATTCGGCCGGTTGCTTTGCGGCATTGCGCCGTGGCTCGAGGCGTCAAATGTGACCGGGGAAGAATTAAATTTGCAGCAGGAATTCATCCGATTAACCCGATACTCGCTCGATGTGGCGACGGACCCTCAATCGCCTGATTTCATGAATTTTTTTGACGGCTCGCAGCCGCTCGTGGATGCGGCATTTCTGGCGCAGGGAATATTACGCGCTCGCAAAGCGTTATGGGAGCCGCTGGAACCAAGGGTCAAAGCGCAGCTCGTGAACGCCTT
>CAISVF010000537.1 GCA_903888765.1 uncultured Verrucomicrobia subdivision 3 bacterium | reverse complement strand
GTGCCGGCAATCTTGATTGACGCCGCTCCGCCGCCTGCCCCGCCCGCTCCGCCGCCGCCGCCGCTGCCCCATTGCAAGGGAGTCAGGATGTCATCATAAGCGCCGCCGCCAGGTTTTTGATAATTTGAGTAGCCGCCCATCCCGCCATGCCCGGCCCCTGATCCCCAACCCCCGCCGTCATGACCGCCCGCTCCCGGACCCTGTTCGGCTGAAAACCCGCATCCGCTTACGTCAATCCGACTTAAGGTGTCCACCGTCAGATCCCCGGCTATGGCCAAAGCCAGAAGATTATCCGCCTCGCCATTCGGTGCTGGGCTATGGGTGACTACGCCGTTGCTGACGACTTGCAGACTGGCAAAGCTGTGTGGCCCGTTGATTGTAATGGTGCAGTTGTTAACCACTACCGGCAGGCCGTCATAGGTCAAATTGCCCGCATCGATGGTCGCATTGGTGGCGAAGGTGACAGCCTTGGCGCCTGAGAGCGGGAGGGTCAATGCGAGAACGGTGAGGAGGATGTGGTGGTGCTTCATATGTTCTTTATTTTTAATGGCTATTGCCGTTTTTCGACTTCCAATCCGCAGCCCTACGGCGAGACTACGCGATAGAACCGCTGAATTTCCCCGCCGGTGGGATAAGATATGGCGGTTATTATATTGGTGGCGCTGAGGGAATTGCCAATCGGCTGCCAATCAGAATTAATCAGGTTGGTGGTGGACTCCACATGGCAGACCTGGCCGATGGTGGTGTCCCATTCAAAAGTGAGCATCCCGTCGCCCTTGGGCGTGTGCCTGAGCATCGGTTTTGCCACTGGAGCAGTGTCCTTCACGCTCGGCCCGCTGATGGTGCAGGACTGAAACGTGACTCCTATGTGGGCGGTTTCCCATTCTTGCCCCAACATCAGTTCGACACCCCAGATGTCATTGGTGGTCCACAAAGAGGTTGCGTCACCTTCCCCGACACCAAGTTGCCGGCCGTTGACGTAATAGCTGAGAACCCCGTTGGTGCGTGCCAGCTTGAGTGTGGCGGCACTGCCAAACATCGCCGGTTCGAAATCGAGAATCTGTCCGCTTTGCCACGGATATTGGAAATCCTCGAAACAGCCTTGAAAAGCGGTTTTATAAAAAGTCCCATAGTAGTTTCGGCTAGTAGAGAAGGCCCCGACTTCGTGGACTCGTTCCGGTGCCCCACCGTCGCCTCTGAACAAGCGAAGTTTTATGCGATTGATTCCTTGCACCCAAAAACTGTAGGTGGAGGAGATAAAATGATTAAGGTTGGTGTAGGCCATCGTCACGGCAAAGTCGCCGGCAAGGACGCCTCCGGTAGTAACTTTCTGCATAGACAGCCCGCCGAAGGTTAAGCCTCCAGAGGCGCGGGGCGTGGAATCAGCGGCCGGGTCGGCGAAGCGTTGGAAGGTGACGCCTTGCGCGTCAATGAAGTTCGTATAGCCATCGGCAGGAGCATTTGCCGTCCATAATCCCCAATAATTGACGTCCACACCCTTGGTAAAGTCGCTGGTGAAAGTTCCGGCACGGGCCGTCAATGCCAGGGCAATCGCTGATATCGCTAGGATGAATTGTCTGAATTTCATAGTTTTTTTTGGTTTGATTTACCTATGGCTAATAGAAAAGGCTTGGTGCCTGATGGGTGGCGAGATTTTGTGGCTATTGGTATTTCTTTATACACATGGTCTTTAGTTTAAATTCTTATTTAACACC
>CAISVF010000536.1 GCA_903888765.1 uncultured Verrucomicrobia subdivision 3 bacterium | reverse complement strand
GGGATGCGGAAAACGGCGCTCCACGCGCACCACAATCGTCTTGGTCATCTTGTTCGAGACGACTTCGCCGACGCGCTGCTTGCGCTTGCCGGTCGCCACCACTGGATTCGTTGCTTCAGCCATACAAAATTATTTCGCTGCCGGTTTTGCCGCCTGGTTACTCAAGGCGGAAATGCGGGTTTCAACACGGGCAATGTCCTTGCGCAGCGTGCGCAAACGCGCGGGTTTTTCCAACTGTGCGCTGGCCTGCTGCAAGCGCAGATTGAACATTTCATGCCGGAGGTCACGGCTCTTGGCCGCCAACTCCACCAGCGTCATGTCTTTAATTTCAGCAAATTTCATGTCTCAGCTCGCGTGTTGATGACGCGAAATAAACTTGGTTTTAATCGGCAATTTGGTCGCAGCGAGACGCATGGATTCACGGGCTTCCGCCTCGGTAACCCCATCCACCTCAAATAAAATGTTCGCGGGGCGAATGACCGCCACCCAACCTTCGAGCGGGGCCTTGCCCTTACCCATGCGTGTTTCCAAGGGCTTCTTCGTGTAGGATTTCTGGGGAAATACCCGGATCCACATCTTGCCTTTGCGCTTCATATGGCGCGTGATCGCCACCCGGCAGGCCTCGAGCTGCTTGCCGTCCATCCAGCAGCGCTCCAGCGCCATAAGCCCATATTCACCAAAGGCCACCGTATTGCCACTCATCGCGAGCCCCGTGCGGCTGCCACGGTGCATTTTGCGATACTTTACTTTTTCCGGCTGCATTGCCATAAAAATTATTCCTAAAAATCAATTAGCCAAGGGCGATTCCGCCTTCACTTCTTTTTTCGCAGGCTTGTTATCGCCCTTACAAATCCAGCACTTGATACCCAGCTTGCCATAAACCGTCCTGGCCTCGGCGAAACCATAATCAATGTTGGCCCGCAGCGTGTGCAAGGGAACCCGGCCCCAGTGGTACATTTCCACGCGCGCCAATTCAGCGCCGCCCAACCGGCCGGCTGCCCGCACTTTGATGCCTTCGGCACCAAAATCCTTGGCGGTCTGCAACGCCTTCTTCATCGCGCGGCGGAAGGAAACCCGGCGCTCCAGCTGGAGGGCGATGTTTTCCGCAACAAGTTGCGCATCCAATTCGGGCTGTTTTACTTCGACGATGTCAACGTAAACTTCTTTGCCGGTTTTCTTGCTCAACTCTTCCTTGAGCTTGTCAATTTCCGAGCCCTTGCGACCAATGACCACACCCGGACGGGCCGTCAAGATGGTCACGCGGCAGCGGTTCGTGGCCCGCTCGATCAAAATCTTGGGCACCGAGGCGGTTTCGAGTTTTTTCTTTAGCAGATCGCGGATTTCGCGGTCTTCATTGAGCAGTTTGCCGAATTCTTTTTTCTCGGCATACCACTTGGAGCGCCAGTCTTTGTTGACCGCTACGCGCAAACCGATTGGATTGGTCTTTTGGCCCATATTATTCGTCGGACAAAGTGATTTTGACGTGGCAACGGCGTTTCAGGATGGGGCCGGCAGAACCGCGGGCCTTGGGCTGAAAGCGCTTGATGGTGGTCGCTGTTCCCGCCACCGCTTCCTTGATCCGCAAGGTTTCGGGGCGAAGCTTGTTGTTGTTTTCCGCATTGGCGATCGCGGACTTGAGCGTCTTGGCGACGACCCGAGCTCCTTTGCGAGGCACCACTGCCAGCACCGCCAGCGCATGGAGCGCGGACAAACCTTGAACCTGCCGAACCACTTCGCGCATTTTCTGCGCGGACATCGGTATGTTCTTTTGAATTGCGAAAACTTCCATAAACTATTTGGCCTCCGCCTTGGCTGTGTGAGCACCGTGTTTCTTGAAGGTGCGGGTCAAGGAAAACTCGCCCAACTTATGACCCACCATGTTTTCGGTCACGAAAACCGGATTGAAAACCTTGCCGTTGTGAACGGTAAAGGTAAGCCCAACAAACTCGGGAGTGATGGTCGAGCGGCGCGACCAGGTCTTGATCGGCGTCTTTTGATTGGCCGCCTTGGCTTTCTGGATTTTTTCCAGAAGCTGACTTTCTACAAACGGGCCTTTTTTAATCGAGCGTCCCATAAAATTTTACTTGGTCTTGATCGGCAGTCCGTTACGGCGGACCACAATGAAACGGTTGGAATATTTGTATTTGACACGCGTCTTGCCGCCCTTGGCTACCTTGCCCCACGGGGACATCAACTGCTGCCAACCACCGCCTGATTTGGACTTACCCTGACCGCCGCCGTTGGGATGGTCCACCGGGTTGCGAGCCACACCGCGGGTAATACCGCGGTGACCACGATGGCGCGTACGACCCGCCTTGCCCAAAACCACGTTTTCGTGTTCCGTATTGCCCACCTGACCAATCGTTGCGTAGCACTCTTCGTTTACTTTACGAATTTCACCGGAAGGCAGGCGGATCTGAGCGTAGCCAGCGTCGCGCGACATCAAAGTTGCGGCACCGCCAGCGGAGCGCACGATCTGACCGCCCCGACCGGGCGTGAGTTCCAAATTATGAATCGCCGTGCTCACCGGAATGGCGCGCAGCGGAAGAGCATTGCCAATTTCGGGAGGCGCGGTAGGACCGCTGGAAATCTTCAAGCCCACCTTGATGCCTACCGGAGCAATAATGTAGCGTTTCTCACCATCCGCATATTGCAAAAGCGCCAAACGAGCCGAACGCATGGGATCATACTCAATGGCCGCCACCGTGGCTTCCACACCATGCTTGTTACGACGAAAATCCACCAAGCGAATTTTCTGCTTGTGACCACCGCCGATGCCGCGGGCAGTAACACGACCATAGTGATTGCGCCCACCCGTCTTCTTGCGGATTTCCACAAGCGACTTCTCCGGCTTCGTCTTTGTAATATCGCTGAAGTCCGCGATCGTGATGTATCGCGTGGACGGTGTCAGCGGTCTAAATGTTTTAACTGGCATAATAACTAAAGTTTTTTTCAGCAACTTTTTGAAGTTGGCAGGCCATCAATCCTGTCCCTAGGTGGGAATCAGTTATCGGTCCGCAAACAATGCTGTCCATTCGACCTTTCGGACGAAGAGGAGCGTTGAGAATATCAAAGTTTAATTTGAACGCAATATCTTTTTTGAAAAATTTTTGGTGCCTCCCAAAAAATTTGGTCCATTCACTGCCAATTATCCCCGCACAGTCATCGCACCATGCGAAATCCACGCCCAGACGGATCACCCATCACCCTGATTTTATTGGTTGAAATGCCTCGAGCTGCGTGGCGATATCAAAGAAAAAACTCACTTGCCGGTAACCGTTTAAATCCACGCGAGGCGCTTCAGCTCAGGCGAAACTTTTAATTTAATCTCTGACCGGAAGCCAAAAACATCTGGCGAGCATTGCCTGAAAAGGCCGATTGCAACGCTGAAGATCTTTTCAGTGCTTGAGGTTCTGTGCTTGGCAGAATGACCCTGTAAACCGAACTTCAACCACGGATACAGAGAGATTGCCACGAATAAAAAAGGTGTTCGAAGATTGACTCCAGTTCACCCCCGGGTAAAGGACGTGAAATCCATTTTCATCCGTGCCCACCCCAAGAATAAACGATTTGACGACCAGCGCGCAATTGTGCGAGCAGCCAATCAAAAGGTTAAATTTTTCTGCTCCGTTCCCCAAATATGGGTGATGATTGTTTGCGGATAAAATGAGTATATTAAAAGTTTGATGGCGGATTTTGGCGTATTCTGGCGGTTTTTTGAACGCTAAATTTTTTCGTGCCAAGTAAACCTACCTTTTTTATTCATTTACTATCGGCAATCATAGACATCCGCTACAGGTGCGGCACTTTAAAACTTTACCAGTCTCTTTACCTTTTCTTTACCACTTCTTTACCACCCCCGCTAAAAAAACATGCAAATTCCTTAGCAAAATCAAAAAACTTTACCATTTCCTTGTCACTTTTCTTTTTGCAGGTGGTAAAGTTTTGTAGATTTCCCCAACGGTCAAAGGCTACTCATAAAAGGTTATTTTTCAGTAAAAACTTTACCGATTTTTACCGATTTTTACCGCTACCGCAAAATTTCGCGCTTAATCCCATCGTTGACCACGGTGAGTGGATCAGCTAGGACGCCACGCTATAAAAATTGGTTCTTTTTACGATGAATGGCGGTTTTTGTCATATTTTGTCATAAAATGTCACAATTTGTCCTGGCGATTTTTTGGTGCGTCAAGTAAATGCACCCTATTTAAAGCATTCATGTCAACAGTCATCTACTGCCGCTACGGGCGAAGAGAACGGCAAAACCTTTACCCTTTCCATAGCTTTTCCCTCGCATTTGGACCTTGGGCGATGACCAGAAATGACTAAACGT
>CAISVF010000535.1 GCA_903888765.1 uncultured Verrucomicrobia subdivision 3 bacterium | reverse complement strand
TCAGAATTCCCCAACGGCACCCCCCTTTGGCGCTCGAGCCGACGCATCGCCCGGACATCTGGAGCAATGTACAAGTCACTTTGACACCCCGTTTCTGATCGTCAATTGACAAGCGCGCGTCCGGCTCTGATTTAACCTCCCGGCGCAGCCGGCTATTGAACGGGCTGCTGGTATCGGCGTAGGCTAGGTCAGTGCCCCACCCTAGCACCGCACGGGCACTGCGAATCGTGTTGCCCGTGGTGATGACGTTGTCCACAAAATACTAGGGCAATGGCTTAATCGACCCGCTGCTGCGGCTAAAATGATGTTCCTCGGACTGCAATCCGCTCAAACCACGACGACGGCGGATCGTCGAAGATTCAACCGGCTGCGAGCGGGCGATAGCGAGTGTGGCGTGCGCTCCGGGCAACAGTCCGGCGATGGCGAATGCCCCGGGGTTTCAGTTTCCGGAAAGCAAGCTGATCATTGCCACTGAGGCGGAAGTGATGCTCATCCCGGCCAGGCGGCCAGCCCTGGCAGCAAACGTAGCCGGGACTTCCCCGGCTTGGATAGCCTTATCCAGTTCTTTGTGTCCGCGCCAATCGATCAGGTTTAAATCCGGTCGTTTGGCTACGTATTCCTTATATAAAGCGACCGCTTGGGGATCTTCTAAAATCACGACCGTCCCGATCCCATTGTCGCCGGCGCGCAATATCGGTTCCGTGCTGGGCGCATTGGTGACATCGCCAATGACTACTTTTTTAAAATTGCAGCGATGTTTAATTTGGGCACAACACACCTCGCAGGGGGTCAGCGTGGTAAACAGGGTGGTCCGGCGGAAATCCACCGGCCCTTCACCCCGGAGCTTTGCCACCCTGCCCGCGTCCCGGAGCGCTGCCGTTTCACCGTGCGTAGTCGAATCGTTCTCCTGGCCCAGCGTATTGTGGCCTTTGCCAATAATCTGGCGCTTCCCATCAATGATCACCCCACCGATCGGACAGCCGCCTTCATCAAAAGATTTTTGCGCCAGCAACGTGCCGATGCGCATGAAATCTTTATCCGCAAGTTTCTGGAAAAACGCCGGGGCCACCAGCTTGGGCAGGTGCTCCGTGGGAATATGAGCAATGGTGTTCAGCACCGCGTCATCGATAGGCGTTTCGTGGGTGATAAAATATTCGGTCATACTTTAATATCTCCGTCAACTTTAGGGAGACATCGTTTCAAGCTGGGCATCATTGAATATGCCGCACATGTTGTAGGGATAACTAGCATGGCGCTGATGGCTGTCAACCGAAATTGGGATCAGTAAAAATCCACATGCGATCAGTCATCGCCTCCGGAAGAATGTTGGCGAAAATGGGTCAGCTTATGAGTGGAAATATACACTGCGGTAAATTGCGGAACAAGGCTCGCAAATTTCGCGTGGAATGCACCAAAGTGTCGCCGCTTTGCAAACGGGAACCCTTCACCCACTGAGGGAAGCTTTTGGGGGGAGCGGCGGACACTCTTTCCAGCCTTTCCTTTCGCGTGGTTCGCGTGGTTCGCGGTTCGGCTCAACTGCGGTTGCCAGATTTAATAATGAACCAGCCCTTTTCACCCCGCGCACGGGTGCAGGGCCGGGTTTATACTTGACGGATTTTACGGTCGGGCGGAAGCTGGCGCATCATGAAACCTCGCCTGATGTTCGCCCTCCTCCTGACTTTGTTCTTCGGCCACGCGGCCGTCGTCCGCGCTGCAGCGACCAATGCGCCCTCCAATTATCAGATCAAGGTGACCATGAAGAACGGCAAGGCTGATCCCAACACGCTCCTGATCGCCACACAGGAAGGCCAGTTTGAACTGGATACGCTTCAGAAAAACCCGGTGAAGATCAATAGCAACGACGTGCCCGTCACGCTCAAACTCAACGGCACGTTGAACGTCCTCGGCGAGCGCAAGGGTTTGTTGCGCTTGTTTCTCGGCCGCACCGTGCCGTATATCACCGGCTCCTACAGCAACAGTGCCAATGGCTCGTCGGCCACCTATTCGCAGATGCAGGTGGGCTTGCAAGTCTCGGTGGCCGTCACCTTCGGCCAGCCGCTGCTGGTTCAGGAGGATGACAGCGGGCAGGTGACCGTGCTGGTGACCCGTGAGGATAAGTGACTGGGGCCCCCTGCCCTCCACCCGCAGATTGCCTCCCCGGTGTCTCTTAATTGAGCCAACTCGGTCAGCGGGGTCAGCGGGTTGACAAAGGCACAAATCCAGTTAGTTTTCACGTGCATTGCGTTAACCGGTTAAGCCGCCATCCATCGTGAAAATGAATTCATCCTTAAATCGTCCGGGATCACTTCCGCCCAGACTGAGAGCCTGTCTTGATGCGTTTACCCAAAAACTGCCATGGGCCATTTTTGCTATGGCGGTTGCCTGCGTTTCATTCCCAGCCTTGGCTGGCTGGCCTTGGTTCAGCGGCTATGTCAATCCGGGAAATAACTACAGAATATACGCCTGGACGGATTGGGATGCGCCGTTATGGAATGGAGGAATTTTCCCTGATACGGATTGCCTTGGCGTTTCCTCGCCTGGCTATCGGGTGGATGGACATGTGGTGTATGAAGCCGATGGGCGGGGAAACTGTGTCGTCATTGAATCTACCGGCTCCTATAGCACGAATCCTGACACCGCCGTGGGATCAATTCACCCCGTTTCGGTGCAGTTTGGCGGCTGGTGGCAAAGCCCTGCCAGTGCGCCGGCATCCGATCTGCGGCATGATTGGGATAGTCATTTTTTGAATATCGTTAGTAGTTTGGTTCCCACGTTGATTCCGGCGTTGCACATCGCGCCCTCCGGCACGAACTGCTTGCTTTCCTGGTCCACCAATTCACCGGGATTTAATCTCCAATCCAGCACCAATTTGACGGCCGGAATTTGGACTGATATTACCAACAGCGTAGTGACTCTGGGGGCCGATTTTACCGCGACTGTG
>CAISVF010000534.1 GCA_903888765.1 uncultured Verrucomicrobia subdivision 3 bacterium | reverse complement strand
TTCCCGAGTCGGAATGTGTCTGGGGCCAACAGCAATGGGTGGGCTGACCTCAATTTACCGGTAACCGGTAAAATTCGGTAAAAATCGGTAAACCTGGCTGCTTGCCGGGAACGCCGCATGACGGCAACCGCCATCCCCCGGGAGAGTTCATTCCCTTGAACCGCCGGCTTTGCCCCTCTGAGCACTGGCCTTAGGCTGACTGAAAAAATCGGAAAAGCGGCTTGCAATTCGGCGCAATACGCGTCACATTGCCTGTGGGTCTGCGGTGTCTGAACGTCGGCTTCATGCCGTCGAAGGGTAACCTTCTTAGGACACAGGCGGGCCTAATTTATTTTCAGCGGTCAACGGACGCTTGGGCGTGTAATAGTTCCGGCTCCCCTCGTATTTCTCGGCGTCGTAAAGGTCCACCACCAGTGAAATCCGCTCGCGCACAAAGTCGTAGTGGCGGGTTTCGCCGCGCTCAAACACGCGCTGAACTGTCCACGCCAGATAATCCGGCACGGAAAGCAACGGCTCGGTGCGCGGGGTTTGCACGTTGAAAACGACTTCGGAAGAAATTTCCGCCGCGTCCTGCTTCTTGGCGAAACGCTCGGTCGCCTTTTGCATGGCAAGTTGCAAAACGTGATTGCGGGTGGTTTTGCCGCGCTCGGCGATGTTGATCACCTGCCGCTGGCCGAGTTTAAGTTTGTTTTTGAGCAGGTGCGAAAGCAGATCGGCGTAAAATTCTGATTCGTTGCCATTGTGTTTTTTGGCGAACAGGGCGGGAATTTTGCGTCCCACAACCATTTCCAGCGAGCAGTTGGTTTGGTGAATCCATTTGAACAGCCGTTCGCGGACTTCGGGTGAATCGTCCTTGGCGTGGAAAAAGAAGCCGCCGGACTGGACGCGCTTGACCACGCTGGGGATGCGGTTCAAGTAGGCGTCCGCCTCCACCGCGCGGCAAAGATTCACGACTTGTTCGCGCACTTCCGCCACGGGCGCGGCGAACTTGACCATGCCCAAACCGAATGAAAGGGAAACACCATCCTGGCCCAGCATGGGCACGCGGCCTTTGCCGAAAAAAGTCGTGTCGCCAGCTTCGTCAAGGAAGCGGTGAATTTTATCAAGTGCCGTCTGATCTGGCGGATTCATTTTTGCCGATATGAGAGAGCAATGCTAAATCTCCCGGTCGCTGTCGAAAAGACAAATGCGCGACAGACAAATGCGCAGAGGCTCTGCATCTGCTCCATGACAACTTGCCAAGTGCGTTCCACAAAAGCGGGGTCGCTGGCCGTGAGATAGGCGCGGGCAAGGTGCAAATTTAGCACTGGCTGGCGCTGTGCCGCGTTGCAGGCTTCCAAAAGGCTCTTGGCCTCGGTTTCATCTTTGGTGTGCAGGCTGGTCTGTTTGTCAGTCGCGCTGTCCTGCATATAGAACATTTCGCCGCGCCGGAACAAGGTGTATTTCGTTTTCATAACTGGCTTTCTCTGTTTCGAGATACCAGTCCTGTTTCAACGGCGATTGTGCACGCGCGTTGTGCGCGATCAAACAGCCAAGTCGTAATTGCCGGAATGTGTCAAATCTTTTTCTAAATATTTTTTGTCATCTCCTGTCGTCTCCTGACATCTTGTGTCATCTTCTGTCGTGTCCTTGCGTGACGG
>CAISVF010000533.1 GCA_903888765.1 uncultured Verrucomicrobia subdivision 3 bacterium | reverse complement strand
TTCGGCTGGCCGCCAACTGCTTCAACCTTTCGCGGTCTTCCGAACTGCAAGTGATCTGCCGTGCTGTTCTGGACATGCTCCATACTGGCATATATTATATCGCTTGTCAATGCAACTAAGCACTAGAAAGCCGCAACCAGAGCAGATTGCGATCAGAAAGGATAATTATGTCATACAGCATTGAACTCGAACTACAAAAATTCCCCAAAACCATAAAACTCAAGGACGGGAAAAAAGCCGTGCTGAGACCACTGAAAGCAGACGACGAGAAGGAATTTCACCGTCTTTTTCAGGGCATTCCCGAGCGCGAGCGAATGTTCATAAAACACCGCGTTCAGGACCTCAAAGTCATTCGCGATTGGTGCCGAAATATTGATGTCGGCCGCAACCTGCCACTGATGGGCGTGCTCGATGGGCAGATTGCCGGAGCCGCCACCCTGCATCAGCAACTTGGAGGCTGGAAAAGACACATTGGACGAGTCAGCGTGCTGGTGCACCCCGAATTTCGTGGACGCGGGCTGGCCCGGGCGCTCATTTCTGAAATTCTGGATATTGCCCGACTAGCTGGCCTCGAAAAAGTTGAAGCTGAATTTATTGGTGAACAAGCGGCCGCAATCAAGATGTTCGCTCTCCTTGGCTTCAGCCAACTGATTCGTTTGGAAGATTATGTCAAAGACATGCAAGCCATCTCCCACGATTATGTGCTTATGGGGCTGGAGCTTAAAACGGATGAAGAATACGCCGGAGTGGGTGGCTGAACCATAAGCTACAAAACAACCCTCAGCAGACTTGCCATACTGGCCAGATAATGAGTTTTATTTTAGTTCCCTCATAAATTCCAGAGCAATGGCTCCAGAAATATGCGCTCATTGCGGAGGCAAAGTGCCGGTTAAATCTCAAGTTTGTCCGCATTGTGGCTCGGACGAAACGACTGGTTGGTCAGGAGAAACCAATCTAGGGGAGTTGGGAATCCCTGAAGAAGAGTTTGCTTACAACGAGTTCATCAACCATGAATTTGGCACCAGCCTGAAACCGCGCGGGGTGAGCTGGATTTGGTGGATTACAGCCGCCTTATTGGCTCTGCTTTTTATTTATTTCTGTATGCGTGGATACTAAAAAAGCCCGCTCAATTCGAGCGGGCTTTATAATTAAATCAAAGACTATTTCTTTTCTTCCGGCTTAACTTCGGCAGGAGCTTCGGGGCTAACCGCAGGGACGATGGTATCCACCCACTCCAAGATGGCACGCTGCGCGGCGTCACCCTGGCGTTGCTCCAATTTAATAATACGGGTATAACCGCTGCGTCGATCCTTGAACGCCGGCGCGATGTCGTTGAATAACGTCTTGGCAGCCGATTCCTGATGGAGGCGGGCAACCGCGAGCCGGCGGTGATGAATGGTGCCCTTCTTGCCCAAGGTAACCATTTTTTCGGCGACAGAGCGAGCCGCCTTGGCTTTTGCCAAAGTCGTCGTAACCCGCTTGTGCTCGATCAAACTGCATACCAAGTTGGCAAGCATCGCATTGCGATGTTCGGATGTGCGGCCCAATTTGGCCGTGCGCTTCAAATGTCTCATGGGGAATTTTAACTAGCTTTTGGTTCTTCTTTCGGAACATCCACCAAGCCCGGCTCAAAATTCATGCCGAGGGAAAGCCCGAGGGAGGTCAGCTTTTCTTTAATTTCGTTGAGCGATTTTTTACCGAAGTTACGATATTTGAGCATCTCCTGCTCGGTTTTCAGCGCCAACTGACCAACGGTCGTGATATTGGCATTGTTCAAGCAGTTCGCGGCGCGCACGCTCAATTCGATTTCATTGACGCTCATGTTCAATAACTTCTTGAGCTTGGACTTCTCGTCGTCCTGCTTGTCCGCAGCTTCTTCAAATTCCACTGCGTTCTTATCGTAACCAACAAACACATCAAGATGATGTGCCAAAATAGCCGAGGCTTGAGTCAAGGCATCATCCGGGGTGATGCGTCCATCCGTCCAGATTTCCAACACCAAACGATCATAATCCGTCCGGTTACCAACACGCGCAGCTTCCACCGCATAACGAACGCGGGTCACCGGGGAAAAGATAGAATCAATCGCCACGATGCCAATCGCCTGGCCGGGTTTTTTATTCTCATCGCTGGGACAGAAACCACGACCGATTTTCACGGTCAGTTCCATCTCAAATTTCTTCTTTTTGTCTAAAGTGCAGATGTGCTGGGTAGGATTGACCAATTCAATATTCTGGTTGGTCTGGATATCCCCGGCCGTCACAGCTCCGTCTTTATTAACGGAAAGCAAAAGCACCTGTTCGTCACGAGTATGCGCCTTAAATTTAACCTTTTTCAGGTTCAGCACGATATCGGTAACATCCTCGGCAACGCCTTCAATAGTGGCAAACTCATGCATGGCCCCATCAACCTTCAAAGAGGTGATGGCGGCACCTTCCAGCGAGGAAAGCAGCACGCGTCGCAGGGAATTGCCAATGGTATGACCGTAACCCGTTTCAAACGGATCGGCAATAAACTTGGCGTAGTTTTCGCTGGCAGAGGCTTCATCCTTCTGCAAACGCTTCGGCATTTCAAAACGACCTAAACGAACTGGCATAGTATCCTTTCAACAATTTTAATCTGGCAATTCCGGTGAAATTATTCCCGGCCGGAATGGCCCGTGTAATTGTTTTTGTTAACGGTTTAGCGGGAATAAAATTCAACCACAGCCTGTTCATTGGCGATGGGCTGGATTTCGTCACGCGTTGGAATGCGCATCACTGATCCTTTAAAATCATCCTTGCTTAAGGACAACCAATCCGGCACTGCACGGCTGGCAGACACTTCCAGATTTTTGGTGGCCAACTGACGAGAAACATTGTTGTTTTTAATGCTGATAACGTCATTGACCTTCAACGCGAAGGAGGCAATGGAAGCTTTCCGGCCATTTACCGTGACATGCCCATGATTAACCAGCTGGCGGGCGGCAGCGCGAGTGTTGCCGAAGCCCAATTGATAAACAACATTATCCAAGCGGGTTTCCAGAATCTGCAGCATCGTCTCGCCGGTCACACCGCGACGGCGCAGAGCTTTTTCATAAACGCCGCGAAACTGCTTCTCCATCAAGCCATAGTAATAGCGAAGCTTCTGTTTTTCAATCAGCCCTTCACCATATTCCGTGGTTTTGCGGCGCGATTTCGGGCCGTGAACACCCGGACCGTAATTACGGCGTTCAAGATATTTTGTCGGGCCGAAAATCGGAACCCCGAAACGACGACTGATGCGGACGCGTGGACCTGTATAACGAGCCATTTTAGTTGATAGTTAAAAGTTAATTTTAAGGTTACACGCGGCGCTTCTTACGCGGACGGCAGCCATTATGCGGCACCGGCGTCATATCCTTAATGGAGCTGATTTCCAGGCCGATAGCCTGCAAAGCCCGAATGGCGGACTCACGACCGGATCCTGGACCCTTGACCCGGATTTCAATTTCCTTCATGCCGTGAGCCATCGCTTGACGAGCGGCGTCCTGGGCAACCATCTGGGCGGCGTAAGCCGTGCTCTTGCGCGAACCTTTGAAACCCACGCGGCCGGCGCTCGACCAGCCAATGAGGTTACCCTGACCATCGGTGATGGTCACCTGCGTATTGTTGAAAGTCGCCAAAATGTTGGCAATGCCAGCGGCGATGTTCTTCGCGTGTTTGGCCTTGACGATTTTCTTGGCATTGGGATCTTCCCCGAGCAATTCGGCTGCGGTAGGCGCTACCGGAATAACGGGTTCAACTGGAGCCGCAGCTTCAGCCGGAGCGGCCGCCTTTTTTGAGGGCTTGGGCGCCGGTGCGGCACCTTCCGACAAAGGTTTGGCTTCTTTTTCTTTCTTCGGGGCGGCTGGTTTCTTTTTTTCTTCGGACATAACGAAATTCAATGATTAATGGATACCGGTCTTGGCATTCGGATTGCGCTGCACGCCGACGGTCTTGCGCGGTCCCTTGCGGGTGCGGGCGTTGGTTTGCGTACGCTGACCTCGCACCGGCAGGCTGCGCATATGGCGGATGCCGCGATAGCATTTGATACCCTGCAAACGCTTCAAGTTCATACCCAATTCGCGGCGCAAGTCACCTTCGATCACGTATTTGCCTTCCTGAATGGCGTGAACAATCTGGGACAACTGGGCCTCGGTGAGATCCTTAGCGCGAGTCGAGGGATCAATATTTGCGCGCTCGAGAATCTCCTTAGCGTTAACGGGGCCGATGCCGTAAATATATCTAAGCGCAATGTCAATGCGCTTGCCGGGGGGAACTTCCACACCAATGATGCGTGCCATAAATTTTTAATTAACCTTGACGTTGCTTGTGGCGTTTGTTCGAACAAATGACGCGAATCACTCCGCGGCGCTTGACGATTTTGCAATGCTCACACAATTTTTTAACTGACGCTCTGACTTTCATGCTTAAATCTTTTTGGTTTCGACTAAAATACGCCCCACGCTCAAGTCGTAAGGTGTCAATTGTACTGTCACTGTGTCACCGGGTTTAGCCCCGGCAAAAAATTCTTTGTCTCGATTGGTAACAAACGCCGTCAGGCGATGACCATTACTTAGTTCGGCGCAGAATGTGCCATTGGTCAGCGCGTTTATTACGCGCGCTTCTACGCGGAAGGCACTTTCGCCCATGTCAAAATCTCCGGCTCACCGTCCGTGATTAAAACGGTATGTTCAAAATGGGCAGACAGTGAACCATCTTTCGTCACTACTGTCCAGCCGTCTTTCAGTATTTTTACCGCTGCCCCACCGGCATTTACCATGGGTTCAATGGCAATCGTCATGCCCGTCTTCAACTTAGGTGAACTTTTCTTACCTTCGTCAAAATTCGGCACCTGCGGCTCTTCATGCATCGAGCGCCCCACTCCATGCCCCACAAATTCACGCACCACATTAAACCCGTGTTGTTCAACATATTGTTGAACCGCTATCGAAATATCCAAAACCCGGTTTCCGGGCTTCGCCTGGGCTATCCCCAGAAACAGGGATTGCTCGGTTACGTCCAGCAATCGTTGCGCCGCCACTCCGCACCCACCGACTGCCACCGTTCTGGCCGTATCCCCGATAAAGCCCTGATACATAACCCCGACATCCACGCTAACTATATCCCCAAATTTTAATTCCCGGTCCGAACCAATCCCATGCACCACTTCGTCGTTAACCGACAAACAGGTGTGCGCGGGAAACTTGCGGTAACCTAAAAACGCGCTTTTAGCCTGATATTGTTTGATTCGTTCGGCGGCAAAAAAATCCACCTGGCGAGTCGTTAACCCGGGCTTGATGAAATCCGCCACTTCATCCAAAACTTTGCCGGCCACATAACCCGCCGGACGCATCAACTTTAAATCGTCCTGAGATTTGATTTTAATTCCCGCCACAAAGGATTAGAAGCGGCCACGAATGCGTCCCTTTTTCAGGAACCCATCATAGTGGCGCATCATCAGATGCGACTCAATCTGGCGCATGGTGTCGAGGAGCACCCCGACAGCAATTAAAATACTGGTACCACCAAAAAACTGCGCGACATCTGGCGGAATCTGCAAATGACGACCCAAAATAATGGGAATCGTCGCTATGATTGTCAGGAAAATCGCACCAGCCAAGGTGATGCGGCTCATGGCGTGATGCAGGTAATCACTGGTTCCCTGACCGGGACGCACGCCGGGAATATACCCGCCATTTTTCTTGAGATCGTCAGCAATTTGAATTTCGTTGAACTGCGTGGCCACCCAGAAATAGGAGAAGAAGAGAATCATCGCCGAGTAAATGGCCATGTAAAGCCATGATCCGTAATTGAGCGATTGCGCCAAACTCCGAAAAGAATCGGCAATAAACGGGGTTTTGCTAAACGTGTTAGCAAACCAGGAACAAACCGGCTGAGGAAACATCAGAATGGATTGGGCAAAAATGATCGGCATCACGCCGGCATAATTAACACGCAGAGGCATGAATGAAGTCTGGCCGGCGTACATTTTCCGCCCCACGGCCCGCTGAGCATATTGTACAGGAATCTTGCGTTGCGCCTGCGTAATTGCAATAACACCGCCCACCACCATGACCAACAAAAGGATCAACAGCAAACCGGTTCCGGCAAAGTGATAATCCGTTTCCAAACCGCTACTCGGATGGAACATGTCAATCAAAGCACGCACCGCACGTGGGAGGCGAGCCAAAATACCGATGGTAATGACCAAGGAAACACCGTTGCCAATCCCGCGTTCGGTAATTTGTTCACCGAGCCACATCAGCAGCATCGTCCCAGCAGTCATCACGGTTACGGCCACCAGATAATAAAGCACTTGATTGTCAATCAATACCAATTGAGTGATTCCGGGAAACTGAGCCTGAGGATGCAGCCAGCTGCTCGCAAAATAAATGCCTTGCCCTAAACAAAGAGCCACGGTGAGATAACGGCCGTATTTGATAATCTGCGTGCGACCGCCTTCTTCGCGGGCCAATTTGCTTAAGCGCGGCCAAACGGCGGTTAGCAACTGGATAATGATCGTGGCGCTGATGTAGGGCATGATGCCCAAGGCACCGACGGCACAATGCTCAAACGCGCCACCGGCAAAAGTATTATACATCCCCAACATACCACCGTCGCCACCTTTTGAGGCAAAGAAGTCAGACAAAGCCTGACCATTCATCCCCGGGATGCGGATAACCGCCAACAGGCGGCAAACCGCGAGCAGTCCAAGGGTGAATAAAATCCGGGATTGAAGCTCCGGAATTTTAAAACAATTACCCAGGGTGTTGACGATGGAGCGAAACATTCTTCTGCCGGATTATTTCCTGGCCGGAGCCGGGGATTTTTTGGCGATTATTTCAACCGAGCCACCCAAGGCTTCGATTTTCGTTTTGGCCGAAGCGCTAACCGCGCTGACCACCACGACCAGTTTTTTGGTCAATTCACCGGAGCCGAGAATTTTAACGCCGTCAGACGTTCCATTGGCCAGTCCTACTGAACGCAAGGCAGTTTCGTCCACTCGCGCACCGGCTTCAAACTGGTTCAACGAACTGACATTTACGGCCACATAGGTGGTGGCAAATTCGGAATTGTTAAAACCGCGCTTGGGGATACGGCGAATGAGGGGCATCTGGCCGCCTTCGAAACCAATACGAATGGAACTACCAGAGCGCGCGGTCTGGCCTTTGCCACCGCGACCGGCCGTTTTACCGCGACCGCTGGATTCACCCTGACCCAACCGCTTGCGGCGGTGCTTGGAGCCAGGACGAGGTTTAAGATTGTGGAGTCGCATAAAAGTTTATCAGGCCGTCACCACGGCGGGAGTGATTACTGGGGTGGCTACTTTTTTGATTTGCAAGCCGCGGGCCGAATAAATCTGCTCGCGGGTGCGCAAACTCAGCAGTCCGTTCAAGGTTGCCTTCACAACATTGGCGGCATTTTTGGAGCCAAGGGATTTGGTTAAAATGTCCTTGATGCCCGCCGATTCCAAAACCGAACGCACCGTTTTGCCGGCAATAATACCTGTACCGGGCGAAGCCGGACGGAGGAGAATTTTAGCTCCGCCGTAGGTGGAATAAACTTCATGCGGAATGGTCACGTCCTTTAAAGAGACGGCCTGCATCTTGGTGCGCGCCAGCTCGCCGCCGCGCCGGATGGCATCAGCCACTTCCGCAGCCTTGCCGAGAGCGATCCCTACGCGACCTTTCTTGTCGCCAACCACAACCAGAGCGCTGAATTTAAAGCGGCGTCCGCCTTTGACAACTTTCGAGGAGCGGTTAATGAACACCACCTTCTCGACAATTTCCTCACCGCCTTTTTCGAAGGCGTTTTCACCTACGTCGGAAGGGCGACGGCCGCGACCACGTCCACCACCACCGCCACGACCTCCGCGCGGTCCGCGCGATTCGGTGTGCGGTTTCGGCTCTTCGGGAGCGGCGGGAGCACCAACAATGTTTTCAATTTCAGCCACAATAAATTCTCCGGTTCAGGTTAAAATTTGAGTCCAGCCTCACGCGCCGCATCGGCCAGGGCTTTGATTTTGCCGTGATAGCGAGTGCCGCCGCGATCGAAAACGACCGTTGTGATGCCTTTGTCCAAGGCGGCCTTGGCCGCCAGAGAGCCGACTTGTTTAGCCCCGGCAACATTGGCGGAAGCAGCCTTCGATTCACCCTTGCCCACCGTGGACATCGCGGCAATGGTCTTGCCGGCCACGTCGTCAATGAACTGCACGTGAATGTTTTCGTTGGTGAAGCGGACGCTCATGCGCGGACGTTCCGACGTGCCACTGACACGCTTCCTAATGCGCCAATGGCGCAACTGCTTCAGCTTTAATTTTTTTTCTGTTCTCATCGCAATTGGTTCACGGATCAGGCCGTGAACGAAATTAATTATTGGACCGTCTTACCTTCTTTACGTTGGACATGCTCGCCGACATAGCGAACACCTTTGCCCTTGTAAGGCTCCGGCGGATAGAAATGGCGAATTTCGGAAGCAACCTTGCCCACGAGCATCTTGTCCGGGCCCTCAATGGTCAATTTGGTGTTTTCTTCGACCGTGACCTTGATCTGATCAGGAATCGTGTAATTGATCGGATGGGAATAGCCCAACGAAAGGTTCACAACCTTGCCAGTAATGGCAGCTTTAAAACCAACCCCCTGGATTTCCAGCTTCTTGACGAAACCATCGGTTACGCCCTTAACCATGTTGTTAACCACAGCGCGGCTCAAGCCATGCAATGATTTCGACTGAGCGTCATCGCCCACCCGGCTTACCGTAATTTTGTCACCCTCGACTTTGAGCGAGGTGCGCCGGGGAAGTTCCCAGTTGAGTTTGCCTTTCGGACCTTCCACGGAAACCTTCTGTCCCTTCACTTCCACCTTAACCTTGGCGGGAATGGCAATCGGTTGTTTTCCAATACGCGACATAAAATTTTACCAGATATAGCAGAGGAGTTCTCCGCCGAGATTTTTTTTGCGCGCCTGTTGATCCGTCAGAAGACCTTCCGACGTTGACACAATGGCGACCCCCAAGCCGCCGCGAACGCGAGGAATTTCCGTGGAGCCCACATAACGGCGCAGACCAGGCTTGCTCACGCGCTTGAGACCTTCAATAACGCTTTTCTTGCCGTTATATTTCAGGCGGATTTTAATTTTCTTCTTCGTCTCGCCGGAGACGGTTACATCGGCTACATAGCCTTCGGAAACGAGCAGTTTGGCCACGCTTTCCTTAACACGGGAATGCGGCAATTCCACCGCCGGGAGCTGGGCGGCACCCGCATTGCGGATGCGCGTCAACATATCAGAAATCGGATCACTCATATTACTTTTTTACTTTCGTCCTTCGTTTCGAAGCCATCAACAGCGTGGGATCGACAGCAAGCACGAATAAATTTTACCAACTGGCCTTGGTCACACCGGGTATCAGCCCGTTCAAAGCCGCCTCGCGGAAAGTCAAACGGGAAACCCCGAACTTCCGCCAGTAACCACGACGGCGTCCGCTCATCGCGCAGCGATTCACCAAACGCGTTGGGCTGGCATCGCGGGGCAATTTGGCCAGACCGGCGTAATCGCGCTTCGCTTTGAGTTCGGCACGTATGGCCGCGTACTTCTTTACGGTATCCGCTTTGCGCTTATTGCGCTCCAACCATGCTTTCTTAGCCATATCAAAAATTATTTCTCGGCGAACGGAAAACCCATCAACTTCAACAGGTCGTGGGCCAAAGGATCCTTGCCCGCAGTGGTGACAATAGTTATATCCATACCCTGCTGGCGTTTAATTTTGTCCAATTCAATCTCGGGGAAAATGGTCTGATCATTCACACCGAAAGTATAATTGCCGCGCCCATCAAATTTCCGGGGAGACAGCCCGCGAAAATCGCGAATACGAGGCAGGGCAGTGGCAACCAGGCGATCAAAAAACTCATACATAACGTCCTTGCGGAGCGTTACGCGGCACCCAATGGCCTGATTTTTCCGCAGCTTGAAATTCGCCACGTCTTTTTTTGCCCGGCTGATTACCGGCTTGCGCCCGGTCAATTGGGTCAGATCCTTGGCGGCATCCTCAATGGCACCTTTTTCCAATGAGGCATTGATGCCCATGTTCACCACGATTTTAACGAACTTGGGAATCTGATGAACATTCTCGAAGTTGTGCTTGGCCTTGAGGGCCGGCACCACTTCATCGGTGTATTTTTTGTAAAGTCTGGCTTTCATTGATTCAGCTCACGGATTTAGCCGTGAAAATTTATTTGGCCGCAGCCGCTTCCGCTTTCTTGACGTTCGAAATGTGCATGGAGCCTTCGCGCTCGACAATGGCACCGTTCGGGTTCTGCTGGCTCTTGCGGGTGTGCTTTTTGATCATTTGCAGACCTTCCACCACCACGCGGGATTTTTTGGACAGCACAGCGATCACTTTTCCGCTTTTGCCCTTTTCCTTGCCGGCCAGCACTACGACGTCGTCGCCTTTTTTAACATGAAATTTTGACATAACCTTCAAATAACTTCCGGCGCGAGCGAAATAATCTTCATGAACTTCTTCTCACGCAATTCGCGCGCCACGGGTCCGAAAATGCGGGTGCCTTTGGGATTCAATTCCTTGTCAATAATCACGCAGGCATTGCGGTCAAAACGCAGCACTGAACCATCAGCACGGGGAATAATCTGGCGGGTACGCACAATAACAGCGTCATGCACCTCGCCTTTTTTGACCGTGCCATCCGGCGCAGCGTCCTTAATGTGAACTTTGATGACGTCGCCGATGCCGGCATAACGCTGGTTGCGGCCCAGCACCCCGATATTCCAAGCAATCTTGGCACCGGTGTTGTCCGCCACGTCCAAACTGGATCGAACTTGCAACATAAATTAAATATCAGGCTACCACTGCGGTTTCGGCGGCGCGCTCAAGCACTTTGACCAGGGTCCAACGTTTTAATTTGGACAGCGGGCGCGACTCTTCGATACAAACCGTATCCCCGATTTTGGCCTCGGCCTTTTCGTCATGAGCGTAGAACTTCTTGTACGAAGTGACAATCTTCTTGAACTGGGGATGCGGAAAACGGCGCTCCACGCGCACCACAATCGTCTTGGTCATCTTGTTCGAGACGACTTCGCCGACGCGCTG
>CAISVF010000532.1 GCA_903888765.1 uncultured Verrucomicrobia subdivision 3 bacterium | reverse complement strand
TTCATACCGGGTCCTCGGAATTCTCTGTCACCGCCTTGGGTGCCCGGGGCATTTATTCCACCGGGCTGGGAAACGTGGCCGTTTATGCCAGTGGTGACATTGATGTGAATGGCTCTCGCATAGGCATCTATGACATCCGCCCAAACGACGGTTCAAGCATCAATACGCCTAGCGGTTCAGTCACCGTGATTTCTAAAAATGGAAATATCAATGCCGGTAATGGCAATTCTGGATATGTGGTGGTCAATGGCTATTTGGTGGATCCGGTGACTCACGCGGTGAGTTCTTACACCCCGACGATTCCCGGCAGCGGTATTTTGCAAACCTCTTACACGCAACCCGGCAATATATTGGTGGAGACGCCCAATGGCACCATCAACGGAGGGGCAGGGGGCATTGTGCAATTATTACTCAACCAGCCCGTTTCGCCCGATATCTCGTTATTCGGCCTGCCACTGGATTTGGTCGGCCTGGCCAATGAATTCCGACTTTCGCTGGCTGGTCAGAAGACTTCCGCGCAGCTACTGGAGCGATCCATGAATGGGATTGTGGGCAATAGCCAATTAAATGTTTATGCTGGCTATGCTTGGCAAAAACAGGCCAACGCCCTGACTCCCGCCGAAATTCTGGCGGGTGACGCTTTGCAAATCCTTCCCGGAGGCGTCTCGGTCGTGGTGGATAAATACGGAAATCCGGTCATTAATGCCAACAATATGGCGGCTGGAACCCTGGTAAAAATATCCGACAACCAGAACATTGATTCTTCCGGATCAGGCGTGATCGGTGCCGGGTCCGTGGATTTGAAGGCCTCCGGTGGCATTACCGGCAATATTTTTGCGCTGGGTAATATCAATCTCGACGCCAACAAAAACATCAACGTGAACGTGCTGGGTTTGGGTACCGTCAGCGTGGCTTCCGCCAGCGGCTCTGTATCCGGCACGATCATTGGCGTTGGTGGCGTGAGTGCCAGCGGATCCAGTATTGATGCCAACCTGGAATCCAATGCCACCGTCAGCGGCAATACCAGCGGGGATAAGGGGCTCGCCGCCGGGTCCGCAGCCGAAGCCACCGCCACCGCCGCATCGGCGGGAGGAGATGCCGCTCAGACTTTGAAAAAGTCAACCGACAACGGGGACGATGAATTGACGAAAAAGAAACGTAAAGGTATCACGCTGGCCCAGAAAGTCAGCCGTGTGACCGTGATTTTACCTGCGAAGAAATAATTAAGATCAATGCTGCCCATCCCGAACTGAGAATTAAACATAAAAACATAACCACCATCACTCATGCTTCCCACTCTTCATCCTATGCTGGCGAACGCCGCCGTCTATGCCATTGAAAATGCGACGACGGAGGGCAAAATCACCGTCCTCGTCCTGCTGTTGCTGTCCCTGTTCAGCTGGACCATCATAATCTCCAAATTTCGCCAATTGACCATTGCGCGTCGCGCCACGAAAAAATTTCTGACCGCTTATGCCGGTACGCGGGATCCCTTGGACATCAAGAAGCGCGGCGAGGAGTTCGACGGCGCGCCGGTTTACGCGCTCTACGAGCGTGGCGCTGAGGAAGTGCTGTATCATTTGAAAAACAACCCGGTGGTCCTTAAAGGAGCCGTGGTCGTGCAGGGGGTGGGTGACGGCAATACTGATCATTTAGCCCGGGCCATCACCACAAAAATCAGCACATCCTCGTATGAAGCCGTAAAAGTGGTGCTGGAGGAGGCGGCCTCGGCCCAGGCGATGGCGCTGGAGAAAGGAATGATTGTTCTGTCCACCGCCGTGGCGGGTGGGCCCTTCATCGGTCTGCTGGGGACGGTCTGGGGCGTCATGTCCACGTTTGCGGGTATTGCCGAGAAGAACTCTGCCAGTTTGACCGCCATGGCCCCGGGTGTGGCGGCGGCGCTGGTGGCCACTGTGACGGGCCTGCTCGTCGCCATTCCGGCGATGTTCGGCTACAACTTCATGGTGACGACCGTGCGGCATATCACCCAGGAGTTGGACGGGTTTGCTTCGCGCTACGCCAATCAACTGGA
>CAISVF010000531.1 GCA_903888765.1 uncultured Verrucomicrobia subdivision 3 bacterium | reverse complement strand
TGCCAGCGAGGGCACCCCAATGAAGGAAGCAATCAGAAATCCGCCCAAACCCTCGCCTTCGTTACCGGGGCGGCCGCCGTTCAGCCACGTCAGGATGCCCAGCCACCACCAAGGGAAAATGGTCGCGCCCGTGACGGCCCACAAGCACACTCGCCAGGCTTTCTCAAACCGAACGGTCTGCTTTGTTGAAACCAGTGGAGCCGAATATAGGAATCGCCTCAAGAGACGGAATATTCCCACGAACGACATCACCGCGCCCAATAGCAGCATCAGCGGGCTCGCAAAAATCATTGCCGCGAACCGGTGGCCGATCCACGATCGTTCTGTCATCGGAAGCCATGCCTCCTTGAAAAATATGACTCCCACGACCAGCAGCAAAACTCCCACGACCAACGGACCGAGGAATTTTTTTGGCGGGTTTGTCATCCGAGTTTGATTTTCGTTTTGCATGGATAAAAATTACCAAAACCATGCCGGACGGCGTTAATCGAAAAACTATCAACCGTCATTCATTAAAACGATGCGACGAAAGTGCCGTTCCTGAAGCGGCTATATACTTTGCCCGTGATGACTGGAGAGGTGGCTGAAAGCCAGATGAGAGTTGTGGGCGAGCCAGTCGCGGGTGGCTGCAAAGACTACCTTCCGCACGGACCAGCGACATCTGCCATTTTTTCTTCATGTTGCGATTCCGGTTCGGAATAAGCTTTCCCGCCCTTATCGTATCGGCTTTCATTCCGCCATCATGCCCAACCAAATCCATGGCCACCAAGTGATGGAGATGATGACCTCATCTAACCAGCTTTACACCCGCAACTCGCTCAAGGCCGCCATCATCGCCAAATTTGGCGCGGACGCACGCTTCCATACTTGCTCCGCCGAGAATTTGGACGCTGACGCACTGATCGACTTCCTCGCCGACCACGGCAAATTCAGGGAGAACACAGATGGCCTCGCCATTGATGCCGCCAAGGTTTGCAATCATTGATGGCCATGCGCAAGCACCCGGGCTGGCTGCCTAGTTTTCGCTCCCAGCGGAGTTTTCTGACGGAGCGCGACTGTGTCCGCCGGACCAGTCGCAGCGCCCGAATGGCGGTGAGAGGTGGGATTGATTTTTGCCGGCGCCGTGCGTTTGGATGTGCTTGGATGTGCTACGGCTAATCCCGCTTTGCGGGACACAGCCGCGCTCCAACTGTAACGAGTTTGCAGCCTTCAGCCCGGCGTTGATGCATTTGTGGGGACGGTTTCCCAGTGTTGGCACCGGTGGACCGCTTGTGCTTCGGCCAGTTTGGGTTGGAGGTTTTTTAGAAACGCCGCTTGTTCGGCCGTCTTTTCGGGCGTATCTGCCCGGCCCGGTACAAAGCGCGTCTTGCAATACTTCAGGTTTAGTTGGCGCAGTACGTAATTTCGTTGGTGCGGTTTGCCAGTCACCTTGTGGCTGGCTGATTTTCCACGCCGCTCCGCGACGGAAGCCTTGGCCCGTTGACTCATGGAAAAAAGACACCGAAGGGATCTGAGTAAGCAGGTCCTTTCAGACTCATGTTCCGGCTGGGAAAAGTAGATACAATTTGTGGTTTGCGTTGGCGAGTTAAAACGAGCAGAGGGGCGAGCTGCGAGCC
>CAISVF010000530.1 GCA_903888765.1 uncultured Verrucomicrobia subdivision 3 bacterium | reverse complement strand
GCCCGAAAATAAAAACATAGTCCGCTCCCCCGGCTTGCGCGAGATGGCAGACGGATTTTATCTCGTTGACATAGTTTGCATCCGGCGATTTCTCGACGCTATGGCCGGATTGGTTTTCCAGATGGTCCGGCAAGGGCAAGCTGACGACGCTGGCAACGGATTTTTTATCCGCAGCCAGGGCCGCACACATCGCCTGCGGCGGAGCAGATTCACCGATTTGCGCCACGCCAAGGCGAATGGGCAAGGCAGGCGGGTGCCCTACATCGTTGGTCCCCCCGGTGGCGAGGTTGAGTATATAACCGGAGTAATCCCGGCAGGCATGTTTTTGTGCGGCCGGTTCAGTGGTGGCGCAACCGGTCAGCAGGCAAAGTCCAAGCCCCGTGGTAATGAACGACGGCAGTTTTTTCATGTTTTCAAGGAGAACCTATCATGCCTTGCCTCGCCGACGATAATTGATAAAACTGGGGCCAACATCGCCTGAATCAATGAATATCCACCATCTGGAACTTTTTTACTACGTGGCGCGGCACGGCGGCATCATGCCGGCCGTGCGCAATATTCCCTATGGCATTCAACAGCCTGCGGTGAGCGCACAGGTGGCCCAGTTGGAAGAGTTTTTGGGGGTGACACTTTTCCAGCGGCGGCCCTTCGCCTTGACGCCCGCAGGGGAAAAACTTTACACCTTTATTGAGCCTTTTTTTGCGAACCTGGGCCGGTTGGCTGAGGAATTCCAAGGGGGACAGATGCGCCATTTTCGCATCGGGGCCTCGACCATTGTGCTGCGGGATCATCTTCCCAAGCTTTTACAAGGCATCCGTAAAAAATTTCCCGGCCTCAAAGTTTCCCTACGGGAAGGTTACCCGGCGCAACTGGAAGAACTGCTGGCCAAGGATGAAGTGGATCTGGTTATAACTCTCGTGGGGCATAAACCGCTGGCTGGCATGCAATTACTGGTGCTGTTGGAATTACCGGTTGTGCTGCTGGTGGAGAAATCCTCCGGCCTCAAATCGGCGGAGGATCTTTGGTCGCGCGACAAGATTGACGAACCGCTTATCTGCCTGCCGGCGCACGAGGGCGTGGCCAAAGCTTTTCTGGCGCGACTGGCTGAATTGGGTGTGGAATGGTATCCGACCGTGGAAGCGAGTTCAGTGGATCTGGTTGAAAATTATGTCGCCGATGGCCTGGGTATCGGTGTCTCGGTGCGGGTGCCGACCAAACCCCTGCCGGACAACGTCCGGGTCCTGCCGCTGAAAGGTTTCCCGCCCGCGCAGATTGGTGCCTTGTGGCGCGGTAAAAACACACCATTGCTCGACGCATTTCTTCTCCTGGCGAAACAGCGTGCGAAAGAAATTATGTCGGCCATGTAAGCGGACCGCGCTGCCATCGGCGGAACCCGGAATTCAAGGTGCCGCCGCCACGCGCTGCAGGTACTCGAAGGAATAAAGGCCGGTATTGTGACCATCCGCCCAGGTCGGCTGGATGGCATAGCCACCCACCGTTCCCAGTTTGACCAGTTGAAAGGAATTCGCAGCGAAAGGTTTTTCCGGATTTTTGTAAACATTCCCAAGAATATCCATCTCGCCTTTGCAACCGGCGCAGGGACAGGCGCGGCGGAGATTTTCCAGGGAAAGAAATTGCTCGGAGCCGTCTTCCCATTTGACGGCCAGCTCGGTTCCTATGAGTTGAATATCCAAAGGTCGCATTAACAAAAGGATATTTTTTCCTGGTGCCTTCGTCCATTCTTTCCCTTGGGCCAGGAAATTCTTTTCACCAAACCGCCCGTGGCGGTATGCCTTTAAAAATGAAGGGCGAGTCAAAGTGCCATGTGCATGGGTGGCCCGAAAACCGAAGCCGGGCCAAGATTTTCACCCCGGATTTCCTGATCTGAATCACCCCGATAACGGAAACCTCATCATTTTTCAGCGCCCTGATTTCATTGACTCGCCCATGGCAGCAGCTAACCTGATTTTCGTTGAAGAGTGAAGTCGCCAGTCCCGCACGCAAGAATTCCCGCAGTGATGCTCCCAGCCTGCCGGAATCTTTCCGCACTATTCCGGTGCCAAAATCACTCGGCTTTTGGCGCAAATTGCTGGCCTTCTCGGGCCCGGGCTATCTGGTGGCAGTGGGTTACATGGATCCTGGTAATTGGGCGACTGATCTAGCTGGTGGTTCTGCCTATGGTTACCGGCTACTATCGGTGATCGTTATCTCCAGCCTGATGGCGATTTTACTGCAAACGCTGGCGGCGCGTCTCGGAATCGCTACCGGCCGGGATCTGGCGCAATCCTGCCGGGATGAATACTCCCGCCCGGTTGCGATCATGCTTTGGATCTTGTGCGAAATTGCCATCTGCGCTTGCGATCTTGCGGAGGTGATCGGTTCCGCAGTGGCGTTGAACCTGTTATTCAAAATCCCCTTGCTGATTGGGGTCTGCCTCACGGCCTTGGATGTGCTGGTGGTGATGCTGTTGCAAAAACGTGGTTTTCGCTACCTTGAAGCGCTGGTTGTTGGGCTGATTGCCCTGATTGGCGCCAGTTTCCTCCTGGAAATCATTTTTTCCAGGCCGGAAATTGCTTCGGTCATGAAAGGTTTGCTGCCGACGATGGAAATCGTAACGAATCCCGGCATGCTATTCATCGCCATTGGCATTCTCGGAGCCACGGTGATGCCGCATAATCTGTATTTGCACTCCTCCATTATCCAAACCCGTAAATACGAGCAGAATGCTGAAGGCAAACGCGAGGCTATCCGCTTTGCGGCGATTGACACCACCACGGCATTGCTTCTGGCTCTCGGCATTAATGCCGCCATTCTGATCGTCTCTGCCGCTACCTTTTATACGCGCGGCCAGCATGACGTGGCCGAAATTCAAGATGCCTACAAATTGCTCAGCCCCACCTTGGGTGTGGGGACGGCGAGTGTTATTTTTGCCCTCGCGCTGTTGGCTTCGGGGCAGAACTCCACGCTCACCGGCACATTGGCCGGACAAATTGTGATGGAAGGATTCTTGAATTTGCGGTTGCGTCCTTGGCTGCGCCGGCTTATTACGCGATTGCTGGCGATCGTGCCGGCGATCATTGTGACTGCGCTCTATGGCAGTCGGGGCGCAGCCAGACTGCTTATTTTCAGCCAGGTGATTTTGAGTGTTCAGTTATCATTTGCCGTGATCCCCCTGGTGCGGTTTACCGGCGACCGGAAACGCATGGGAGAATTTGTCAATCCTTCCTGGCTGAAACTGCTGGCTTGGTGCACGGCGGCTGTCATTGCCATTTTAAACATTGTCCTGCTCTACTCCACCTTTCATTCTTCCAGCCACTAAGCTGCCCCGCGCCATGTATAAAAAAATCCTCATCACGCTGGAAAACGGCCCGGCGGACGAAACCATCCTCCCGCATATTGCGAAACTTGCCGCCCATTTTGGTTCTGAAATATTACTGGTGCACGTGGCCGACGGTTTTGCGGCCCGGTGTTTTGACCAGCTTAAGCTTGCCGAGTCCGAAGAAATGAAGGAAGACCGCGCTTATCTGGAAAGAACTGCCTCCGGACTGCGCGCGCAAAAACTTTCTGTGGAGACTGAACTGGCCATGGGCAATCCGCCCGCCGAAATTCTGCGCATCGCTGCCGCCGAGCATTGCGATTTGATTGCCATGACTAGCCATGGGCATCGGTTCTTTGGTGATCTCTTCCATGGGAGCACTATTACTCAAGTGAGGCATCACACCAATATTCCCCTGCTGGTCCTCCGCGCGAAGAAAAAATAGCCGGCGGCCGGGAATATCTTCCCCATCCGCTAACCCTGCCGATTATTTTTTCATGGTGGGCGGCAGGACTTTAACCGGTTCAGGTTCGGATGGTGCCGGTGCAACCACGCTGTTGGTGAGGTTTTCATCCGGCACCGGCACAAAGAAACCATCGTATTGTTTGGTATCCTTGAACTTCTTTTGTTCCCGTTTACGCTGGGCATCAATCAGTTTGCGCTCGTATTCGGAATCTTCCGCCGCCGCACCGGAGATGGCGGGCAGACGCTGTTCCTCTTTGACCGTATGCTTAGCAGCGAGTTCTGGCGTCTTCAAAACGGTGGGGCGCAGCAGGACGATGAGTTCCTCGCGGTCCTTGGTATCGCTCCGCTGTTTGAAGAGGTTGCCGAGGATCGGAATATCCTGCAAAAATGGGACGCCAGACTGGGTGTGCGACTTGTTGGACTTGATGAAGCCGCCCAGCATAATGGTATCCTGATCCCGCACGGCGATTTCCGTGTTGAGCGTGCGCTTGATGGTGTTGGGAATTTTACCAACGCCCGCAATTTCGGTACTGCCGCTGATTTCGTCATATTCCTGCTGGATATCCATTACCACCAGGCCTTCAGGATTAATATAGGGCGTCACATCCAGTTCCACTCCCACGGAAAGTTGGGAATAGGAGGAACCGCCATAACCACCGCTGTATCCGTTGTAAGTACTCGTGACGTAGGGAACCGTATCACCCACGAAAAATTGCGCTGGCTTGGCTTGAGACGTTTGAATGCGGGGACGCTGGATGATGCTGCCATGGTTTTCGGTTTCCAAGGCTTGTACGGCCACATCCCACGTTGGTCCGATATTGCCGAAATAGTTAAGCCCCGTGCCACTCGACAGGCCCGAAAATACATTGGTGCCGGCGTTCGCCAGGCTGTTGCTGGTGGCGGAAGATAAAAAATTTGCAAACGCTGGCCCGTTATTGAATCCGCCGCCACCGGCGACTTCGGTGCCGCCGTTTTTTGCACTGGTGAATGATTTTCCATTCTGGGCGGCCGATACACCAAAGTTAAAAGCGTTGCCGAGTTTCACATCCATGATGATGGCCTCAATCAACACTTGTGCCAGTGGCACATCCAGCTTGGCAATGATGCCTTTGATCACTTCCAAATCCTGGCGGGTGGCATAAATCAGCAAAGAGCTGCTGCTTTCGTTCGGAATAATCTTGGTCTGGCCGAATAATTGGATTTGATCCTGTTTGCCGCCCGCGCCGCCACCGGCACCCGGGCTGCCACCGGCACTGTTAATAATATTGTTTAAACGCTGGGCAAAGGTGCTGCCGCCGGTTGGCGTGCCATTGGGATTGGATCCGATCCCGCTCATTCCCGTGCGATTGCCAAAAGCACCGCCACCCATGCCTGAATTCATTCCGCCCATGCTACCGCCCATCCCTCCCCCCATGCCGCCCATGCCGCCCATTCCCCCCATGCTTCCCATACTCCCCATGCCACCGCCCATGCGGCTTCCGCCGGCCAAGCCGCTGATCTGACCACCACCCGGGCTGCTTCCGATACTCACGGTGGCACCACCGCCGCTACCGCCCAGACTGTTCAAGGCCGAAGCAATGTCATCCACTTTGGCATAACGGATGGGGATGACTTCGGAGACGTACTCGGCCGGCACGCTCACATCAATCTGCTCGATCATCTCCAGCATCCGCTTGACGTTTTCCGCATAATCGCGGATGACGAGAATGCCATTGTCGTCAATCGGAAAAACTGCATTCGGCAGCTTGGCAAAAGGGGTAATCACCTGTTGCATGATGGTCGGCTTGACGTAATGCAACTGGGTGATGTGGGTGACATACGATCCCAGGGCGGGCAGATTCGTCGTCCCGGAACGATCCAGTTCTCCACCGGCGGCGTTTGCTTGATCGGACTGAACCACCTTCACAAATTTTTCCCCCATGTTCACAATCGAAATATTATTGAGGGCGAGCACGGCTTGAAGTGCTTGAATGACTTCAGTGCGAGTCAAGGGGGTTTCCGTTTTTAAGATGATTTTGGCATCCGGCAATGAGGCCGGACGCAGAATAGTGCGACCGACATATTGGGCGTAAATACTGAGCACCTGCGCCAGATCTGCGCTCGTCCAATTGATGGTTCCGGCGGGAATCACTTCTTCCGCTTGACCGGTGGCGGGATTGACTGCGGTTGCCGACCGTGCCGGGGTGGTTCCGGGGAAGGATGGAAAAGCGGAAGGAGCGGCAGAGTTGACGGCTCCCGGAGTGGCGGGAACGCCCGCCGCGGCAACGGTATTAGGGTTGGCGGTGGGCGCGGGCGATACGTAGCGGGGCATCGTCATCGGTCCATTGGTGCCGGCGGAGCGCGCCAAGCGCCGGGCCGCCGGGGACGTGGCGGGGATGGTCGGTGCCGGTTGCGCCCAAAGTTCCCAACTGGACAGCGCCAGCACGAATGCGAGGAGATAATTTTTCATTTTGCCTTTGCTTTGGAAGCGGACGCGGCGGGCGCGGACTTCGGATTTTTCTGGTAATTTGCCACGAGCTTAATCTTGGCTGCAAGATGCTGACGGGGCGGATCAGTTTGGAGTTCCAGGTCCCGCACCCGGATCATGGAGGAGCCGGAACCGAGTTTATAAAGAAAATCCACCAACTGCTCGTCATTGGCAATCACGTCAATATTCTGCGATTGCTCGACAAAAAAAACGTCGTTCGTGCGGGTGAGCTGGCGGGAGGTGTTGACAATATTCACACTACTCTGGGCCGACTGGGCTTGCACCGTGCGCATGAAGTCAACGCCTTGATCTTCCGGCGCCACCGATTCGCCTTCGTTTTCAAATTTTTTGACCTGGGCCTGTATTGTATTTGTCTGCGCGAGCGCCGTCTGGTAGAGATTCAATTTACGCTGGGCATCCCCCAGCCGCCGCTGCAAGTCCCCCCAATCGGAAAAATGCGGCCAGATAAACACGGCGTTAAGGACGATCAAAACCACCACCGCAACGCCGACCAAGAGCCGGCGTTCCATGGGACGAAGCTGGGCAAAATATTTTTTCATTTGCCGACCGCCTCCCCGTGCTGCAATTCCAAGCCGAAATTCCAGACCACGGCGTCGCCCTGCTTGCGATAGACCAACTGGTCACTCGTGCCCGGGTTGGGGTTAAACATCGGCTGGCCGTTCAATTTTGCCTTCCGCAGCGAGTCATAAAAATCCAGCAGCTTCTGGGTGTCGCTCGAAGCTACCTGGCCGCTGAGGGAAAGTTTTCTGCCATCCGCAAAACTGGAGCGTTTCAGCTCAATGCCGGAGGTCAGCTCCTGCGCCACCAATTGCCAGCAGTCCAAAGCCGCGTATTTCAATTGTGACCGCTCCTGCAAAACACCGAAGCGGGCCTTTAGCTGCAAGGCATTGGTGTAGCTGCCGCCGAGACTGACAACCTGCTGCTCCACGCCGTGCGTGCGATAGCCCAGATAGGCCACACAACAAAAATAAATTGCCAGGCAAAACGCATACATCAAGCCGCCATACGCCAATCCGCGCAACCACAAACGGTCCACGAATTGTTGATGGTACCGCGTGGTAAACTCGGGCGGCAGCAAATGCACTTTGGCATCCGCCGCCGCTGCGCGCACCGCCGTGCGCGCGGCCAATTCCGCCGGCGCGGGAGGGGGTATGATCTTCACCGGCTCATTGAGCCCCGCGCGCAGAACATTTTCCCATTCCGTCGCGTTCACCGGATCTGCCACCAGATGCCATTGCGAGGATGCGGGCAACCAGCCTTCCAGTTCACCAGACCAGGCAATATGAGCGAGCTGATCCTTTAATTCCTTCCCGCGATCGCCTGTCGCAGGCAGGGTCACAAAGCTGAGGTTGCGGAGAGCACCGCCGCCCCACCAAGCCACCAGCGCGGCGTTCTGGCCGCCCAGCGTCAGCGGGAAAAACCAGGCACCATTCACTGACCCCGCCACCGTGGCGAGCTGGTCCAGCATTGGTACTTCCAGCCGGTCCGCCAGAAAACCATCCTGCTCGAGGCGGCCAAGAAATTCCTCCACCAGGCTGCGCGCGGCAATCACCACGACCACTGTCTGCAGACTTTCCACGGTGCCATCGGGCTTGGGAGGGCTTTGGTGCAAGCCAAAAACCTGCATGGTCCAGACAATTTGCGTCACCGGCAGCGGGGAAATTTTTTCGAGCTGCAGCTCGACCATTGAAAAGGTTTCCTCGGGAGTACTTGCGGGCAGCTCCACCACGCGGAGAAAGACATTTTCCGCCGGCAACCAGGCAATGTTCAGCTTGGGCTGCCACAGCGACGACCACTGTTTGGCCACGCCCCGGGCCGACAAGGGCTCCGTGTGGGGCACGCGCTGCTCGCGGGCCAGCACAAAACCGCCGCCCTTGGCATCAAATTGCCAGAGCCGACGGGCGTCCGGGGCGATTTGCAGAATGTTGCAGGTGTTCCAGCGCGACATGGGTCAAGGTTGAATGCAGGAAGTAAAATGGTGGGCGGATCCCGCCGGACCGCCCGGCTCACCCCGCTGCAACATGATTAAAATGCCGGGCAATTTCATTGGCGGGGAATGAACTGCGTTTTTTCATCGCCCGTCAAGGCTTCCAAATGTTCCTCAATCTGTGTGACGCGCAAAACTTCTTCGATGGTGGTGGTGCCGGCTTTCACCTTGTTCCAGCCGTCAGTGCGCAGGGTCCTCATGCCCGCCTCAATGGCGCGCTGGGCGATGGTGGAGGCATTCGCGCGATTCATGACGAGCGGACGCAGCGCTTCGGTGACAATGAGGAGTTCGTAAATACCTTTGCGCCCCTGATAGCCCTGCTGACGGCAGTTTTCGCAACCGGCACCGCGCCAGAATTTTGCCGTCTGCATGTCTGCTTCGGGAAAACCGATTTTACGGAGATATTCGTGATCCACTTTCTGCTCGGTCTTGCAGTGCGGGCAAATTGTGCGAATGAGCCGCTGCGCCATCACCGCTTCGACGGATGACGCGATGAGGAATGGCTCAATTCCCATGTCAGTCAAGCGGGTGAATGCGCTGGGCGCATCGTTGGTGTGCAGCGTGGAAAAAACCAAATGCCCGGTCAGCGAAGCGCGAATGGCGATATCCGCCGTCTCTTGATCGCGAATTTCCCCCACCATTACCACATTCGGGTCCTGCCGCAAAATATGGCGCAGACCCATGGCGAAGGTCAGGCCGATCTCCGGGCGAACGGCAATTTGATTGATGCCTTTCAGTTCGTATTCGACCGGCTCCTCCACCGTGATAATGCGCTTGTGAACCGAATTAATCGCGCTCAAGAACGCGTAGAGGGAGGTGGATTTGCCGGAACCGGTCGGGCCGGTGACGAGAAAAATACCGTGCGGCTTGATGATGATGTCGCGAATGGCATCTTCCTCCATCTTGGAAAAGCCCAGCTTGTCCAGGCTCAAGAAGATTTTTCCGCGCGTCAGCAAGCGGAGCGAAACACTTTCGCCATAAACCGTCGGCACGGTAGAAACGCGAATATCAATTTCCTCGCCCTTGATGCGCACATTGATGCGTCCGTCCTGCGGCAGGCGTTTTTCGGAAATATTCATGCCGCTCATGACCTTGATGCGGGAAATGATGGCGGATTGGAATCGCTTCAGCGTGGGTGGGAGCGGGATCTGGTGCAGAATGCCGTCAATACGGTTGCGGATCCGCAATTCATCTTCCTGCGGCTCAAAATGAATGTCCGTCGCCCGATCCTTGAAGGCTTCCCAAATGATCTGGTTTACAAACTTGATGACGCTGGCCTCTTGATCGCCCTCCGTGATTTCCTTGTCCACGGCGATATCCAGATCCATCGCGTCGCTTTCGCCCATTTCGTCGAGAGTCTCCGCGCCAACGCCGTAATATTTCTTGAGGGATTTTTCGATCTCTGCGCGCGGAGCCAAGGCGAAGGACACCGGCATTTTGACATCAAACCGCACCGCTGTCATCATGGCGGCATCAAACGGATCGCTCGCCGCGATTTGGAGGACCCCGTTGTTCAGCGCCACGGGGAGGATCGAAAATTGAAAAGCTATTTTGGTGGACAGTTTGTTCCGGACTTCGCTCTCAATGGTGAGTTTGGGTAAATCCAGATACGGCCAGCCGAGTGCCAAGGCGAGCCGCTGCGTAAAGGTTTCCTCGGTCACGCCGCGTTCCCGCGCAATAAACGTGAGCAACGGTTCAGCGGAACCAGCGTCCGCCGCCACCCGCCACGCCTTGCGCCAATCATCGAACTGCGCCGGTGACGCTTCCGCGACCGTCGCGACGAGATTTCTGACCGGGCTAAATGCCATTTGAGTCCAAATTGAACAATTCGAGCTGCGAAAAGTTGCAGAAAATCCGCCCGGTCTCAAACCAAATCCAACACATTAGTCGTTCCTTGGCATCCGGAAAACCAAAGGCAGGATTAACCCAGGGCACCCGCCATAAAATATGGATTAGGAATTTCTTTGGAAATCACCTCCATTCAGTTTAATTTTTAAATATCAAATGAAACAACTGGCTACCATTACCGTCATTGGTCGTGACAAAACCGGCGTCATTGCCCGGGTGACAAATTTTCTGTTTGAACAGCATGCCAATATTGAAGCGCTGGAGGAGCAGGTCACCCGCGGTCAATTCAGCATGACGCTGCAAGCCTCCTGGAAGCAAGGGGCCTTGAAAACCACGGCATTACGTTCCGGCCTGGAAACCCTTGGTGCCGCGCTTGGCATGGAGATAAAACTACGCCTGACCGATCCGCGCCATCGTCAACGCTTTGCCATCATGGTAACCAAAGAGCCGCACTGCTTTGATGCCCTGCTGGCGGCGACGCTGCCCGCCGAACCGGCGCTGGTCGTTGGCAATCACGCCGACTTCGCCGCGCGGGCCAAAAAGCATAAATTGCCCTTTGTGCATCTCGACTGGGTGGATCGTGCGAAATCTGAGAACGCGGCGCTGAAGCTTTTGGAGGAGTACGAAATCGATTTTGTGGTGCTGGCGCGGTTCATGAAAATTTTATCGCCGAATTTTGTCTGGCGTCACAAAAATAAGATTATCAACATCCATCCATCCTTGTTGCCGAGTTTTCCCGGTCCGCAAGCCTACCGGCAGGCGTACGAGAGCGGCGTGAAAATTGCCGGCGTCACCGCGCATTTCGTTTCCATGCGACTGGATGAAGGTCCGATCATCGCGCAAGGCAGTTTTGAAATCCGGCCCGGCATGACCCTGCCGCAGATCATGGCGCGCGGCCAGCAATTGGAAGCTCAGGTGCTCGTGAAAGCCGTTAAATTGTACCTCGGCAAACGGTTGGATGTGCATTGGGGGGTTGTTCGCGAGGTGTGAGAACTGCGAATTTCAGATTCATGTGAGTTCAGATGGCTTTGTTCAGTTGGCCATTTGCGCCGTTCCAATTTAGCCGGTGGATATTCATTGAGGCTTTCTTGCCGGCAACCTGAAACATTCCTACCAGTTGTACGCGAGGAAAAGTTCCAGATTTATGGCCGGAGGTTAACGCGCTCAGCTAATTTTTTGTGGCATCGGTGCTTTCGTTGGGGTAGTTATTGGGCATGCTTAAATCAGCACGTTTGATCCCTTGGTGGATCGGACTAGGAGGACTCTTATTTTACGGACTGACGATCAGCCACGGGTTAACCGTGAGCAGCCTGAATTTAGCCGCAAAAGTGGCTGGCTGGGACTGGTTGCCGATGGTGGGACAACCGGTCGTGTGGCTGCTTACCCTTCCCTTACGCCTGTTGCCTGCAGCCTGGGTGCCACTGGGGCTCAATATTTTTTCGGTCGCCTGTGGGGCCATGGTTTTGGCCGTGCTGGCCCGGACAGTCCAGTTGCTGCCGTGGGATCCGCCGCTCGAAACAGGAAACCAATGGATAAAAACCTTGCCACTCTTTGTGGCAACCGCGTTATGCGGCCTGGAATTCAGTTTTTGGCAGGAAGCCACCGCCGCCACAGGGGAAATGCTGGATTTGCTGCTGCTCGCCGCCTCTCTTTGGCTGCTGCTGGAATATCGCAACAGCCGGCAGCAAATTTGGCTAAATGCGGCCGTGGTGGTTTGGGGATTGGGCATGGCGGAAAATTGGGTGATGCTGCTGGCCCTGCCAGTGTTTGTGGGCGGTTTGCTGCTGCTCGTGGTAAGGCCCGACCGGCCGAACCGGGAAATGGCGGAGATGCCGCTGTTTATCGCCAGTATGATCTGGTTCGACAAACTGCGAACCATTCCGCTGATTTTTTTTGTGCGGCTCATCGTGCTGGGCCTTGCCGGGTTTTCTGTTTACGCCTACCTGCCCTTTGCCAACGGGCTGGCCCCGCATGCTCCCTGGAGCCTGGCGCACTCCTGGCATTTTAGTTTAAAACAGAGCAAAGACCTGGCCCTGCTGCTTTACCATCAATTCTTGGGGGGCCATCGACTGTTACTTCTGGCCGTGATTCTCTACTTTTTAGTCCCCACCTTGTCCTGTTTGGTTCGCCAGCGGGATGAGGATACCCGGGATAAGTCAATGATGGAACAGTTCGAGATCTGGATGTATCGCGGTTTACGCGTCATTCTTTTGTTCGGCTGTGGCTGGTTGGCGCTCGATCCCATTTCCGGCCTCCGGCAAATCATCCACCGGCAGTCCGGCATGGCCATGCCGCTGCTGACCTTTGATTATATAAACGCGCTCGGGGCCGCCTTTCTCGCGGGCCAACTCCTCCTCATCTCTCAAAAAAAGGTTCCTGCTTTTCCTGTTCGTCCGGCGGTGTTGAGGATGTGGCGCAGCCTGGCGGTCCCTATGGTGGCCACCGGCATCCTGGTGCTGACCGGCATATTGATCGGCCGGAATGCCCCGGCCATTTTCAGCCGCAATGCGCATCCGCTGGAGGTTTTCGGCCAATTGGCAGTGGACTCCCTGCCCGCCGGCAGTCATGGGTTGATGTTGAGCGACCAGCCACAAAAACTGGTGGCCTTTCAAGCGGCGCTGGCCCAGCGTCCTCAAAGGGCGGATTGGCTGGCGGTGGATCTCCGGAATTTGCCAACCGTGGAGTATCGCGCCTGGCTGCAACGCCAGCAACCAGCGGGCTGGCTGACGGAGGTGAACCGGCATCCGCTTAATCCCCTGGAACTCATGCAGTTGTTCGAAAGTGTGGCCCGGACTAACCGGGTTTTTCTCCTGCAATCCAGTTTCGGCTATTTTTTTGAAAGATTTCAACCGGTACCCGGCGGAACCATTTTTGAGCTCAAAGGGCGCGAACCAGGGCAGTATGAAATTTCCGGTTTGCCTGATTCCTTGGTAGCCAGCAATGAAGCTCACTGGACCCATATCTGGCAAACCGAACTGGCTTCGCTGGTGCCTGCGCCGGCGCGGAGACCGGTCGGCTGGCGGAAAAAAATCCCGTCCCTTGGGGTTACCGCAGCTCCCCGGCTGCAAAATCAGCTGCTGGCGGAATGGTTTTCCACGGCACTGGATAGTTGGGGGGTAGCCTTGCAACAAAACGGTCGCTGGCCCGAGGCCCGGCTGCGTTTGGGACAGTCGCTGCAACTGAATTCCAACAATATCTCCTCCCGGATCAGTCTGGACTGCAACTCCAACCTGGTCGCTGGCACCAAAACGGAACTCTCCGGCGCGGGCCAACTGGCCAGCCAGTTGGAAAGCTTGCAGCGGCTGGGGCTGCTCCTGAACAATTACGGCCCGTTTGATGACCCGTTTTTTTGTTATCTGCTCGGCACCTGGTTTCAAAAAAACGGCTTAGTCCGGCAAGCGCTGGAACAATATGAGCGCGCCCGGACGCTCGCCCCCGCGCTGGTGGCTCCCAAACTGGCCCTCGCAGAAATGTACACCCGACTCCAGTTGCCTGACCGCGCCCGCCCGCTGGTAACCCATCTCCGGGATGACCCCCGGGACCTGCCGGCGAACAGTGCCGTGGATCTGGAAATTGCCTTGATGGAGGCGGATTCATGGCTGGCCCAAACCAACACCCCCAATGCCAGTCGCTCGCTGCAATCCGTTCTGGAAAAACATCCTGAAGATTCCGAAATGGCCGATCGCATCATTAACGCCTTTCTGTTGATGGGCGACTTTGACAGTGCCCGCCAGTTGGTGGACAGTCAATTGGCCAAGACGCCGAACGACGTGCATCTCCTGAACAGCCAGGCGGCGATTTTGATTCAATCCGGCCATGCCAGCGATGCCATTCCGGTTCTGGATCATGTGCTCGCGATTACGAACCTGGTGGCCGCCCGCCTCAATCGGGCCAACGCCCGGGTGGTTTGCCAGGACTATGCGCAGGCGGAAACGGACTTTCGCGAACTGGAACAGGCTGGGGCCGAACCGGGGCGGGTCAGTTTTGGCCTGGCCACCATTGCCCGCCATCGCCAGGACACAAATCAGGCCATCCATTATCTGCAAAGCTGCCTCACCAATACTCCTTCCGACAGTACGCTCTGGCGGCAGGCCCGCAGCCTTTTGCAAGAAGTGGCCCCCTCAGCCAAATAGCCCGGGGCAATCATCAGGCCCAATATTTCGTTTTATCTATTTTTCGCGGCCAACCTTGGTTGGTATCCGGCTTTGGCCGTTTTTTCAAAAGTCATCAAGCCGCAGAAAAGCAATCTTTGGATTGGGCAAAGGCTTTTTAAGCCAGACTTACTCTTCCAGAAGGGAAAAACCTAAATTATTGTATAAATAAAATAAATACTGTTTTAAAAATGGCGGTTTTTGTCACATTTTGTCATAAAATGTCATATTTTGTCGCGCCAATTTTTTGTGCGCCATGCCTAAAATACCTTTTTTATGGATATCATTGCTACAATCCTAGCCTGCCGTTACAGGGGGCGCATCGAAAAACTTTACCAGTTTGTTTACCTTTTCTTTACCACTTCTTTACCACTTCTTTACCACTTCTTTACCACTTCTTTACCACTTCTTTACCACTTCTTT
>CAISVF010000529.1 GCA_903888765.1 uncultured Verrucomicrobia subdivision 3 bacterium | reverse complement strand
TTTCATTAAAGCTTGCTTGTTTCTTCCTTGGGCATTCCTCATGCTCCTAGGGTTATGGCAATTAAGGTCTCAATCGTAGAAGACAATGACAAGCTACGCAGCACGCTGGTCAAGGTGCTTAACCGCGCCGAAGGTTTCCGCTGTGTTAGCGATTATGGTAATGCTGAAGATGCGTTGGAAGATCTGCCCAAGATAAAGCCCGACGTCGTGCTTATGGATATCAACCTGCCTGGCATGAACGGGGTAGAATGTGTCCGCAAACTGAAGACCATGCTGCCGCAGACGCAAGTGATGATGCTTACGGTCTACGAGGATACAGAAAACATTTTCAATGCACTTGCCGCCGGAGCCAATGGCTACATGCTCAAGCGCACCCCGACTAAAGAATTAATAGCCGCCATAGAGGAGGTACAGAGGGGCGGGTCCCCCATGACCACCCACATCGCGCGACTGGTGGTTCAATCTTTTCAAAAACCGGCTATCGCTGCGCCAACGATGGACTCCACACTTCCGGAACTGTCCGAACGCGAACAGCAGGTTTTGGATTTATTAGCTCAAGGACTAATCTACAAGGAAATTGCAGACAAACTCAATATCGGGTACGAGACTGTCCACACCTACATCCGGCGCATCTACGAAAAGCTTCAAGTGCGCACACGCACAGAAGCTGTGGCAAAATTCCTGCAGCGCTAACGCATTTCCATAAATTCTTTAGCGCAACGGAATCCAATTTGCGAGAAGTGGTTTTTTGGTAGCTGGCTTCGGGTCCGCTCAGAAAGGATTGCACCCTTCCGCCTTCGCCACATCATCGCCAACAACCAGAAATCTTCGCTACACCTCGCTGCATTATTTCTGTCAATGGCCTAATGTACCAAGCGGGACACCATGGCGTAGATGATCAAGGCCAATAGCACGAGGCCTAGGCCGAAAAAGAAATAGCCAAAGGATTTCGCGATGTTTTTCCAGCGGAACCATTCGTCGCGGACGCGGTATTCATCCAGTTTACCGGTTTTTAACAAACGGTCGTACCAGCGGCGGCGCTCGTGCAGCATCTCGGCCTTGGACACCCGCCCGGAGAAAATAACGGTATCCATGGGGAATTTTTCAATGCGGAAATGCGTATTAAAAAAGTGGATGGAGAAAATGAATCCCGCCGCCAGCAGCGCCTCATCGGAATGCAAAATGAGTGCAATGTTGATGGCCCAGCCCGGCAGAAAGCGCGTGAAGAACTCCGGGAACCACATGATCAAACCGGAAAGGCCAATAATCGCCACGCCCCAGAATACGGCAAAATAATCAAACTTTTCCCAATAAGTCCAACGGTCGAACTGCGGCTTAGGACCTTTGCCAAAGAACCATTTATTGTGGTCCACCAGATCACGCCAGTCCTGGATGGTCGGCACCATCGAATCCGGCCCGAACACCACTGCCACGAGGCGCTTGAGATCCAGTTTGCCCGTTGCAGCATCGCGAACATTACCCCTCGCCTTCCATAGCCGGCCGACCATAGAACTCAGGTGAAGGGTAAAATACAGGAACGTGATGATGGCACCAAAACGGTGGAGCATGCGCGCCGTTTCCGGCCCGCCAACGAGGCTAAAAATAAATTTTGCCCAATCGGTGTAATAAAATTTCAACGGCATTCCGGTAACCACCAGCGTGAGGAAACTCGTCACGACGAGAAAATGCAGGAACCGCTCAAATGGCTGGAACCGGGTAAACCATTCGTCCCCTTCCTGAGTCTTGATCTTCGCCTCCCGGAAGGTTTTCGAATCGTGCATATAGAGCCACACCGCACGCAACAGCCAGGCCACCGTGTGCATGCCAAAGAAGCCAAACGTGCCAATCAACAAGCCGGTCATCGCCAAAAACACCACGTGAAGCAACGGATAATTTTTCTGGTCCAACGGATTGGCATGGGGACGATAATCGGTGAACTTCGCGGTCGCACCTGGATGACATTTCTGGCAGGTCGCAAGAATATTGTTGGTGGACAGGTGGGAAGCAGGATCCGCCGTCGGCAAGACATCATGAAAGCCATGACAGTCATAGCAAGCGGCTACTTCGGGGGCATCGTTGGGCTTGCCGAGCATCATGGCTTTGCCATGATAGGTTTCGCGGTAATGTTCCAGCCGATCTTCATGGCATTTGCCACAACGCTGGTCGCTGAGAGATTTAAAGTTTTTACCCGTGGGATTAACGATCTGGTGAGCACTGTGACAATCAATGCAGACCGGTCCTCGTGCGTCCCCCTTAGTCAGCAATTGGCCATGAATACTTTTATTGTAGGTTTCCTCGATGCCGACGTGGCACTTGCCACAAGTCTTGGCCACGTTGGCATGATTAATGGGTGAATCACGGTCAATATTGCGCTTTATTTTATGTGCGCCGTGGCAATCATTACACGAAGGAGCCAC
>CAISVF010000528.1 GCA_903888765.1 uncultured Verrucomicrobia subdivision 3 bacterium | reverse complement strand
ACAGTGCGGAAACCGGCAAGCCCATCCCCTGGGTGCAGGTACACAAGGTGCCGGATTACGTTTATTTCAATCATTCCGTACATGTCACGCGCGGCATTAGTTGCGTGGAATGTCATGGTCGCATTGACGAGATGACCGAAGTGCGCCACGACAAATCCCTGAGCATGAGCTTTTGCCTTGATTGCCATCGCAATCCAGCGGCGGTGATCCGCCCGCCGGATAAAGTCACCTCCCTGGGGTGGCAGTGGAGTACCAACGCCGCTGAGGCCGCCCGTTTGCAGGACGTGAACGGCAAGAAATTCGTGCATGATTGGAAAGTGGAATCGCTGCAAAGCTGCTCGGCCTGTCACCGATGAAAAATAATTTATCCAACGCCGCGAAGGTCACCGGACGCCGTTACTGGCGCAGTCTGGATGAACTGGCGGACACGCCGGAGTTCAAGGACTGGCTGCATCGCGAATTTCCGGTCGGGGCCAGCGAGATGGTGGAGGATGGTACCAGCCGTCGGCACTTCCTCAAGATCATGTCCGCGTCCTTTGCGCTGGCCGGCGTGGCGACTTTGGGAGCCGGCTGCCGCCGTCCGGAGGAAAAGCTGGAACCGTTCGGCAAACAGCCGGAGAATTACACGTTTGGCGAGGCGCAGTATTTTGCGACCGCCATGCCCACACGCACCGGGGCCATCCCGCTCGTGGTCAAATCTTACGAAGGTCGTCCGGTCAAAATTGAGGGCAACGCGCTCTTTCCCGGCGGCAACGGCAGCACCGACCGCTACGCGCAGGCTTCGCTTCTCGACCTTTACGATCCTGACCGCGCCCGCCATTTCAAGCGCGATGGCAAGGTGGTTTCGCGGGAAGAAGCGTTGAGTTTCCTCGAAGAAATTTCCAAAAAATTTGCCGCAAACTCCGGCGAAGGTTTGGCTTTCCTCGCGGAAAGCAGCACATCACCCTCCCGGGCGCGGCTGCAAAAGCTCATCGCGCAGAAGTTTCCGAAGGCGCAGTGGGTGACCTGCGACGCGATTGATTCCGGCATCCACCAGCGCGCCGCCACGCAGGCGTTCGGCCAGCCGGTGAAACCGGTGTTCCATTACGACAAGGCGAAAGTCATTTTGTCGCTGGATTGCGATTTTCTGGGCGGCGAGGACGACGCGCATAACCACATCCGCAAATTTGCCGCCGGCCGCAAGGCCGGTGAGGGCATGAGCCGCCTGTATGCGGTGGAATCGCTGTTCACGCTTACGGGTGCCAGCGCGGATCATCGCTTGCGGGCCTCGATGGCAGAATTTCAAAAAGTTGCCGCCGCTCTCCAAGGCTCACTGCAGGGACAAAAAGTGGATCACGACAATGACTTTGTGATGCAGTGGCTGAAGGAATGCCTGGCTGACTTGGCGAAAGCGGGAAAAGATGCTTTGGTGGTTGCGGGGCAACGCCAGCCGATGGAAGTGCATCTTCTCGCTTACACTATCAACGCCGCCAATGGCGCAATTGGCAATACGGTTACTTTTGTTCCCGCAGTTGAAAATGCGTCTGCCGACTTAGCCAGCCTTGAGGCTGGCCTCGCTGACACCTTGGTGATTCTGGGTGGCAATCCGGCCTATAACCTGAACTGGGCTCCGAAATCCAAAACGGTGGTCCGATTGGGTTATTACGAAGACGAGACGGCCGAAAAAGCCGCTTGGAATTTTCCGGCGACGCACTATCTCGAATCCTGGGGTGATGCCATCACCGGTGAAGGCATCACTGTTCCGGTTCAGCCGTTGATTCAGCCTTTGTTTGGCGGCTTGACGGAATTGGAGTTTCTCGCCCGTATTGCCGGTGAATCGCAGACGAGCGCCTACGAAATCGTCCGGGCAACCTTTGGCGGTTTGGAAGCAGCTTGGAAGAAATTTTTGTTCAATGGATTCAGCCCGGATGGGAATAATGCCGCAAGTGTTGTTTACGACGGACCGGCGGTTGCCAAAGCGCTGGAAGCAGCAAAATGGTCCTCGGCTCCGGCCGCTAACAACCTGCACGTCATTTTCTTCCGTGACGCCAAAGTGGACGATGGTCGTTATGCCAACAACGGCTGGATGCAGGAACTCCCTGAGCCGGTCACCAAGATGACTTGGGATAACACTGTGCTCATCAGCCGCAAGACGGCGCGTGACCTCGGTGTCGCCAACGGCGATATGGTTGAAATCTCCTTGAATGGTCGCAGCGTTAGGGGCCCCATATGGACGCAGCCTGGCATGGCGGATTATTCCTTGGGCCTGGCGCTCGGTTATGGTCGCGAAAAAGTCGGTCGGGTGGGTACGGGCGTTGGCTTCAATGCCTATAAAATTTTCTCCGGCAAATACCTCGAAACCGGGGCTACTTTGAAGAAGACCGGTGAGACCTATGTGCTGGCCTGCACCCAGCATCACTGGAGCATGGAAGGCCGTCCGGCAGTGCGCGAGGCGAACCTCGAGGAATTCCTCAAGGAACCCAATTTTGCCGAGGAGAAGTTTCATGGCGTTGAGCCGCCGATTGTTAAATCCCTTTATCCCAATCCGCTGGATGAGGCAAAAAAGACTGCGCTGCACCAATGGGGCATGACGGTGGATTTAAACGCCTGTGTCGGTTGCGGCACCTGTGTTATCGCTTGTCAGAGCGAAAATAATATTCCGATTGTCGGGAAGGATCAGGTCAGTCGCGGTCGCGAAATGCATTGGCTGCGCATTGACCGGTATTTCACGTCCAATCCCGCTAAGCGTCACGATTCCAGCCTGTTTTCCCTCAAGGCGGACATCAATCAGAAGGACGAAAATCAGCAATTTGCTGAATGGATTGACGACGTTCAGGCGGTGAATCAGCCGATGATGTGTCATCATTGCGAGACCGCCCCGTGCGAAAACGTCTGTCCTGTGAATGCCACTGTTCACGATCAGGAAGGTTTGAATGTCATGGCGTATAACCGCTGTATCGGTACGCGCTATTGCTCAAACAATTGCCCGTACAAGGTCCGCCGTTTCAATTATCTGGATTTCAACAAGCGTCCGCTCACGGAATTGAAGGGGCCGATTTACTCGACCACTCTGACCCACAAGACGGATGGCGAATGGGATTTGCTGCGCTGGTGGAAGGATCCGAACAGCGGGATGCGCACGGAAGACGAATGGGACCTCATCAAGCTTTCCAAGAATCCCGATGTGACCGTCCGCATGCGCGGTGTCATGGAAAAATGCACTTATTGCACCCAGCGCATTGAGCATGCCAAGATTGCCCAAAAGGCCAGAGCGGGTGCGAGCGATAATGTACGCCTTTCAGAAGCCTCCGGCACGGTTCCCAAAACGGCTTGCCAGCAGGCTTGTCCCGCCGGCGCGATCGTTTTTGGCGATGTCAGCGATGCCGATAGTTCCGTGTCCCGCTTGAAACAATTGCCCCAGAACTATGCTGTGCTCGGGGATTTGTTGACCAAACCGCGCACCACCTATCTGGCCCGCGTTCGCAACCCGAATCCAGCCATGCCGGATTATCAGAATCCGTTCAGCACGGAAGAATACGAGAGCCATAGCCTCACCCGGAAAGGAAACAGCTAATGGCTGACTCCCTGCAATCATTGGAAGAATTGAAACGGCTGGCACCGCCGGCGGAATTACGCCGCGCGCCGGTGGTGGAGGGCAACCCGAATCTTGGTGCCCTGACCGACAAGTTATCGCAATTCGCCGAAGGCAAGACGCCGCGTTGGTGGTGGATTTTGTTCCTGCCCGCCGCGTTTGCCGCTACGGTGATTTTTCCGACGTGCCTGTTCTATCAGGTGTTCACGGGCGTCGGCGTCTGGGGCAATAATCATCCGGTGATGTGGGGGCTGGATATTGTGAATTTCATCTGGTGGGTGGGTGTGGCTCACGCGGGCACGCTGATTTCCGCCTTGCTCTTTCTCACTCGCCAGCACTGGCGCACCACCATCGGGCGCATGGCGGAAGCCATGACGGTTTTCTCGGTAATGATGGCGGGCTTGTACCCGGCGATTCACGTCGGCCGTGCTTGGCTTGATTGGTTCATGTTTCCGGTGCCCAATTCCAATGGTCTCTGGCCCCAGTTCAAATCGCCCTTGATGTGGGATGTCTTTGCGGTAAACACCTACATGATGGTATCGATGCTGTTCTGGTTTATGGGCATGATTCCGGATTTCGCCGCCCTGCGGGATCGCTCGACCACCCGGATTCGCAAAACCATCTTTAGTTTTCTGGCCATGGGCTGGACCGGTTCCGCGCGGCACTGGCATAACTATGAGAAGGCTTATGTGGTGCTTTCCGGTTTGTGTACCCTGCTGGTATTTACTGTGAGTTCCATCGTCGGCTTGGATTTCTGTACTTCGCAATTGGCCGGTTGGCACGCAACAATTTTCCCGCTCTACTTTGTGATCGGTGCCGTGTTTTGCGGTTTTGGCATGGTGCTCGTCATCTTGATCCCGCTGCGCAAATGGTGCGGTTTGGAAAACATCATCACCAAGAGCCATATTGATAAGGTGGCCAAGCTGACCTTGGTGAGCGGCCTCATTATTGATTATATTTATTTGATGGAATTTTTTATCGCCTGGTACAGTGGCGATCCTTACGAGCGCTGGGTTTTTGGTCATCGTCTCTTTGGCCAGACTTACATGGTTCTCGGCTGGATGCTCATTGGCATCAACGTGGTGATGACGCAGTTGCTCTGGTTCAAAAAAATCCGCTCCAATCTGGCCTGGCTTTTTGTCATCGGCTTGCTCATTAACGTGGGTATGTGGTGCGAGCGCTTCGTTATTGTGGTGGGTTCGTTGTATCAGGATTTTCTGCCGGCGAACTGGGGCAAATATATGCCGACCATTTGGGACATCGGTCTTTACATTGGCACGCTGGGGGCGTTTTTCATGCTGTACCTGCTCTTTGTGAAGTTCCTTCCGTTCATCGCCATCTCGGAAGTCAAAGGTGCCACGCCGCACGGCGACCCTCATCATCCATTGGGCGGGGCTAAGAAGGGAGGCCACCAATGAGTGAAAAGATTTACGGGTTAATGGCGGAATTTGATTCTCCCGGAGCCGTGCTCCATGCCGCCGAAAAAGTTCGCGCTGCTGGCTATCGCCGGTGGGATGTGTTCACGCCCTTTCCCATTCATGGCATTGATGCAGTAACGGGGCAGGGGAATTCCCTGGTCGGTTGGGTTTCCCTCGCCATGGGTACCGGAGCCTTTGCCTCGGTGGTCGGCCTGATTTGGTTTACCAACGCGTTTGATTATCCGCTGCTCGTGGGTGGCAAGCCGATGTTCAGTATCCCGATGACCTTTGTGCCGGCTTACATCATGATGATCATGGGAGGAGCCATCGGCGCGCTGGTCGGCATGTTGGGTTTGAACCAACTCCCGCGCCTGCACCATCCCCTGCTGAATAAATCCCGATTTGCGCTCGTTTCCCGGGATAAATTTGTCATTGTGATCGGCGCGGAAGATCAAAAATTTTCCGTGACCGAAACTCGCAAGTTGTTGGAAACCATTGGCGGCGTGCACGTTGATATCGTGGAGGATCAGGACTGATGCGCTACATCGTTTCCATTTTATTGATCGGCGCGGCCATCGGTGCGGCGGCATTTGGCATGCTGGGTTTGCAGGGCAAGCTTTCGCGCAAACCACCGCTGGAATTATTCCCGGACATGGATCGTCAGGCCAAACTGCGTCCGCAGGAACCAAATCATTTTTTCGCCAGCGGCGTCAGTTCCCAACTGCCGCCAGCGGGGACGATTGCCCGCAGCGAGGCGATCCAGACTGCTGGTGGACCGGTTTACGGCTTTGAGGATTCTCCGGTCAACAGCGGTCGGGTGGCGGGCACGACGAACTTTGTGGAAATCAATCCGCTCGCCGTGACTGCGGAATTATTGCAGCGGGGTCGGGACCGTTTTGATATTTATTGTGCGCCTTGCCATGGTCGCTTGGGTGATGGCAACGGCATTACCAAAAAAATCGGGGTCATGGCTGCGGTGGCCAACCTTCATGACAAGCGGATTGTGGAACTGACGGATGGGGAAATCTTCAATACCGTCAGCAACGGCAAAGGTGTGATGGGCGCGGCTGGTCCGCTGCTTCCGGTGGAAGATCGCTGGGCAGTGATTGCCTATTTACGCGGCCTTCAATTGAGCTGGCTGGGAACGACGAATGATTTAACGGCTGCTCAGGCGGCCGGGCTGAAATGAATATGAGCAGCAACGAAACAACTTCTCTGCGGCCGCTGGATTTATCTGGCTGGCGCAAGTTGCCGGTTGCCTTGATGGTGGTCGGCGGTTTGCTGGCGGCGGTTGGCGCGGTGTTGAGCCCGAAAGAGTTTGGCTTTTCCTGGCTGCTGGCCTTCATGTTTTACTACAGCATTGCCTTGGGCGCGCTGTTCATGGTGCTGATGCATCATTTGACGGACGCGGGTTGGTCGGTGGGCATTCGCCGTTTTTGCGAGCATCTGGCTTCACTGCTGCGTCTGCCGCTGTTGATCCTGTTCGTGCCGGTGGCGCTCTTTAGCCGCCAGATTTATTCCTGGATGACCTTGGATCCCGCCGCCAATAATCTGGTTGCCGCCAAATTGCCCGTTTTCACGGTCCCGGGTTTTTATGTGGCCTCGGCAATTTTCTTTGGGGTCTGGTGGCTACTGACGTCGCGTTTGTGTTCCTTATCCTTGGAGCAGGATCAGAACGGTTCCGCAGAGTGCACCTATAAAATGCGCTTTCACGCCGGCTGGGGCATTGTTGCTTTTGCCCTCACGCTGACGGCTTCCGCCGTGCTCTGGATGAAGGCGTTGCAGTATCAATGGTTCTCCGCCATGTTTGGTGTTTACTTCTTTTCCGACTCCGTCTGGGTTGGCTTGGCGACAATTTATGTCTTGGCGGCAATTTTGTTCCGTCAAGGTATTCTCGCCGCAGTGCTCAAGCAGAATTATTTTTATTTCATCGGCGTGCTGCTCCTGGCTTTCACGGTTTTTTCGGCTTATACCGAATTCGCCCAGTATTTTGTGGTGTGGAACGCCAACGTGCCGGAGGAAACGTTTTGGTATCTCATCCGTGAAAATGGCAACTGGTGGTGGCTGAGCATGATCTTGATTGTGGGCCATTGCTTTATTCCGTTCTTTGCGCTGTTGCCGGTGAGCGTTAAAACCAATTTTAAAATTGTCATTCCCGTCTGTCTCTGGGCCTGGGTGATGCATGCGGCGGACCTCGGTTTTAATATTTTCCCGGCGCTGCACAATGAGGGTTATCCTCTGCAGTGGATCTGGCTGCCGCTGGGCTGTCTCCTGTTCATGGGCGGTTTTCTTTCTCGGTCATTCTTGAATAAATTTCAGGCGCATCCGCCCTTCCCGCAGCGCGATCCTCGCTTGTTGGAGGCCATGGGCGTCAATGCCAATGTCGTTAATGATTTGGCCGAGGCCAGTGTAGGAGGTGCCCGATGAATTACCAAACCATCAATCGCGCTTCGGCTGCTGCTATGGGCTTGCTGATTATCAGCGTGCTGTTTGCCGCGGCCGCCGTGAAGCTCAAGTTAACCCAGGCCCTGCCTGCCATTGACGAGGACCGGGCGATGGAGCGCACGAAGGCCCTCTCGGAAATTCGCGCCACCGAAGAAAAATCCTTGGAAACGCCCGGTTGGATTGATCAGAGCCATGGCGTGGTGCGACTTCCGCTGGAAACGGCTTTGTCACTCGCGGCCCGGCAATGGCAGAATCCCGCCGCCGCTCGTGCCGAATTGATCGCCCGCCAGGAAAAGGCCAGCGCCGAATTGCCCAAGGCTCCCGAAAAACCCAGCGCTTTTGAATGAACCAGACTGCGAACAAATCTGACTGCTCCGGTGAACTGGAAGCCTCGCTGCGCGTGCCGCTGCTGGCGTTGTTCGGTGGCGCGGTGATCTGGCTCGTCGTCGGCCTGGTTTTGGGGCTGATTGCAGCCATCAAGTTTCATGCCCCGGAATTTCTCTCCGCCTGCCCTCTGCTCACCTATGGGCGCGTGGCTCCCGCCGCCAATGATGCGGTGCTCTATGGTTTCTGTCTTCCGGCCGGCCTCGGGGTCATGCTCTGGATTTTTGCCCGCTTAAGCCAGCGTCCGCTGGCCTTGCCGGTCGTCCCCGTGGTCGCGGCGCATCTCTGGCATCTTGGTGTTCTGGTCGGTCTGGGGGGGATTTTGGCCGGCGAAAGCACCGGTCATCTGTGGCTGGAGTTTCCCCGCGCGGCGGCAGTGCTGATTTTTGCCGCCTTTTTGTTGGTTGCGCTTTCGGCGGCGGCGACTTTTGGCTGGCGGCGGGAGCGTAATTTGTATCCGTCTCACTGGTTTCTATTTGCCGCCTTGCTGTGGTTTCCCTGGATTTATTCCACTGCCAATCTTTTGCTGGTTTCCCACACCTTGCCCCGGGGCGTGGTGCAGCCGGTCATTGGCTGGTGGTTCGCCAACAATCTTATTTTTGTCTGGCTGGCGCTGATGGGCATCGGTACGGCCTTTTATTTCCTGCCTAAAATTGCCGGGCGGTCACTCGCCAGTTCCGGCTACGCCTTGTTTGGTTTCCTCACCTTGATTTTCTTTGGCACCTGGTGCGGGATTCCTCAAAGTGCTCCAGTTCCCGCCTGGCTGCCGGCTGCCAGTGCGCTGGGCGCTCTGCTGTCGGTTATACCGCTGTTGGCCCTCGCCCTGGTTGCCAAAAAAACCGTGAGCGGCGCAAACGTCGCTTGTCTGGGCGGGCCGTTTTGTTTTATCAAGTTCGGGGTGTTGAGTTTTGTACTTTCCGGGGTTTTGTATGTCAGTCAATTTTGTCCCCGGTACAGCTTGATTTTGGATTTCACCTGGTTTGGTTTCGGGGTAACCCAGTGGCAGTTGCTGGGCTTTGCCGGTATGATTCTCATGGGGGCCATTTATGAGATTCTTCCCAAGGTGATGGGGCAGCCGCTACCTTTCCCGAAATTGGCTCGCTGGAATTTCTTTTTCTTTGCCGGCGGTGTTTTGTTGTTTGTGATACCGCTTTTGATTGGTGGGGTGGAGCAGGGGATGCAATGGCATGATGCCAGGGTACCTTTCGCGGATGCGAGTGCCGTCGCCCTGAAATTCCTCCGAGTTAGCACTACTGGCCAGTTGCTGGTGTTGCTGGGTTCCCTTTGCCTGTTGCTGAATGTTTTTGTCATGACAATCCAGTGGAAGCTTGGTTTGGTTAAATCCGTGCTTGCCTACCTGACCTCGCCGCTTGCTGCCTCGGAGGTGAAGCCGTGAAGACTGGCATTTCCATTTTTATTGCCGCCTTTGTTGCTTTAGGGGCTTCCTGGTGTGGTTTGGTGCTCGCCCCCTCCCTGCAATTGGGCGGTGCCAAAGAGACGGTCGTGCTGCAGTCTGCCGATCATTGGCCGCAGCAGCGCACCGGCGATGCTACCTTGGGGTTGCAGGTGTATCGTGCCAGCGGCTGCGCCGCTTGTCACACCGAGCAAATCCGCCAGACCGGCGTGGCTACTGAGGTTACCGTGACGGGGCTCGGCGCGCATCAGCCGGATGACTTTGGTGCCTTTGTCAAATCCCTGTTCATCCTGCCAACTCTGGTGGAATATACGAATGCCATTGCCGCCAGCCTCCAAGGCTGGCACGGTGAATTGCCGAGAACCCTTTTAACCAGCGCCAATCAGCAGGTGGTTTCCGAAATGGCGAACCGTCTGAAGGCAATCGGGGTGAAATCCGAGACGCGCATCGTTCCACAGGGTGACGATATTATTGCCCGGGGATGGGGCTATCGTCAGAGTGTGGCTGCGGATTATCTCTATGACCAGCCGGTGCAACTCGGTGGTCTGCGGGCGGGGCCGGACCTCTCCAACATCGGGGTTCGTATGCCCGACGCCAATTGGCAATGGCAGCATCTTTATGCTCCCAAGTCCGTGGTAAAAACCTCCACGATGCCGTCCTTTAAGTTTCTTTTTGAAGTTCGCCCGGTTGGTCATGTGCCCTCCCCGGATGCCCTCAAACTGGCCGCTGATTTTGCTCCTGGACCGGGCTTGGAAGTGGTTCCCAAGCCCGAAGCCCGGCAGCTCGCCGCGTACCTTTTGAGCCTCAAAGCCAACGTCCCGCTTTACGAAGCACCGTTTACCCCCGTCACTGCTGTCAAATAAATGAGCGACGAAAATCCATCCTGTCCAACGCCATCTGGTGGCGAACCGACTTCGACGCGTTCCGCTGCCCCCATGTGGATAATTGTTACCACGCTGGTTTTGTTGTTTTTGGGCGGTTATTATTTTGATCAGCATAGTGGCTGGTTTAATCCCAAGGTTTACGCTCCCTATCCCAATGCCGAGGCTTTGGGGGCTTATCAGCCGATGTCTGGCGATGCGGCGGCGCTTGCGCGCGGCAAAACCGTGTACGAGAGTGTGTGTGGCATTTGTCACGGTGCGGATGGTTTGGGTAAACCCGGTCAAGCTCCGGCGCTGGCAGCCTCTGAATTGGTCATCACCAAAGGGTTCAACCGCCTCGCCCACATTCCACTAGCCGGTCTTAACGGGCCCATCAAAGTTTGTGGCAAGGATTGGAGCATGGCCATGGCCGCCATGGGCGCGGCGTTGCCGGATGACGATCTCGCTGCGGTGCTCACCTATATTCGCGGCGCGTGGGGTAATAAGGCCGGTCCGGTAACCGGCGACGACATCAAGAAAATCCGGGCGGAAATTGGCAAGGCTCCCCAAGTCATGACTGGTGACATGATGATGAAGCTGCCGGAATAATTCCTTTCCGGATTGGGTATTATCCGCCGCGTTCGAAATCACATTAATCATCGTAGCCAAAGTTGGACGCCTGCTGGTTAAAATTGCTGCTTTGATTCTATTCTGTGCCTTCCGGGCGGACCTCTGGGTCATTTGTATAGCCAAGGTGGGGTGAGCGTTTTTTCTTGCGGGCAAACTTTCCTCTGAAACGGCCGCGACGATGAATGCAGGGAGTCTTCGCCGCCCTGGAGCGAGTTTTTGAGGAGGATTGCACTGGCGACGCAAATCCCCGTGTGGCCTTTCGGAAACACGTTGACTTCTATAACACGCATTCGAGATGCTTAGCCTCAACAACATCACAGCAACAGATTTCACAAAACTCACCATCCGATGACCTTGCGATTCGTTCCTTCTATTCTGGGTTGCTACCTCTACCTGGAGTGTTTGTGCGTTCCTTTGCTGGCCGCGCCCGTCTTGCCTTCCACCCCTGAAGTTTCCAACGCGCGGTGGCGGGCTATTTGGGTAAGTGCGGCGGATATGCCAGCGTTTGATTATGGGGTGCAGCATTTTCGCAAGACTTTCCACCTGAACGCAGTGCCCGGACAGTTTTTTGTGGATGTGTCGGCGGATAACCGGTACGAGCTGTTTGTGAACGGCAAATGCGTCGGGCGAGGACCGGCCAGAGGGGATCTCAATCATTGGCGATTTAACCGGCTGGACCTGATTTCCTTTTTGCACCAGGGGGAAAATGTGCTGGCCGCCCAGGTATGGAACTTTGGCGAATATGCGGCCGAAAATCAGGTGACCTGGCGAAGCGGGTTCATCTTGCGTGCGGAAAATCCGGCGCTGGATGATTTGGTTCGTACCGATACGTCTTGGAAGGCGCTGCGCAACCGGGCCTATTCACCGCTGGTTTTTAGCAGCGCGGAAATGCTGGGTTATTATGCCGCTGGCCCCGGAGATCGTGTGGATGGGGCGCTTTATCCTTGGAACTGGGAGTCGTCTGATTATGACGAAAAGTCCTGGCCGTCTGCCTTGCCGGCGGTCGGGGATGGTCGCGCAGCCGGCTGTCCGCGCGGTCTCTCTGATGGCTGTAACCGCTGGATGCTGGAACCCTCGCCGATTCCGCAAATGGTCATCGCGCCTCAACATTTTTCCGCCGTACGCGATGCCAGTGGGGTGGTTGTTCCCGATGGGTTTCTTCAGGGCTTGCATCCCCTGAATATTCCTCCTCATTGTCAGGCCAGAGTCTGGCTCGATCAGGGATCTCTCACTACGGCCTATCCGGAACTGGTTCTCAATGGCGGCAAAGGGGCTGAGGTTTCTCTGGGATACGCCGAAGCGCTTTATGGAGCCGATGGTCAAAAGGGCAACCGGGACGAGGTGGCCGGCCATAAATTTGTGGGCAACCGGGATGTATTTCTTTCCGATGGAGGACAAGGCCGGCACTTCCGGCCTCTCTGGTGGCGGGCTTTCCGGTATGTGGAATTAAAGGTAAACACTGGGGAAACTGCGCTGCAAATTGCGGACCTGCACAGCGAATTTACCGCGTATCCCTTCGAACGTCAGGCGACCTTCGTTGGCGGAGATGCGCAGTTGCAAAAAATCCTTGAGGTCGGCTGGCACACGGCCCGGCTGTGCGCCCACGAGACCTACATGGATTGTCCCTATTATGAACAACTGCAATATGTCGGCGACACCCGCATTCAGGCGCTCGTTTCCTACACTACTACCGGTGATGCCCGGCTGGCCCGCAATGCCATCGAATTGATTGATGCTTCCCGGATATCCGACGGTTTTACCATGAGCCGGGCTCCCACCCGGCAGCAGCAACTGATTCCGCCTTTTTCCCTGTGGTGGATTGGCATGGTGCACGATTATTGGCGGTATGTTGACGACCCGGCGTTTTGCCGTGACCATCTTCCGGGGGTGCGTTCCGTTTTGGACGGCTTCGCGGCTTCGACCCAATCCGACGGCACGCTGCAACCCATGGCCTGGTGGAATTACATTGACTGGGTTTCTGGCTGGCCTCATGGCCGGCCAAAGCCAAGTTCGGATGGCTCGTGTTCCATTTTGGACCTGCAACTGCTATTGGCATTACAGTGGGCAGCGGAGCTTGAGCGTCAGCTCGGTTCTGCGGTGCTGGCCGATAAAGACCACGCGGATGCCTTGCGTCTGGCTAACGCCATCCAGGCTCGTTACTGGGATAAAGACAAGAAACTCTTTGCTGATAGCACCGCCAAAAACACTTTTTCCCAGCATGCCAACGCCCTGGCTGTCATCGCTGGCGTGGTTGATGGTACTGCCGCTACCGACCTCATGAGTCGGGTGATAGAGGACCAAAGCCTGGCTCCTTGTTCCCTTTATTTCAAACATTACTTGCATGAGGCGGCCTTGCGCGCCGGGTTGGGCGACCGTTACCTCGGATTGCTAGGGTCTTGGAACCATATGCTCGCTCTAGGCCTCACCACCTTTGCTGAACAGGAAGGACGCACCCGGTCTGATTGCCATGCGTGGAGTGCCAGCCCAAACTTTGAAGTATTCCGCACGGTGCTGGGGGTTGAACCATCTGCCCCCGGTTATGTCAGCGTGAGTGTGCGCCCTCACCCCGGAAAATTACTCAAGGCCTCCGGGCGCATACCGCATCCGCATGGCTGGGTCGAGGTACAATGGAACCGACTTGGGGAAAAGGGGATGACCGCCACGGTCAATTTGCCGGAACGTGTGGATGGCGTCTTCTACTGGCAAGGCCAGAACCGTCGGCTTCAATCGGGGCACAATGAAATGTCCTTCTAGCCCAGGCAAAAAGAGACTGCCCCACTCGCTTTTTGGTATGCAGGTTAACCCTCTGTTATCGGTGCTGAGTTTGGTAATCGCGTTTGGCTCTATGGCTGCCTGGGGCCGGACGCTCCGCATTGTTTCCTACAACATTGACTGTGCTGACCAAAGCAGTATTAATAATCTTACCAATGTATCGCACAGCCTGCCGACCGTTATTCAGGCCATTGGATTGCACCACCTGGGAACCAATGCGCAACCGGTGGATATCTTGGGCGTGGAAGAGCTGACTTCTACCACGCTGGCCGCCTTTGTGGCGCAGCTCAATGCGATATATGGCCCCGGCACGTATGCCTACGATCCCACAACCGATCCGAACACTGGCGGCGGACCGGATGGTTTGATTTATCGGACCAACTCGGTACAGGTGGTGTCCGCCCGGGCATTACCGACGGGACAGACGGTGCTTTTGCAGTTCAACGGCACCTACACAGCCGCGCATTCTCCCGGCGGCGGGATAAATGGCATCACGCGCGCCCCCATGGTTTATCAGCTCCGGCCGGTTGGTTTCGGGGCGTTTGCCGATTTCTACATGTACGTCAGCCACGCGCGCAGCACGAGTGATGATGCGGTCGGGGATGCCCGCTATGCCGAGGCGCAGGCAGTGCGCAGCGATGCGAAATATAAACTGCCGCCCGGGGCACATGTAATTTATTCCGGAGATTGGAACCTGTTCAACGGCAGCGGCGAAAATGCCTACAAATGTCTCACCGGACAGACGACTTCCGACGGCTTGGACTGGAGCGATGCCAGCGCTATTTGGGCCAACACCAATCAAACCCAGGCCTATGACCCCATGTCGAAGACCTCCCCGATCACCACCGCCACTTGGGGCAACGTGGCCGGTGACGGCGCCAGCTATCTTTACAATGATTCTACGGCATCGCTGACCTCGCGCATTGATATCCAACTCGTGAACCGGACGATGCTGGGCGTTTACAGCCGGCAAGGCGGAATACAACTGGCTCCTGACACGGCTGACCCATTTGATTCTGCCAACTTTCCGGCAACTCAATATCCCTACGCATTTGAGACTTTTGGGAACAATGGTTCGACTCTCCGCAGCAGTGCCGCCTCCAATGCCGCCAACCATTCCCTGGACGATCTTACCAACACGGTTCCCAGTGCCGCGACTGTTTATGCCGATCTCCAACTCACCGGCAGCGGTAGCACTTTTACTGGCAGCGACCACTATCCAATCGTGGGTGATTATTACCTCACTCCGCCAGTGTTCGCACTGCTGGTGCAAAGTGCTGGTACAAACCGGAGCTTCAAGCTGGCGTCCATCACCAACACCGCCTTTGGGTTTCAAGCTTCCGGCAATCTGCTCAACTGGACTAATATTGATGCTGGCAGCACGGATACAAACGGATGGCTGTACCTTCATGACACGAATACCGCCGGTTTAGCCCGGCGCTTCTACCGCGCCTACTGGCCATATCCTTGAGGTTTAGTGTTTGGTTTAAAGGCAAAAGCGCTGCAGGATGACGATCCGGGCATCGGATTTCGTGATTCCATGGGTGGCTGGGAAGCCACTATGCGAGGGCCCCGCAAAATAAACTATTCGCCGATCGAGGCAGCGGGAGGATGATAAGTGTTGGCCGCTGCCAGCTTTTGGTTAGCGCAGATCTGGTGGTAAGAAACCAAATAACTCAAATCTTCCTCTGGCAAATTATTGATCCAGGCGAATCGTCGGGCGGGTTTCTGTTGGCGAAGAATGTGTAATGGGCAATCGGGAGGATTGCATTGGTCCACCGGACAGGCTTCAGTGAGCGGAAGCAGATTTGCCCGGAGGAGATTGATTCGCTGCTGGCTGTTTGTTTCCATACGGGATAAGCCTTTATTTAAATTTGCTCTGCAAGGCAAGCTGAACCCAAACGGCTGGAATGTCAATAAAAGTTCGGCATAAAAATATACCCGCTTAGATTTGAATGTTTAATTTGTTTTACAGAAAATGGACAAATTGATTACATAAAGCCTGTGTTTGGGAAATCTCGAAAAGCATTTTCGCAGCGGAGGAAGGTTAAGCGCTGGCTGGTCAAGGCGTTTTATCTCCTGATCGCAATCGGCGCGTTTTTGAATCAATGACCTCAAGCGTGATTTAATTACGCTACAAGGTCGGCGGGCATTGTTATGTTTTGGTTGTTCGTTTTT
>CAISVF010000527.1 GCA_903888765.1 uncultured Verrucomicrobia subdivision 3 bacterium | reverse complement strand
CTCACGCGTTTAGCAATTCCCCGACCAAAATGATCCGTCCACTGCGACAACGCCATCGCCGCGTCACCACCTCACTGGTAATAAGTTTACCGTTGCTGTTGGTGATGGGAATCGCGGCTCGCAGAGCGGTTCCCGTTGCTAATGAACCGGAAGCGTCCATGAAGGGCACGGTTCGTCATTTTGATAGCAGCGAATGGCAGCGGTTTGATTTGTTTCCGAAAATCAGGATGGGCATTCGACTGCTCCACGAAAACCGAGACAGCGGAGCGTTTGCGATTACCCTGGCGGCACCAAAAGATTTCATAAAACCGGATTTGTTGATCTATTGGATCAAGGGAAAGCCAAACCTAACCGGCAGGCTGCCGGCAAACGCGCAATTGCTTGGGGCATTTAATGCCGCTTGCCCTTTGGCTTTGCCAACGGAAGCAACGCGCGAGCCGGGCGTCTTGCTGCTATACAGCCTGGCCGACGACGAAATTGTGGATACATCCCTACCCATTCGCCTGAGCAACACTGCAAAGTGACTATTGCAAAACCATGAGCGTCGCCTACACCGCCGTGCAATGGAATCGCCAGAAGAAGTTTTATGACTTTGCGCTGGTCGGCGGCGTTGCTTTATATCTCGTGACCTTTGGCGCGGTGACCGAAATTTTTTTCCCCTTCGTCACCGAGGAGATATTGCTGATGCGCGCGTTTGGTACGGCGGCTTTTTTGCTGCTACACATCATTCTATGCATTGGCCCGCTGTGCCGGTTGAATCCGAAATTTCTGCCACTGCTTTACAATCGTCGTCACGCCGGCGTGACCTGCTTTCTACTCGCGTTCGTCCATGCCTTGCTGGTCGTGGCGACTTATCACGCGGGCGGTGACCTTAATCCGATTTTAAGCATTTTTGCTTCCAGTCCAATAACCCGCTCGGTGGCGGGCGTGCCGTTTCAACCATTTGGCTTTTTTGCGCTGGTGATTTTATTTTTACTCGCGGCGACCAGCCACGATTTTTGGCTTGCCAACCTGACCGCGCCCGTCTGGAAGGCGCTGCACATTAGCATCTATTTTGCATACGCGTTACTCGTAGGGCACGTTACGTTCGGCACACTGCAAGGCGAAACGAGTTGGTTATATGTCACGGCGATGGCAGCTGGTTTGGGGACAGTTCTCGGGTTGCATTTTCTGGGGGCACGCAAAGAGCTCGAAAAAGATTCGGCATGGGAACAAAAAACGGATGATACTTTGGTGGATGCCTGCGCGGTGGCTGATATCCCCGAAAAACGGGCGCACATTGTCTGCGTTTCCGGCGAGCGGGTGGCGATTTTCAAATACGACGGGAAAATTTCCGCCGTCTCGAACGTTTGCCAACATCAGAACGGACCGCTTGGCGAAGGAAAAATTATCGCCGGTTGCATTACTTGTCCGTGGCATGGCTATCAATATCTGCCAGAGACGGGGGCATCGCCGCCACCTTTTGTGGAAAAAGTTCCCACATTCAATGTCCGGGTGAACAATGGCCGGGTTTGGATTGATCCGAAACCGAATCCCGCCGGGTCGCACGCCCCGCCAGCGTTGCTCGAAACATGAACCACGACTTTTACATTGGCTGGGAAGCCAAAGCTTCGACGGAGATCCGAAAGCACGTTCGCTGGATGGTGGCTGGTTTGCTGGTCATGACGCTTGGCCTTGCTCTGGCATTCGCTGCCACCCAACAGACGATCGGGATCAGTGTTTTTGAGTGGGGCACCGTAAAAAAGTTTTCCGGAGTTCTGAGACTGCAACCGTATCCGCATCTGCTGGTATCGCGTCCTGGAAAGACCAGCTCAAATCTGAATTTCTCGACTTACTACCTCGTGGCACCGTTTAAATTCGGGCTTCCACGGGAAAAGCTTGCATCCTTTGACGGCAAAACGGTTTCACTCCAAGGCACTTTAATCTATCGAAGCACTCAGACGATGATCGAAGTCATTCCCGATTCCATCAAGGCTGGCGAGACGAAAATTGATTGGCTGCCAGACGGCGCAACCATTGGGCTGAGGCGACAGAAGCTCGTGGGTGAAATCGTGGACAGCAAATGTTTTCTTGGCGTGATGAATCCCGGCCAGCTTTTGCCGCATCGCGCGTGCGCCATCCGCTGCATCAGCGGCGGCATTCCGCCGGTATTACTGGTTCGGCAACCGGATGGCAGCGCCCATTATTTTTTGCTGGTCTCGACAGACGGCAGGCCGGTCAATAGGGAAGTGCTTGATCTTGTGGCCGAGCCGGTTCAAATCACCGGAGAAGTAGAGCGACAGGGTGAGCTGCTGATTTTGCGTGCCGACCCTAAAACCATTCGTCGAATCAAATGAAATGCCATCGTCATGATGCAAACGAGGCCATCGGCGTGTGCTCACATTGCGGACGGGCGCTGTGCCGGGATTGTGGGCCCAGTGCGCCGGCTGCCGCGCTAAGCTGTTCTTCCGCCTGCGCGGAGAATGCCATGCAGTTAACAACCGCCATTCAACTCTTGCTGAAGCGCAGCGAGCAAAATGCCCGGGCCAGCGCGATATATTGCTATTTGTCGGCAGCATTATCCGGTGGCTCGGCCATCGCGGCCTGGTTCTGGCTGCCGTCAGCCTTTCTCATGGTGTTCGCCGGCGGTAGCGCGCTGGTACTGACCGCCGCAGGTTTTTGGCATGGCCGAGTGGCGCGAAAAAGCGTTACCGGCCAGAAATCACTCAAACCATTGTCCCCATAAAATCGCGCGAAATGGCGAAACTAAATCACCATCATTTGAAACTAATGCTTAATTGCATAAATTAACGAAAGTATTATGCAATTGCGATCCCTTGACTTCCCGCTTGCGCCACTTGAACGGTTTGGCCTTGGGATTGTAAGCCGCGATGAACGCTTCGATGGCTTGGCGCAACTCCGTGACGTTTTT
>CAISVF010000526.1 GCA_903888765.1 uncultured Verrucomicrobia subdivision 3 bacterium | reverse complement strand
TTGCAGATTACGATAACAAAAAAGCCTATCATCCAGTCGTGGTGGGGCTGGCGGTTCTCAATGGCAATGCCCGGCTGGTTGGCGGCGAAGTCGTGCAAGACACGCCGGCCAAGTGGCCCAAAAGCGACCGGGAGGAATTTTGGGAAGGCTTTTTGCGCGAGCTGGATAAACTGACCGGCCGGATGGTTCCCAAAACGGACAGTCAGGAGTCGGTCATTCTCTCGGTCAATTCCACGCTAAAAATTCCAGTGGACCACTGGCACCCGGAAAACCGGAGCACCACAATGAAAAAAGTGATGGATGCACTGGCAAAAATTGGCGAAGTGGATGGCATCGAAATAAATCCAACCCCAAGCACTGCCAATCCAAACCGCCAGGCTGGCTGCCCGGTTTGCGGATGGATTCACGACGCCGGTTTCACGCAAATCAGAACCAGCCAGGACGAAATCATAACCCTCGGCGGCATTTTGCCGGACATCGTGACCTTGGTTCACCAAGCACATGCCAAGGGCTTGCCGAGCATGAGCACCAAAGATGCTGGGCTCGTGAAAGTCTGTGGCGGTTACACTCATCCCTGCAAAGCATTTGATGATTTGAAGCATCGTGACGATTATAAACGCCTCTTCGACACCCGCAAACGCGGCTTTATTTCGCTGCGTGGCGCACTCGGAATAATTCGGAACAAATCGGAAGCTGACCCGGAATGAAAAATGCACAGGCTCCGCTATGCTTTGCGGAGTATGAGTATGATACCGCTAAACTCAAGTTGCATTGCCGCCATCGGCTACGAAGATGGCGCGCTGTTTGTGCAGTTCCATGATAACCCCGAAAAATATCGCCTGCCGAATGTGCCGTATTCGTTGTTCGAGGCTTTCTTGGACGCAACCTCGCCGGGCGAATTCTGGAATAGTCATCTGCGGGGGAAATTCAAATGAGCGCCGGCAACTCCCAGCGGGCCGAGATCAAAACCATGCTGCTGGACATGGTCGCGGAGGCGGAGGATATGAAACGCACCGTTGGCGGGTCCATCACGGACGCCGTGGCCGGCTGGCTGGGTTCCCAATATCTGCTGGCCGCGAATAAAAAGCTGGCGGCGGCGGAGGGGACCGGGAGTTTTGAAATCTTGCGGCTGTTCGTGCAGGACTGGGCGCTGCTGCGCCACGGCGACCACACGGCGGAGCGGTTGCAGTTGGAGCGCGAGCGCCTGAAACTGTCGCAGCGTGACGCCGAGTTAAAACAGCAGCCAGTCATCGAAGCCGGGTTGGATGAGCTGGCAACCTACCTCAAAGCCAATCCCCAGGCCCGGACCGCCTATGAACATCTTAAGGAACTCGTGCGTGCCGAGAAATCGCCATCACGGGAAAAAGAAATCCGTGAATGGCTCCAGCAGCCGGAAATCCGCCAGGAGGTTTGGGCGGAACTCACGCGCGGCCTCAGCCCGGAAACTTTGGCGCAGATCGAAGCGGAATTGCCCCGGCCATGAAACATTTTCAACAGCCCCCGTCGCAGCGGATCAAATCCCCGGCTCACCGTCCGGCGTTTGCCTGGCTGGACGCGGCCTTGGCGGAAAAGGACCCGTTCGACAATCGTGAAAAAATCCGGTTACTGCGCGAGGTCTATTTCGCCGACGTGGCGGAGTATTTGAAAACCAACCCCATAATCTTCCCCAAACCCTGACTATGACTCGCAATGGCAAAACCACGCGCAGCCCGCGCCCGGAAGGCACCTCGGCTGCCGCTCGCCAGGCCTTTGCCCGGCTGGACACGATTTTGGCAAAAAACACCCTGTCGGATGTTGAAAAAATTGACCGGGCCCGCCGGGCTTTATTTGGTTCGTTGCCCGAGGATGCTCCCGGGGCGAGAACGCACGGCAAACGAGTGCCGTCAGTCCGGCCCAGGCGGGTCAGGTCCACCCTTTGAAATCATGAAACCTGCCCGCAACGGAATAATTTCCCGGCCGCTGGTTCGCCAGCCGGTTTCTCGTCCGGCGTTCGCACGGGTGGACGCGGCTTTGGCAAAACCAGCCTGCTCGGAACCTGAAAAAACCCGGTTGTGGCTCACAAAAATGTTCGGCTTACCGCCGGGTGTGCCGGGCAATGCAAAATGAAACCAGAGGCTTTATCCGACTAAATCCGGGTAAATCCGGCCGTGGAAACTATGAACCTGACCCATAATGGCAAAATCGGACGCCTGCCCAAGGCCGTCCAGGAGCAATTGAACCGCCGGCTCGAACAGGGCGAAAGGGGCGGGGCACTGGCGGCCTGGCTCAATGGTCTGCCGGAAGTGCAGGCGGTATTGGCGGCAGAATTTGCGGGCCAGCCCATTCGCGAGCAGAACCTCTCCGAGTGGCGCAAGCGCGGTTATAAAAAATGGCAGTGGCGGCAGGAGGCGCAGGAATTGGCCCGGGAAATGGCGGCGGAAACCGGCGAGTTGGTGCCGGCCGGTGCGCCGTCGTTAACCGATCAGATGACTGGATGGGTGACCGTTCGTTATCTGCTGGCCGTCCGGAAACTCGTGGAAAACCGGAATGACGGCGAGATTGACTTGAAAACGATGCGTGAGTTTTTGCAAGACGTGGTGGCAGTGCGCCGGGGCGATCACAGCGCGGCACGTTTGAAAATGGAGCAGGAACGCCTGGAGCGGGAACGGGAAAAAACCGAGGCGGAAGTGGTGGCCCATTTTCAGCGGTGGCTGAAAAATCCGGAAGTACGCGATCTACTTTGCCAGGATGACATCAGTCTGGAAGAGCGCGAGCGCCGGATGCGCGAGTTGTTCGGCTTGTCAGCGGAACCGCCGGAACCGACGGCAGCAGCCGCTTCCGCCGCCGAGTCAAACCCGGTCAAACTGGCAGTCAGTGGTTATGACATAGGTCGAGGCGCAAATGGAGTTATCGTCGGCGAGCGCAGTTCGATTAACGACAGCGGGAATTGACAACGAATTGATAATAAAGCAACGTTGCTATGCGCTTTAAACGCTGGCCTGTGGAGCAACTATGGGCTAGGTTTATAGCGTTAAGAGGTGCTGGTTTTAGTGGGAAAGCGCCTCGCCCATTAAGGGGGGCATCGGCCGGAGTGTGAGATTGAGGATGTTGCCCTGTGGCTGGAATAATTATTTATTCCGGATTATTTGGTGTGTTTTATGGGGCGGCCACTTGGGTTGTATAAGTATTGTTAAAATTTCTGGGTTGTGTTTTGGAAAAAATAGTCGGTTTTGAGGGCGAGATGAGGCCTTTGGGCAATAAAGCTGGGTTCCGTCGAAACGGTTGGTAGATTGGCGCGCATAAAAAAGGCATTAAAAAACCCGCCAAAATGTGCCAAAAACCGCCAAAAACCGCCATTGAGATTGCTGTATATACCAATAAAGTGGTATTTTCCTGTTGGGGGAGAATATTGGTGGCGATAGGGTGATTATGGTACTTGAAATGACTTTTGCCGGACCGGTTCCTTTGAGTTTATTTTCACTTATGTTCCAATGGTTTTAATTGGGAGTTCCTGACTGTCGTTTATCCGAAATTCCGCAGTTGAAACCGCGAAATAAGCGAAATACGCCAAATTCCCGCAGCTTTGCGACTGGGAATCGTTCCCTCACTGGGGGAAGCATTTTTGGTACGGCAGACACCCCTCTCAGCCTTCCCTTTCGCGTGTTTGGCGTGTTTGGCGGTTCAGCTCAATGGCGGTTTCTAGGTTTATCGTCTGTAAAAATTCGCTGCTTAATTTTGGTATTCTTTCTGTTTGGCAAGGAGTTTGCTTATATGTCTCTGAAGTTTAACCAAAGTGCCATAAATAAGAATGCCAGTCTCATTAATACCGAGACAATTCATCAATAAAGCTTTGAAAACCACTCATTTCAAATGATGGTTTGCAAAAATTTCATGATGGGATACAACGGTGGCGTATGGCGGGAATTGAACAATTAGAATAAAAACAGACTGTATAAAATGCTGCAACAATACCAGCTCAACGTTGGGTTTGATGAAATGCTTGACCCTCGCAAAGGTGTTCGGAGCCATTACCGCAAATTTCACAAACTATTTGACGACGTGACCCCGGCGGAATTTGCGGCCAAGCGCCAGGCCGTGGATACGGCTTTTCTCCGGCAGGGTGTGACTTTTAATGTCTATGGGGATGCGGCGGGGGCCGAAAAGATTTTCCCCTTTGATTTGCTGCCGCGCATCATTCCCGCCTCGGAATGGGAGCACCTCGAACGCGGGCTGACTCAGCGCATCATGGCCTTGAATCTGTTTTTGCATGATATTTATCATGAGCAGAAAATTCTCAAAGACGGTGTGATCCCTGAATTTTATGTTTTATCCGCCCGCCATTTTCGCCGCGAATTCGTAAACTTCAGTGTGCCGAAGGATATTTACATTCACGTCTGCGGCACGGATTTAATTCGGGATAAAGACGGGCATTATCTGGTGCTGGAAGACAATGGCCGCTGCCCCTCTGGGGTCAGTTATGTGCTGGAAAATCGCCGGGCGCTGAAGCGGGCTTTTCCCGGAATGTTTGAAGGCATTGGCGTGCGGCCGGTGGAAAATTATGCCCAGGAGCTTTTAAAATCGCTCAAATATATTGCCCCGGCCGGCGTGGGTGATCCCACCGTCGTGGTGCTGACGCCCGGCGCCTACAACAGCGCGTATTTTGAGCATACCTACCTGGCTCGCCAGATGGGCATTGAGATTGTGGAGGGACGTGATTTGTTCGTGCGCGACTCGCGCGTGTTCATGCGCACGACCAAAGGCCCGCAGCCGGTTCATGTCATCTATCGGCGGATTGATGACGACTTCATTGACCCGACGGTGTTTCGCAAGGATTCCATGCTGGGGGTGCCCGGCCTCATCAATGCGTATCGGGCGGGCAATGTATCTCTGGCCAACTCCATCGGGACGGGAATCGCCGATGACAAGGTGATGTATTACTTCGTTCCGCGCATGATCAAGTATTATCTCGATCAGGAGCCGATTCTGCCCAACGTGCCGACTTATCTCGCCAGCGAGGAGAAGGATAAAAAATACATTCTGGAGCATTTACCCGAACTGGTGGTGAAGGCGGCGAATGAATCCGGCGGCTATGGCATGCTCATGGGCCCCAAGGCGTCGTCGGAGGAGATTGAAAAGTTTCGCCAGTTGATCATCGCGGAGCCGCGCAACTACATTGCGCAGCCGATGATTTTCCTCTCGCAGCATCCGACCTATTGTGAGGATGGTTTTGAAGGACGGCACGTGGATTTGCGCCCGTTTATTTTGTCGGGCGAACGCACCAGCATTATTCCCGGCGGACTCACCCGCGTCGCCTTGCGCAAGGGCTCGTTGGTCGTGAATTCATCGCAAGGCGGCGGCAGCAAGGATACGTGGGTTTTGTACGGTGATGAATGATTTTACCATGGAATTCAATATATCGATATGTTAAGTCGTGTCGCTAATTCGCTTTACTGGATGGCTAGGTACATCGAGCGTGCTGAAAATATTGCGCGGATCGTGGATGTGAACCTGCAACTCCTTTTGGATGTCCGTAACCTTGATGAAAAACGGCTGACCGCCTATTGGCTGCCGATTGTGCAAGCCACCGGGGATGAGGAGGCTTTTTTTAAGGGACATGGGCAGGCCACCGGAAATGCAGTGACAGAGTTTCTGGTTTTTGACCTGCAAAACCCCAACTCCTTGTTGCAATCCATTTGTCAGGCCCGCGAAAACGCCCGCATGGTGCGTGATCAGATCACGCTGGAACTTTGGGAGGAATTAAACCGGCTCTATTTGTTTGCCCGTTCAGCCCATGCGCGGGAGGTTTGGCGACGCAGCGCCAGCGAGTTTTTTCAGGAAGTTAAAGCCAGTTCGCTTCATATCATTGGCATCATCAATGCCACCCTTATTCGCAATGAAGGCTGGTGGTTTATTCTGGCCGGTCAATTCCTTGAGCGCGCGGACAAAACCACGCGCATTCTGGATGTGCGTTATCAGAGTCTGCCCGAGCGCGGCATGCCGGAACCCATCACGCCCGATACCGCGCTGGAATGGTCGGCGGTGCTGCGCTCTTGCAGCGCGTGGGATGCGTATAAAACCATTCATGGCGCCGATGTGCATCCGCGCCGGGTGGCGGAATTCCTCCTGCTGAGCGATGTCTTTCCCCGCTCCGTCCGGTTTTGCGCGAGTGAGTTGAATCTCGCCCTGCGCCGGATTTCCGGAGTCGCGGAAGGCCGCTTCACCAACGATGCGGAGAAGCTCACCGGCCGGTTTTTAGCGGAATTGCAATTCAGCACCATTGAGGAAATTTTTGAAATTGGTTTGCATAAATATCTCGATGATGCCCAGCTCAAATTAAACAACGTCGGGGCGGAACTGTTCCGCGCTTATATTTATCAGCCCTTTGAAAATCCTGACGAAGTTCACATGGTGCAGCAGGAGGAACAGCAACAACAGTAGGCTACGGCGTCCAGCATCCCTGATTCAAATTTTCCATGTCTATTCACGTCGCGCTCCATCACAAGACGCACTACCGCTACGACCGGCTGGTCAATCTCGGGCCGCAGGTCGTGCGCCTGCGGCCCGCGCCGCATTCACGGACCCGCATCCTTGGCTACTCGCTCAAAATCAAGCCGGAGAAGCACTTCCTCAACTGGATTCAAGACCCGCAGTCCAATTACGCAGCGCGGCTGGTGTTTGAACAACCCACGCGGGAATTTTGTGTGGAGGTGGATCTGATCGCGGAAATGTCCGTGTTCAATCCCTTTGATTTTTTTCTGGAACCGCAGGCCGAAAAATTCCCCTTTGTCTATGATCCGGCGCTCAATCATGAGCTGGCGCCCTTTCAGCGCAAGTGCTGGCTCACGCCGTCTTTTTCCAAATACCTGACGACAATCCGCCGGGATTTGCTGGGCGAAGTCAAACGGCGAACCAAGCAGGAGCGGCTGGAGATTCCGGCGGACGAAAAACCGCGCACGAATGATTTCCTCGTGGCCCTGAACCAGCGCCTTTGGCAGGACATTAAATATACCATCCGGCTGGAGCCTGGCGTCCAGACTCCGGAGGAGACCCTGACCAAACTGAGCGGTTCGTGCCGGGATTCGGCCTGGCTGCTCTGCCAGTTGTTGCGCCACTGCGGTTTTGCCTCGCGGTTTGTCAGCGGTTATTTGATTCAGCTCAAGGCCGATGTCAAAGCGCTCGACGGGCCGAGCGGTGCGGAGCGGGATTTTACCGACCTGCATGCCTGGACAGAAGTGTATCTGCCTGGCGGTGGCTGGATCGGCCTGGATCCCACCTCCGGATTGTTTGCGGGCGAAGGCCACATTCCCTTGGCCTGCACGCCTGATCCTTCCAGTGCCGCGCCGATATCGGGCGGGGTGGATAAATGCGAATGCGAGTTTGAATTTGAGATGAACGTGACCCGGGTGCACGAATCTCCGCGTGTCACCCTGCCTTACTCGGACGAGCAATGGGAAAAGATTGAATCTCTCGGCCACGCAATTGACGTGGATTTAAACCAGCACGACGTGCGGCTCACGATGGGTGGCGAGCCGACGTTCGTATCGCTGGATGATCCCGATGGAGCCGAATGGAATTTCACTGCGGTCTCGCATAAAAAGCGGTTGCTTTCCGGCGAGCTGATCAAGCGGCTGCGCGGAAAGTTTGCCCCCGGCTCGCTTTTGCATTACGGCCAGGGCAAATGGTATCCCGGGGAACCGCTCCCGCGCTGGGCGCTCGCTGCCTATTGGCGTAAGGATGGCGTGCCGATCTGGAAAGACGATTCGCTCATCGCCGATGAATCCCGGAATTATGGCCATGGTGCCAGGGAAGCCAAAGAGCTTTTGTCTCGCATCGCCTCGATTGTCGGCGGGGATGCGAATCATCTCATTCCGGCCTACGAAGACGCCTTTTATTATACCTGGAAGGAACGCCGTTTCCCCTCCAACGTTACTCCGGAAAACTCCAATCTCAAGGACAAGCTGGAACGCGAGCGCATTGCCCGGGTTTTTCAACAGGGCTTGAATTCTGTCGTGGGCTACTCGCTTCCCCTTAAGCGTGTGGCCGATGGCTGGATGACCGGCCATTGGTTTTTGCGCGATGACGACACGCTTTGGCTGATACCGGGCGATTCCCCGATGGGTTTGCGTCTGCCGTTGGACTCCATTCCCTGGGTTGCTGAAAAAGATTTTCCCTGGCTGCGGCCGCAAGATCCGTCCCATCCCCGGCTCTCGGAGCTTCCCCAGGAATTCCCCTATCGCCAGCGTTTCGTTGGGCGTGCCGAAGCACCCACGCTGCCCGGCGAAGGCCGGGGACAGCGGGCTCAGAAATTGGGCGCCCCGGGCAGTCCCCTGGCCGCCTTGCCTCCGGAGGAAAACCCCTTGCGCCGCCCTGCGGTTGGCCAGAGTGCGCCGTGGATCATTCGTACGGCCTTGTGCGTCGAGCCGCGCGACGGGCGATTGCACGTTTTCATGCCGCCCGTGGAAAAGACCGAGGATTATCTTGATCTCATTGCCGGTATCGAAACCGCTGCGGCCGAAATGGGGCAGCCGGTTATCATCGAGGGGGAAACTCCGCCGCGCGATCCTCGGATCAACAAATTGGCCGTGACCCCCGATCCCGGGGTGATCGAGGTGAACATGCACCCCAGCAAAACCTGGGCAGAGCTGGTCGAGCGCACGGAGATATTATACGAGGAAGCCCGCCAGACGCGCTTGGGCACGGAAAAATTCATGCTGGATGGCCGGCATACCGGGACCGGTGGCGGCAACCACATTATCATCGGTGCCGAAGCGCCGCCGGATTCGCCGGTGTTGCGCCGGCCCGACTTATTGCGCTCGCTCCTTGCCTATTGGCAGAATCATCCATCGTTGAGCTGGTTATTTAGTGGCTTGTTTGTGGGGCCCACTTCCCAGGCTCCGCGCATTGACGAAGCTAGAAATGATTCGCTGTACGAACTGGAAGTCGCGTTCAAGGAGCTGGATCGGCAGGTGGGCGCGTCCGGTCGGACTGCCCCTTGGCTGGTGGATCGCCTGTTTCGGAATCTCCTGATTGATGCAAGTGGCAATACGCACCGCGCCGAATTTTCCATTGATAAACTATTTGCGCCCGAAAGCAGCAGCGGACGGCTCGGTTTGGTGGAAATGCGTGCCTTCGAAATGCCGCCGCATGCGCGCATGAGCCTGGCCCAGCACCTCGTGCTGCGTGGTCTCGTTTCGAAGTTCTGGAAGGAGCCATATCAGGGTGACCTGGTTCGCTGGGGTACGGATATTCATGATCGCTGGATGTTGCCGCATTTTTGTGAGACGGATTTTCGGGATGTCATTCGCGATCTGCGCGAATCGGGTTACCCGTTCGAGTTTGATTGGTTTGCGCCCCATTTTGAATTCAGGTTTCCGCGCATTGGGGATTTGGCTCAGCGGGACTTGCAGATTGAACTGCGCACGGCACTTGAGCCTTGGCATGTCCTCGGCGAGGAGCCCGGCGGTGGCGGCACGGTGCGCTACGTGGATAGTTCGCTGGAGCGTCTGCAAATCAAGGCTCGCGGTCTTACCGGAGACCGATTTGCCATTACCTGCAATGGGCATCGTGTTCCGCTCCATCCGACCGGCACGAACGGCGAAGGCGTTGCCGGTGTGCGCTATCGAGCTTGGCAGCCGCCGGGTTGCCTGCATCCGACCATCGGTGTTCATGCGCCCTTGCGCTTTGATCTTTACGATACCTGGAACCAGCGTTCCTTGGGCGGCTGCACCTACCATGTCGCCCATCCGGGCGGACGGGGTTACGATACGTTTCCCGTAAACAGCTACGAGGCTGAGGCGCGGCGTCTGGCCCGGTTTTTCCGGCATGGCCACCAGCAAGGCAAATTTGTGCCGCCGCCCCGGATTCCAAACGGGGATTTTCCCTTCACGCTCGATTTGCGTAATGTCTGACGAGACTCGCAAACAAGCCGTTTCCCGCTTAGACTCTGCCGTGCCGATGAACGAAACCGTCATCCATCCGGAAGCTGTTTCTGAACCGCCGCCGTTGCATGACTGGCCGGCGGCTCAGTTGTTTGATGAAAGCTTGACCCCGGAAGGGGCCCTTCGCCCGCATTATACCAAGCTGTTCGATGCTTTGGAGCAGCTCGGTTCGGTGGAGCGGAATCGTCGCTGGGAAAATGCGCGGCGTCTGGTGCAGGAGCAGGGGATCACTTACAATGTCTATGGGGACGTTCGCGGAATGGAGCGAACCTGGGAGCTTGACCCCGTGCCATTCCTGATCGAAGCCAAGGAATGGCGTTCGCTGGAAGCGGGCTTGGTGCAGCGCGCCGAACTCATCAATCATATCCTCGCTGATTGCTATGGGCCCCAGGAATTGATCCGTTCCGGCGGTCTGCCTCCGGCCTTGGTTTTTGGACAGCCTGATTTTTTGCGTCCGTGTCATGGCATTAAACCGAAGCAGGGGAAATACCTGATCTTTTATGCGGCCGATCTGGCCCGTTCTCCGGATGGCCGCTGGTGGGTCACCTCTGACCGTACGCAAATCCCGACGGGGGCTGGTTATGCGCTGGCCAACCGGTTGGTCACCTCCCGCATTTTGCCGGAGGCCTTTCGCGATTGTCAGGTTCACCGGCTCGCCGGATTTTACCGCGAAATGCAAAAGACCCTGGCCTCGCTTGCGCCGCTGAAGTTGGATAATCCCCGCATCGTGCTGTTGACGCCCGGACCCTACAATGAAACCTATTTCGAACAGGCCTATCTGGCCCGGTATTTAGGCTACCAGCTGGTCGAGGGGCAGGATTTGACGGTTCGCGATGATCGCGTGTATCTCAAAACTCTGGCTGGCCTTGAAATGGTGGATGTGATTTTGCGCCGCGTGGATGATGATTTTTGCGATCCGCTCGAGCTGCGCAATGATTCGATTCTAGGCGTGCCGGGCCTTATCGAAGCCGCGCGGGCTGGTCATGTGACCATTGCCAATCTACCGGGCAGCAGCCTGCTGCAGAGTCCGGCGTTCATGGCCTTTCTGCCCGGCCTGGCGCGCCAGATTCTGGGTCAAGATTTAAAACTGCCGTCGGTTGCAACGTGGTGGTGTGGCCAGAAATCCGCGGAAAATTATGTCTGCGAACATCTTGATGATCTGTTTGTTAAACCGGCCTTTCGCTTCAAATTGCCCGGAATGACGGCAGATCGGGAATTGTCCCGGGCTGAGCGCGCCCGCCTCGTGAGCCACATCCATTTCCAGCCGCACCAATTTGTGGCCCAGGAGTGGGTGGAGCTTTCGACGGCGCCGGCGCTGGATGCCGGACGGCTGGTTCGCCGGCCGGTTTCGCTGCGGGTTTATCTGGTCGCTACCGAGCACGGTTATGCGGTGATGCCGGGCGGGCTGTCGCGCGTGGCCCCGCGCCTGGGCGTTAGCTCGGTTTCGATGCAGCGCGGCGGTGCCAGCAAAGATGTCTGGGTCTTGAGCGAACAGCCGGTGGAGGATCTTTCCCTGCTTTCCACCAGCGGCTTTAACCTTGAACTGCGCCGCGTCGGCAACAATTTGCCCTCCCGCCTGGCGGATAACTTTTTCTGGCTGGGCCGTTACGCCGAGCGTGCCGATGCCACCACGCGTCTGCTGCGCAGTGCCTTGCGGCGTTTTACTCCGGAGCGGGGCGGAGGCACTCAGTTACACCTCGCGCCGTTGCTGGAAACGCTGGAGCAGCAGGGGCAATTATCCGCTTACTCCAGCCAAAGCCAGAGTCAGAGCCAGGCTCCCGCGATGTCGCGGCAGAATCCCGAGGCGCTGGAAGCCGGCCTCCTGGCGGCCATCTTTGATCCTCGTCGTAACGGCAGTTTGCGCCAATTGGTGGGCCATTTGCAGCGGATTGCCATGTTTGTGCGGGACCGGACGTCCAATGACCTTTGGCGCGCGGCCAATCAGCTCGGCGACCTGCTGGCCAATGCGCCCCAGGAAGAAATTCTCCTCGCGGCCGATGCGTTGGGTATTTTGAACCAGGCCCTCCTCGGTCTTGCCTCGTTCAACGGGCTGGCGCGCGAAAACATGACCCGGGCGCAAGGTTGGCGGTTCATTGACCTCGGCATGCGCATTGAGCGCGCCTTATGCCTCTGCACTTTTCTGGATTGCTCGCTGCGTTCGCCGGAGGCGGATAATCCAAGTGTCTTGGAAATGGTCCTGGAGGTTGCGGATAGCACGCTGACTTACCGCTCTCGCTACAATTTGCTGCCGAACATTGCTGCGGTTTACGATTTGGTGCTGCTTGACGATACCAATCCGCGGGCGCTCTTTTTCCAGATCAACCAGATTGCTCAGCATTTTGAGCGCCTGCCGCGGGAGGCGGCGGAGGTGACGCCGCAGCAAAAGATTTTACGCGAATGCAGTTCCCGCCTGCGCCTGCTGGATACGCGGGAATTAGTGCTGCGTTCCGCAAACTGGCTGGCGAGTGATACGGGGCACGCCATTGTTGATACCGCGCGGGATTTACCGCGCTTATCGGATGCCATCGCCGTGAGCTATTTTGCCCATTCGGAAATCTCGCGCACGGGCGGAGGCTTCCAGCCATGACCTACAATCTTATCCATACCACGATTTATGAATATGCCGAACCGGTGACGGTCTCGCACCATGCGGCTCGTGTGGAACCGCGCGCTTTGCCTAAGCAGCAGATTGAGCAGTTTCTCTTGGAGATCGGGCCAACTCCGGCGGTTCAACAATCGCGGGTGGATTTTTTTGGCAATCAAGTCTGTGGTTTCAGCATTCAGGAAATTCATCAAAGGCTGGAAGTTACCGCGCGCAGCCGGGTGCATGTAGTCGCTTTGCCGCCGCCGGATCCTGGCTTGTCGGCCGGATGGGAGAGGGTAAGGCAATTGTTTTCCGATCCGGTGTCACCGGAAGTGGTGGCTCCCTATCAATTTGTCTTTGACTCGCCGCTGTTGGCCGCATCGCTGGAACTGGCTGACTATGCGCGAAAAAGTTTTGCGGCTCACACCCCCTTGCTGGAGGCAGTGGCAGATTTGAACCGCCGGATTTATACTGATTTCAAATACGATCCCACGGCCACCACCGTGGCCACCCCCTTGGAGGCGGTTTTGGCGCAACGTGCCGGCGTCTGTCAGGATTTCGCCCACTTGGCGATTGCCTGCGTTCGCTCGCTGGGGCTGCCGGCGCGCTATGTGAGTGGATACCTGCGGACGCGTCCGCCGGAGGGGCAGAAACGTCTTGTTGGCGCGGATGCCAGCCATGCCTGGTTTGCCGTTTTTTGTCCCGGTGTTGGTTGGGTGGATTTCGATCCTACCAACAACGTATTGCCCGCTGAGGAACATATTTCTGTCGCCTTTGGGCGGGATTATTCGGATGTCAGTCCCGTCAGTGGCGTCATCACCGGCGGCGGCAAGCACGAAGTTCACGTTTCCGTGGATGTGGAACCACTCGAATAACGCCGGAATTATCATATTATGAAGTGGGAAATTTTTCATCGCACTCGCTACACCTACGCCACGCCGGTCCGGGACAGTTTTAACGATGTGCGGCTGCAGCCGATGCCGATTCCGGAGCAAACCGTGGAATCTTTTTTGCTTCGGGTGTTGCCGTCGTCTCGCTTGACGCATTTTAAGGATTTTTATTCCAACTGGGTCCATCATTTTGAAATCGTGGAACCGCATGGCTATCTGCTGATTGAGGCGACTTCGCGGGTAATCACCCACCCGCCTCCACCTTTGCCGGATGCGAGTATCTGCTCCTTTGTGCAAATGCGGGAGGCCCCCAACATTGAGCGCTGTTTCGATTACCTTCGGGAAAGTCGCTTTGTGGAGTTGTCGCCCGAGGCTTGGAAACTGGCGCTGGATGCCACGGTGGGTTTGGACGATGCCTGGCAGGCGGCGCTGGCGCTGATGCGCTTTGTGCACGGTTTTCTCAAATACGAATCTGCTTCGACCCACGTCCATACGCATATGAGCGAGGTGATGCGGGAGCGGCGGGGGGTTTGCCAGGATTTTGCCCATCTCCTGCTCGGCTTGTGCCGCTCGCTCAAAATCCCTGCTCGTTACATCAGCGGCTATCTGGCTACGGAAACTGCCAGCGCCACGCACGCGTGGATTGAGGTGTTTGTTCCCGGCCAGGGCTGGCGCGGACTGGACCCGACTCACAATTGTCAGATTGGCGAAACGCATGTGAAGATTGCTAACGGGCGTGATTATGCGGATGTTTCCCCAATCAGTGGTAATTATCGCGGCACGCGCGAGCGCAAGATGGAAGTGGAAGTTCGCATCACTGCCGTTCAATAAGCTGATTGGCGCCACAACAAGTTGACGCCGGAGCCCGTTATTGCCATTTTTCCCCGATGAAATTTTCCAAACTTAATCTTTTCCTGGTTGCCTCGGCTACCTTTGTGGCCTTGCAATTTACTGTGGCCGCCCAGCCTGCAACTTCCATTGCCGCCCCCGCGAGTGCCACCCCGGAAACTCACCTGAATACGGCCATCATTCCAGTGTCGCGAACCGGTTCGATTACCAACCGGCAAACGCAGGTGCTCGCGCGCGCCAAGTCTGCCTCGGGTGAATACGATGTGGAGTTCATTGGTGACTCCATTACCCAAGGATGGGAAACCCGTGGGTCCAACGTGTGGCATGTATTTTATGGCCACCGGAAAGCCCTCAATTTCGGCGTCAGCGGTGACCGCACCCAGCACGTTCTCTGGCGTTTTGAACAAGGCCAGCTTGCTGGCATCAAGGCCAAGGCAGCCGTGGTTATGATCGGCACCAACAATTCTAACAAGGATGACAATACCGAATCGGATATTTTAGAAGGCGTCACCGCGATTGTGCAACAGATTCGCCTCCGCCAGCCGGCCACAAAAATCATGCTCCTTGGTATTTTTCCCCGGGGAAAAACCTTTAGCACCCAGCGCGGCAAAATTTTGCAGGTTAATCAGGCACTTGCCAGGTTGGATGACGGGAAAAACATTTTCTATGTGGACTTCGGCTCGCAATTCATCGAAAACGACGGAACCATTTCCAAGAGCATCATGCCTGATGCGCTCCATCCCAACGAAGCGGGCTACAAAATCTGGGCTAACGCCATGGAACCAAAACTTAAAGAGTTGATCGGCGGCTAATAAATGTTTGAGCGTGTTGCCCTGGGCTCTTAACCGGGCCTGACCTTCCAGCATCGCTGGCTTTCCCGTTATCGCCGCTTATTGCTCGGGTTGGGCTTGGGCGGTGCCAGCGCTGCGCCATTTTTGACGGCTTTCTCTGTTCTCAAGGAAGAGCAATAGGGCGATGACGATCCCGGTGAAGCCTACGCACAGCGGTGCCAGATAGCGGTCCCAAGGTATCCGGCCCTGTGTGGGCATCCGGATTGATGCCGACAATATTGCTCCGGTACCTGGCACAGAAGTTTGTCCGGCGACTTGGCCATCGCTGGTAACCGCCTGCGATATGCCGGAGCTGGCCAGGCGAAAAATGGGAATGCCATACTCTGCTGCGCGCACCGGGGCAACGCGGGCGTGGAGTTCGTGTTGATGTTGCCCCCAGTATTCCAAGTCCATGGTGGGGACAATAATAAGTTGCGCGCCCTGCCGTATGAGTTCGTCGGTGACGCGGGTGTAGCTCAAATCGTAGCAGACGCAAAGCCCGATTTTACCCCACGGCGAGTTCCACAGCTTCTGTTCCTTGGCGGGCATCCCATCGTGGAAAAATTGAATGGGCACGCTTTTCGCCTGCTGGAAGGCGATCTCGCCATTTGTGCCGATGACGAAGGCGGTGTCAAAAAAGTTGTTTGTGCCCACCGGGTCTTTGCCGCCTACAACGAGAAATCGGCCATGCTCCCGGCACCAATGCTGGAGCGATTCTGGCACCGGCCCGTCCAAAGTGTATTCGCTTAAAACAAAAACGCAGGTGCTGGGATTCTTGGCCAGCGCCTGGTCCAATATTTTTGGAAGGAGGTTGGTCGGCGGAAATTCCAATTGCACGCCCGTGAGTTTTATTTCTGTTCCCTGGCTATGGGGTAAACCAGTGGCTTTGAGTAAGCCCCATGTGCATATGAGGCAAATGGCTATCAAAATCGCATTTTTCTTTCGCGCGGTCAAAAGTATGGCGGCCAGTGAAAAGGTGAGAAAGCCGACTCCATACATCCCTAAAAAGTTGAAAGGAAAATTTGCTGAATGAGCGAACGCATATCCGATATTCAGCCAGGAGAATTTCAGGTAATAAAGTTCGCTGCGGAAGTATTCCACTCCGGTCCATGCCAAGGGTATCAGCCAGGCGGCTCGCGTTTTCCCCCAGCGTCGGATGCTGCCGCAGACGATGGCTGCGAACAAGCCTGTCCAAAAGGACAATACCAGCCAGAGCACTGCTGCGGCGACCGAGAAAATGTGCCACATGAAAAACAGTTGGCCCGCAAAGCAGGCATAGCCGGTTGCCAGCCCAAAATAAAATGCCCGACGTACATTCGGTTGGTCGGCCAGCCGGATTAATCCGCCGGCATAGCCAAAAATCAACCAGCCGCTGGCGGGGAATTGGGCGGAGGTGTAAGCCGCCTGAAAACATGCCACTGCGAGCGTGGCCCACAGGAAAGAATGCTTCCAACCTAAGGGTTTCGCCGGCGGATTAAGGGCGGTCATATTCCAGTGAAATTAACTTGTTCATTTAAGCGGTTCGGCAAGACTTCCGCCATGCAAAAGAACCAGGTGGTGCTGGCGTTTCTCGATGATGTTTATGAAGACCTGGAACTGTGGTACCCCAAGCTGCGTTTGGAGGAATCCGGTTATGCGCTGAAATGTGCCGCGCCGGAAATCAAGACCTATGTTGGCAAACACGGCTACCCTGCCGCGTCGGATTTGCTGATCAAAGATGCCTGTAGCGCGGACTTTTGCGGGCTGCTGGTTCCAGGCGGTTTCATGCCGGACAAATTGCGTCGCGACGCCAAGGTTTTGTCGCTCACCCGCGAATTTTTCGATCAAGGCAAGTTGGTGGCCTTCATTTGTCACGGTGGCTGGATTCCGATTTCCGCCAGGATTCTCCAGGGCAAACGCGTTACCGGTTCCCTGGGCATCAAGGATGATCTGGAAAACGCCGGCGGCATTTGGATTAACGAGCCCGTAGTCGTGGACGGGAATTTGATTTCCAGCCGCACGCCGCGCGATCTCGCGCCGTTCGGCGCGGCGATGGTGGAATTTCTGGACGCCCGTTTTCGTCATTGAATTTTTCAACCCCATTCTTAAACTCCCTCATGGATAAATCGCAGTTGGCTCAATATGTTCCGGTGTTGTTTCTGCTTGCGGCGGCGGTCGGGTTTGCCGGCGGCACGCTGTTGGTCTCCGTGCTGCTGGGGAAATTTGCCAAGTCCAGCAAAGCCAAGGATGCCGCTTACGAATGCGGCAAGGATCCGATCGGCAACAATTCGGGGCGTTTTTCCGTGAAATTCTACCTCGTTGCCATGTTGTTCATTTTGTTCGATATTGAAGTCATCTTTATGTATCCATGGGCCGTGGTGTACCGCGATATGCTGGCCGAGCACGCGACCCGGAACCTGGTTTTGGGTTCCATGATTTCCTTCCTCGGCATCCTGTTCGCCGGTTATATCTACGCGGTGAAGAAAAAGGCTTTCGACTGGAAGAGCTAGCCTGAGGCATCCTGGCATTCTGTCTGCCAAAGTCGCAATAATCCATACCTTCCGGCTACTATCTCCCCGATCAAGATTATAAATCTCTATTTATGGCCATCATTAAATTCGGCACCAGTGGCTGGCGCGAAATAATCGCTCGCGACTTTACCTTCGAGAACGTCTGCCTTGCCACTCAGGGTATTGCTGACTATTTAAAATCCGAGTTGGCTAATCCGCAATCGGCCTTGGCCGGTCGTAAACCGGTGATGATTCTGGGCTATGACGCCCGGTTTTTGGGGCGCGAGTTTTCTTTGGCGGCCGCGGAGGTGTTGGCGGCCAATGGCATCGCGTCGCTCCTGTGCGACCGGGAAACGCCTACGCCCGTCATCGCTCATACCATTCGGCACCGGAAGGCCATCGGCGGCATCAACATGACTGCCAGTCATAACCCGGCTGAATATCAGGGTCTCAAATTCTCCACCTGCAATGGCGCCCCGGCCACGCCGGAGGTCACTCAGCAGATCGAGGCCAATATTGTTAAGCTGCAGTCAGCCAAATGGACTTTCAAATCTGTTCCCTTTGGCGAATACACCTGCCGCCAGATTGATCCGCAGCCGGCCTATTTCCGTGCCTTGAGGAAATTCATCAAGTTTGATGTGATCAAACAGGCGAAAATGAAAATCGCCGTTGAATTGATGTATGGCACCGGCCGGGGCTATCTCGATACGTTGCTCGAAAATTCCGGCGCAAAAATCACCCGCTTTCACGACGAAAAAAACCCCCTTTTTGGTGGGCATCATCCCGAACCTAATGCCGCCGGCATGGCGGGAGTTAGTCGCTTTGTTCGCAGTGGCAAGGCGCAACTTGGCTTGGGCCTTGACGGCGATGCGGACCGTTTTGGGATCGTGGATAAAGACGGTACCTGGCTCACCCCGAATCAGGTGCTGACTTTGGCCTTGTACCACTTGAAAAAGAACCGGGGCTGGACTGGCGCGGTGGTGCGCACCGTTCCCACCAGCCATGAGGTAGATGCAGTCGCCGGGCTCCTGGGCGTGCCGGTTTATGAAACACCCGTTGGCTTCAAATACATTGGCGCGCTGATGGAGAGTGAGGCCATCATTGTGGGTGGTGAGGAATCCGGCGGCTTGAGCGTCAAGGGCCATGTTCCAGAGAAGGATGGCATTCTCGCCTGTCTTCTGATGGCCGAACTCGTTGCAACCGAGAAAAAATCTCTGGGGCAGATCCTGAAGCATCTGGAAAAGCAGGTTGGCGAATTTCATACCGATCGCATCAACCTCCGCTTTGCTATCGAGCAAAAAGCTGCTTTGCTGGCCAAACTGGGCAGTGGCCTGAAGCGCATCGGACCGTTTCCGGTGGAAAAATTTATTACTACGGATGGGTTCAAATTTCTTCTGCCAAACCAGGAATGGGTAGCCTTTCGCGCCAGTGGCACTGAACCGCTCATTCGCTGCTATATCGAAGCCAAATCTCAGGCTGGCATGAAGAAACTTCAAAAGGCCTGCCGCGCGCTCTTGGCGGAATAGACCGCAGGGCGGTTTTTATTCGGCAAATTGCCGCTTGGCGGCCGGCTTCCTGTTGGCCAGGTGACTGCGAATGGTGCTTTCCGGCTGTCGCAGGATTGACAGTGGCTGGTGATTCCCGAACACTACTTCAACACTATGGCCGAACCAAAAGAGAATTTGCAGATGGAAAAAATTGTGTCGCTTTGCAAGCGGCGGGGTTTCATTTTTCAATCATCGGAGATTTACGGTGGCATTAACGGCTTCTGGGATTACGGTCCCCTCGGGGCGGAATTGAAACGCAACGTTAAGGAACTTTGGTGGAATAGCATGACCCGTGAACGCGAAGATGTCGCCGGTCTGGAGGCGACCATTATCATGTCTCCCGCCATTTGGAAAGCCAGCGGTCATGTGGACACGTTCAGCGATCCGATGTGCGATTGTAAAAAGTGCAAGAAGCGCTTTCGCGCGGATCAGCTTTGCGAAGACCAGAATCTTACTCTCTCCAGAAATCCGGAGGGCAAATTTGTTCTGCCCGTTGGCACCAGGTGCACCGGCTGCGGCTCGGTCGAATTGACGGAACCGCGTCCGTTCAACCTGATGTTCAAGACCTATGTGGGGCCGGTCGAGAGTGAGGACAATGTGGCTTATCTGCGCCCGGAAACAGCCCAGGCTATTTTTGCGCAATTCAAAAATGTTTTGGAAACCTCCCGCCAGAAAGTTCCGTTCGGCATCGGGCAAATCGGCAAGGCGTTTCGTAATGAAGTGACGCCCCGCAATTACACTTTCCGTTCCCGCGAATTTGAGCAGATGGAATTGGAGTTTTTCATCAAGCCGGATGAAGCCATTGAAGCTATCCATGGTGCCGTGGCAACGATGCCTGCAACCGGCCATCCGGGCGAGCCGCAACCCGACTGGGGCTGGCAGGCCTGGCATCGCTACTGGGTCGAGGAGCGAGTGCGATTTTACGAAGGGATCGGTCTCTCTCGCGAGACGCTGGGTTTTCATCACCAGACCCCCGAGGAGTTGGCGCATTACGCCCGCGCCTGTACGGACATTTTGTTTAAGTTTCCCTTTAGCAAAAAAGACGACCACGGAAATGTGAAGGGCGACGAATTGGAAGGGATTGCCGCTCGCAGCGATTTTGACCTGAGTCAGCATCAGCGCTTCTCGGGCAAGCCGATGGGGGTGTTCGACGATGAATTGCGAGCCGCGTGGGGTAAATTGTCGCCGGAAAAACAAGCTGATTTGTGGAAACGGTACTACGACAACCGCAAGAATTACCTGACGAAGTCCGCCCGCCCTGGTGAGACGGCCGAACAAATTCAGAAGCAGGCCACGGAGGATGCCAATGGTTTGGCGAAGGGCCAATATATTCCTCATGTCATTGAGCCCAGCGCCGGCGTGGATCGCTTGATTCTAGCGCTTATCGCGAATGCTTATTCCGAGACCGTCAAGACCGATGCTAAAGGCAAAAGCGAGACGGTGTTTGTCATGAAATTCCACCCGCGGGTCGCGCCGATCAAAGTGGGGGTGTTGCCGCTGTTGAAAAACAAGCCGGAGTTGGTCAATAAAGCCCTGGCGGTGCGCGATCTGCTGCGTCCCTGGATGAATGTCTTTTATGACGACAGTGGCAGTATTGGCAAGCGTTACGCCCGGCAGGACGAAGCAGGTACGCCCTTTTGTGTGACCATAGATTTTGACACGCTGGGAGAGAATCCGGAATTGCTGGATACCGTTACGCTGCGGCACCGGGACGATGGTCGGCAGGAACGCTTGAAGATTTCTGAATTGCGCGACTGGCTGTTTACCAGAACTCGCTGATGGCCGACGCCCTCCCCATATCGGAAGCGCCCAAACGGGCGCCGACGCTTTATTTTATTATCGGCTTCAAATTGCTGAAAGGCTTGCTGGCATTGCTGCTCGCCCTCGGGTTTTATAGCCTCACGGACAACAATTTGCCGGAAGATTTTCAAAAGCTGCTATTGTCGCTGCATCTCGACCCGGAAAAAAAATTCTTTTTGGAACTGGCCGCTCGGGTCGGCGAAATCACCCCGTCAAATCTGGCTTGGGCGGCCGTCGGTGCCATGGTTTATAGTGGATTTATGCTGTTGCAGGCCGTGGGGCTTATGTTGCGGGTCAGTTGGATCGTCTGGTTGGTCATTGGCGAATCCTGCTTCTTTGTGCCCATCGAATTGTTTGAATTGGTTCACCGCCCGTCTTGGCTTAAACTGTCCATTCTCAGCGTGAATGTGGTGATTGTGTGGTATTTATTTGCCAATCGCTCCCGTCTCATCAAACATCATCATACCATTGATTTATGAACCCGGTTTTACCTTTTGAAGTATCCGAATTTGAAAATCTGCTGCGCAAGCCGAACAGTGATCCCACTGGATTTGCCGGGTTTTTCAACAGTGGGGAAATTTGGGTCGCGCGCGTGCCGGCGCGGCTTGATGTGATGGGGGGGATTGCTGATTATTCCGGCGCGAATGTCAGCGAAGCGGTTCTCGGTCACGGCATGTTGATGGCTATCCAGGCGCGGACGGATCGCACCTTGCGCATTCGCTCCGCTCAAACCGGCCCGCGCAGTCTGCCGGTTGAGACGCGCATTCCGCTCGATTATTTTGCCTCCGGCGACGCGCTCGGCAGCTACTCCCAGGTTCGCGAAGTCTGCCATGCCAACCCCATTGCCTCTTGGGCTGCCTATATCGGTGGCAGCATTTTCACCCTGCTGAAAGAGGAAAACGTGGAATTACCTTACGGTTTCAGCTTTCTATTATTAAGCGCGGTGCCGATGAATGTCGGTATCGGCAGTTCCGCCGCCGTGGAAATTGGCACGCTCTCTTGTCTCAACGCCTATCTCGGGCTCCGGCTCGATGGCTCTCGCATCGCTCGGCTTGGCCAGATGGCGGAGAACCACGTCGTGGGTGCCCCCTGCGGGATTATGGATCAGATCGCCGTCACCAGCGGTCGCCGCGAAAAGCTCACCCACATCCTCTGTCGCCCCGGGGCCGTGATGGGCGAAGTGGAGATTCCACCGGGCACGGGTTTTGTTGGTATCAATTCCATGGTGCGACACTCCGTGGCTGGCAATGCCTATGGCAATGTCCGGATTGGTGCTTTCATGGGCAAAAAAATGATCAATGAAATCCGTGCCAAAACGGGACGGGCCAGCCTGAATTATCTGACGGAAATTTCCACGGAGGAATTCCAGGCGCAATACGAAAAAGAAATTCCCGAAACTGTTCTTGGTTCGGATTTCCTTGCCCAATACAAAACGCATGATGACCCGGTGACGACCGTGCAGCCCGACGCGACCTATCGCGTCGTTGGCCCGACGCGCCATCCGATTGGTGAAAACGAGCGGGTGTTGCAATTTATTGCCGCGCTGAAAGCCGCCCGGGCAGGGGATCAGGCCGCGCTTATTACGGCCGGCCAGCTTATGTACGGGGCTCATGATAGCTACCGGGATAATTGCCGGCTTTCTGTGCCCGAAGTAAACTTTCTCGTCGAGGCCGTTCGCAAGCGGGGGCCGGAAAATGGACTTTTTGGCGCAAAAATCACGGGCGGCGGCACTGGCGGCACCGTGGCCGTCTTTGGCAATATTGCCGCGCTTAAGCAACACATTCCGCAGATTGCCACCGAATATTCGCGGCGCGTTGGCGAAATGCCTGATATTTTTGAAGGCACCTCGCCTGGCGCGATTGAATTTGGTGCCAAGCGCTACGCTTTCGGTGCGAACGGCTGGAAACGGTTTGACGTTTGACCATGAAAGTACGCAAAGCGGTCATTCCCATTGCCGGCCTCGGCACACGCCATTTTCCCGCGTCGCACGCGGTTAAAAAGGAACTATTCCCCGTCGTTGGTACCGATGGCATCGCGCGGGCGCTGTTTCATTATCATTTGCTCGAACTGGATGCTGCCGGTATTGAGGAAATATGCATTATTGTCCAACCTGGCGAGTCTGCCATGGTGCGTGATTATCTGCTCGGACCGGATGCCGGGTACCTCAAGCGATTGGAAAAATATCCAGTGCTGCTCCATGAGGCCTTACAGATGAGAAAGTATGCTGAGCGCGTCACGTTCGCCGTTCAGCGCGAGCAGGAAGGCTATGGGCACGCCGTTTTTCAAACCAAAGAATTTGCCGCCGGTGAAATGGTTCTGCTCGGCCTGGGGGACCATTTGTTTCGTGGCGCACCGGTTTCGCCGTATCACGAACTGGCGGCGATGGCGTCAGTTTCTGGCGGCAAAAGCATCTCCGCCGTGAATCGTATTTCCGCCGGGGAACTGAAAGGCTATGGCACTATTGCGGGCACCCGCCGTTCAGAAAATGCGCGCTTGATTGACGTTTCCCTCATCATTGAAAAACCGGACGTGGCGGTTGCCCAGGAAAAATTGCTGGTTGACCACCTGCCTGCCGGAATCTGGCTGGGGTGGTTTGGCATGCATCTTCTCGCTCCCTCGATTTATGAGATTCTGGAGGAAATGATCCGGAATGACGTTCGCGATGGAGGCGAATTTCAACTCACCCGGGCTCAGGAAATCCAGCGCCAGCGGCACGGTTATCTTGCGCTGGAGATGACTGGTTCGCAGCGATTTGACTTTGGTGTGCCGGATGATTTTATTCGGAGCTTGCAGTTGTTTCGCCATTTGCCATGATGTTATTGCAATTATTTGCTTGCCGCCGTCGCTTGCATTGCTTAAAAAACAGAATCGAAAGAATTAGACAGACGCCCGTTTTGATGTACATCACCAATCAGCCCCAACCAGAGAGGGTCGCTTGAGTCGCCCTTTTCCGTCCCAACGTAACTCTTCCTCCGCCTCGCAGATGCGTGTTAACGGTAAGATCCGTGCCCGCGAAGTGCGTGTTATCGGTCCGGATGGCAAGCAACTAGGTGTTTTCCTGTTGAATGACGCGCTCATCCTGGCCCGCCAGCATGGCGTGGATTTGGTGGAGATCTCGCCCAATGCCGTGCCGCCGGTTTGCCGCATTATCGAGATTGGCAAATTTCGCTATGAATTGGCGAAGAAGGAAAAGGAATCCCGCAAGCACCAGAACGCGTCCACGGTGAAGGAAGTGCAACTCAGTCCGCGCATCGATCCGCATGATCTCGGCATCAAGGTGCAGCACGCTGTGAATTTCCTTTGTGAAGACATGAAGGTAAAGGTGGCTCTTAAATTTCGCGGTCGCGAAATGGCGCATACCGAAATCGGCTTTGAGGTCATCAACAAGTTTATTGCCGAGATCGCACCGTTCGGCCATCCCGATTTTACACCCAAACTCGTAGGGCGCGCGATTAACCTCATGATCAGCCCATTGCCCCGCAATAAACGAGCCAAAAACCCTCGTGCGGTTGAAAATGAAGGTGGTGAAATAGCCTCGTCTCCTGAGTTGACGGAAAAAGTGCAGCTCCAG
>CAISVF010000525.1 GCA_903888765.1 uncultured Verrucomicrobia subdivision 3 bacterium | reverse complement strand
GTGTCCTGCGGTGTCCCGAGCACAATAAATATGGTTCCTTGCGGCAAACCAGACAATGAATACTTCAGGCAATGGGGGCCTTGTCCTTGCCAGGTCCAGGAGCCGTTTCCCAGTGGGGACGTGAGGCTCGTCCCCACAAAAACGTCGTAAAAATACCCATCCTGACCACCGCCAATGCCAAAGGTTACGCCAACGGTCCCGTTTGTGGCCACCGTAGCGGTAACGTTTGTGAGCCAGACGATATACGGCCAATTGGTCACACATGGGATGGAGCCAATTATTTGAAGGTTTCCCTGCCCGGTAATGACATTTGTGGTTCCAACTGTGGATGGGCTGGAGGTGGCTGATGTCAGCTTAAACATGGCTGCATTCCAGGGATTCATCATGTAATAGGGGTATTGGGAGGAAAAGGTTTGCTGGATGGTGCTGTCGTCCAGGGGGGCGTCGTAGGTGACGAAATTGTTGTACAGGCCGTGGGCTTGATTGAGGCCGTTGCTGTCGCTGCCGAGGTAAAAGCCGTTGGCGAGGACGTCGGCGCCGGGATAATTTGTGAGGGGCGGGCCGTTGGTGGCCAGAATGCCGTCAAAATAGATGGCGGTATTCGTGGCGGAATAGGTCAGGGCGATTAAATGGAAATAATTAGTGGTCCAGGAGATCGGGGCGGTGATGGCGGTGGAGATATTGCTGGAAAGGTCGTTGGTTTGGGTGGAGAAGTAGAGATTGGCCCCATCGGGGTCAACGTAGAGGCTCCACCATCCGTAGCTGGAATCGGGGGTGTAGCTGCCGGCTTCCAGCAGGCGGGCGTAGCCGCCGGGGCCGGTTCCGCCCAAGCTGACGCTGGACCAGTTGGGGGCAAACCAAAACATCACGGTGCCGGTATCCACGGTGAGATTGGTGGTGCCGTCGGATTCCAAGACGTTGTATTGCAGCCAGGCTTGGTTGGTGCTGTCCACGACGAGGCTGGCGCCATTGCCGATATAGGAATAATCGAGGTAATTGTAGGATACAGGGGTGTAGCCGAAGTCGCTGGTCCAAGGATACGAGGTGCGAAAGGACCAGGAATCCAGCAGGGTTCGGCCGGGGCCGGAGCCGCCGCCGACCGGGGTGATGCTGACCGCATGCAGGGGCGGGAGCAGCGTCACAAAAACGAGGGCCGCGAGGGCGAAGAGCGCTATCCGTAGCAGTGGAATTTTCATGGCTTAATCAGTTGGAAGTCTTCCTTGATTCTGGATATGTAAATGGTCTAATACTGTTTGGGCCATGGTGCAAGGAAAAAACGATATTTGATGAGTACTTATTGACACCTTTTCGCAGAAGAGCCAACACGGACGAGCAGCCGTCCGCTGGCGTTCTACAAGCTGTTGCCGTTGCTGGCAGCTTGCCGGATTGGCGCAAACTTAACCTTGATTAAAAAAATGTCAACGCATGACACAGCCTTGATTCCGCCACCGGTTAAACGGCAGATGCGCGCCCGCTTTGGAACCGGGCCTTCCGGCGAAGAAATGTTGCGGAAGGTGCCGGCCGTAACCGCGCATGGCCAGCACCACATGGAAGGCAACGATGCCGTTTTTGAACATGCCGGCGACCGGGTGGTGTTGACCAAGAAATGGGAAAATAAACCGAGCAACCACTGGGTTTTGAATGCCTACGATATTGCCGGGGAAAAAGGACGCCGATGAACCCAGGCAAGGTGTCAATTGCACAGGGCCTACGCACACGCAGCCTACGCTGGCTTCGTCCGCATGTGGGAGCGGTTGCTCAATATATGATCCCGAAAACCAGATTTGTCAAACCATGAAAACTATCACTGATTTTGAGTTGGCAGGTCGGCCAATGCTTCGGGGTGATGGTTGATGGGCCAATATCAAAGCCCCGTTTCGATTAACGCAGCGTACTGCCCACGCGGTGCGCGTGCGTAGGCGGATGCCTGGATTGACCGAGGCCACAG
>CAISVF010000524.1 GCA_903888765.1 uncultured Verrucomicrobia subdivision 3 bacterium | reverse complement strand
GCCTGCCTTCGCTGCATGATTTATAATCGAAAACATGTTCGTTGTTTGGCAGAGAGGTACTAAATGAACCCAAGCGTAGGCCGCGCAATTTTTTTGTCTGTAAATTTGGCGAGTTCAAACTGAGGGTGGGTTTTGGGTTTCCATGTTGAGGTAAATTTTTCCCGATTCCCAATCGTCGCTGGTTTCCGCCAAGAGGGCGGAGACCAAGCGGAGGAGGGACGCTTCATTGGGGAAGACACGGGCGACGCGGGTGCGGCGCTTGAGTTCTTGATTCACGCGTTCCAAGGCGTTGGAGGTGCGCAGTCGTTTCTGGTGGGCGAGGGGCAAGGCAAAGACCGTCAGACCTTGCGGCAGATTTTCTTCCATCCAAGCCGAAAGTTTTGGGGTGCTGTTGGCGTAGTGGGTGACGATTTCCTTGAGGCGGGTTTCGGCAGCGGGGCGACTGGGGCTATCAAACACGCTGCGGATGGCACGGGCGACTTCCTTGCGCAGCTCGATCCGGGGCACATACGCTTGGGCGTTCTGCTGCAGGTGAAACTGGCAGCGTTGCCACGGGACGGCCCCAAAGACGGCTTTGCGTGCGGCGGCCATGCCGGGGTGGTCGTCGCTGACGATGCACAGAGCCCCGCAGAGGCCGCGCTGGACAAGGCTTTGGAAGAAGGCTCGCCAATGGACTTCGGCTTCGCTGAGGGCGACGCTGACGCCGAGCAGGGAACGCTGGCCAGTGGGGGTGATGCCGAGGGCGATGAGGACGGCGCAATCCCGGAGTTGGCCATCATGGCGAACCTTTTCGTAGCGGGCGTCAAACATCAGATAGGGATAGGTGCCGAGCGGGCGGGCACGCCATTTTTGGAGTTCGGCGTCGAGGAGTTTGGCGCAGTCGCTAACCTGGGAGGAACTGACGCTGGTGCCGCAGAGTTCTTCAACGATGGCGGAGACTTTCCGAGTGGAGACGCCTTGGACATACATTTCAGCCAGGGCGAGTTTGAGGGCTTGTTCGGAGCGAATGCCTTTTTCCAAGGCGCTGGGATAGAAGGCGGTTTCGCCGCGGACCTGTGGGATGCGAAAGGTGATGGGCCCAACCCGGCTGGCGAGCGTTTTGGGTTTGTAGCCGTTGGCATAGCCGAGGCGTGCGTCCGTCCGTTCGTAAGGTTGGGCTTGGAGGACTTGATGCCGCTCGACGCGCATGGCTTCATTGACGAGCAGGCGCAGGCCTTCGGCGAAGCCCTCGTGGCCTTGTTCCGTCAAAAGTTGCAAGACGTTGTTCAAAAGTTCAGGATCGGTGTGGTGGGTCATGTGCGGTTTGATGTTGGATGTGTTTGCTGACACCCCAACAGGAAACCAACGTGACCCGCCCTCAACCAGTTTTTCGCGCGCGGAGCGGCTTCACCCCTCTGGGGTTCGGCTGCGCTCGGCTCGCTGCGCTCGCCTTCGCTCCGCCTCACCCCAGAGGGGTGAAGCCGGATGGAAGAAAGACAAATTACAGAAAGCAAACTACACCGGCGGAAAACCTCCTCTACTCACGCGCCTTTTGTTATTGAGCAACGCAATCGGCTTGCGCAGGACCACTGCAGTCGCAGTGTCGCTATCCACTAGAAACAGTCATTAATCAAATTAGTGACTGCGGAATTACTGCGGGGATAGGTGTTCAATGGTCCACGCAAGATCACGAGCGGGCGGGGCGGGGCCAAAAGGCAAGCCTCTACGATAAATCTTGGTTATCGGTTTTAAGGTGCTGGTATCCAGCCACTTGTGAATCTCGGAATGCCCGTCCGCAAACGTCATACAGCCGCAGCCGTTGTGATACGAGGCTGGCAAATCTTGCCAATCAACGGTATCGGTATCGCTGAGTACTGGAAGAAACCAACCATCATTAATGCTATCGGGGTGCTCTTCCACCAAGGTAAAAGTTTTTGAGGTGTTGCGTATATCTCTTTGGTGCAGAAAGTTTTTGTAGACAGTGCCGCCGGCAAAAGGAATTGCGCCAACAAATGCATTCATTGCATAAGTTCTGAGCCGAAGCGACTGTCCTGGGGCGGCACTGAAATCTGCTGGACAGTGATAGATATTCACATTCTTGGAAGTATATGGACTGAGAGTTCCTTGGACGAGTAACGCCTGATTGGTATTATCACTATTCGCCCCTGACATGTCCTGAAAACCTCTCACCCAGCTTCCATCCGGTGATGCAGGAGGATTTAAAGGTAAAACATCCTGATTATCGCTGGGATACATTGCCCAAGCCACAGCTAGTTGTTTCGTGTTGCCCAAGCAAACAATGGTATAAGCTTTTTGTTTTGCCCGGCTGAGCGCAGGTAATAGTAGCGCCGCCAAGATGGCTATTATAGCAATAACGACCAGCAACTCAATAAGTGTGAATCCGACCAGATTGATAGTCCGTATTTCAGATCGGTTTATATTTAGTTTCATATATTTTGCCTAATAGTTGCAGGAGATTAAAATTAGTCTATGCAGCTTCTACCAGAGTATTCCTCATGCTGGCACCTGACAATTTAAATCATAGGCATCCCAAAAGAGATCTAGGAATCGAAGGTTTGTTTGTGTTGACTTCATTATGAGATTCCAAACGACCACTACCTTTGGAGTTGGGGTTCGGGGAGGCGGCATCTCTGATTCGGAAAAATCTCGGCGAGCCACCAAGGCGAAGCCTGGCTGGCGTTTGAGGCTGGTGAGGTACAGCTACGCTTGGGTTCATTTAGTACCTCTCTGCCAAACAACGAACATGTTTTCGATTATAAATCATGCAGCGAAGGCAGGCAGAATGATGCGCTCCGTCAGCTGTAATCCCGCAATGATGAGACTTTCGCCGCATGCGGTCGGGTAGCATTTGCGGGTGCCCGTCACCGGTTTGATGAGATTGAGCACGCGGAAGCGGCGGAGCGTGCGTCCGATCCGGGAAGGTTTCCAACCTGGCAGATGCGGCTGGAGTGTGCAGTTGCGTGCGCCTTGGATTTGATGTTCTCCGCGTTGCAGCGCCCGCAGGAACTGGAGGTCATCCGCGCGGAAAAAGTTCACGCCCCGCACGGAGCGGTTCTTTTTGTCCCGCCGCGAGGCGGTGACTTATTTTCAAGGAAGTCGCCCCCAGCGTGTGCTTCAGGCGCGTGCCTTGGACGAGGGTTTGCAGCCGGCTGTTGGGTTTCGATGCCCTCGGCCCGGGCAAGCGTGCGAACGTGGTCGGCCACCTTCAGCCGTAGCTCGTTGGCGTAGCTCTTGTTGCGCTCCATGAAACTGATGCCGGCGTCCACGCAAATGCTGCTCCATCGCCCCGGTCCAACCGATGGCCTTGTAAGTGCCGAAAAGCACCACACGGTCAAAACACTCGATCACACCCTTGATGTCCTGCGCATATCGGTACACCAGCGTTTGAGTTTTTCATACCCATTCTCCACCCAAAAGCCAGCCTTATTTCATCTGCCTTTTGGCTCCGGCTTCGCCGGGTTGGGCAGAATCATCCAAATGCAAAACACCAAAATACAGATGCCGAACAATCTATAAGTGCTTGGCTCAGGCACGGGAATGATCGAGTTGTATCTTATGCTCCCCTGATTCCAGAGATCGGCAACGCCAACATCATACTGGACAAAATCAGCTGCAAAGGAAATAAGTGTGTGGTTGGCATCATAGCTAATGTCCAACACGTTAAAATAGCCTGTGAGCGTATTATCCCCACGACCAGAAGTGGAAAAGTTCAATCCGGGACCAGTATTGCCACCAAGCCGTTCCGCGTTTGCATAAAGACCAACGGTTAAATCTACCGGCGGGCAATCCAATTCGATCCACCACCATCTATCATTGGGGTTGCTGGGTTTGATTACAAATCCGACTTCATGCGCATAAATGCCAGTTTCAGGCAAGATGCTAAAACCAATTGCCGGCGTTGCTAAAACTGTCTGCCCCTGTCCTATCCAGCTTCTGGGCGAGCTGGTAAAGTAAAACAATGTGGATTGGCCGTTGCCCCGGATTGATAGGAAACAAAGCGCAATTATCGGGAACAATTTGCGGCCACTGTGTTTTGTATTCATATGTTTTAGTGAGTACCCGTGCTTGCTGCCTAGCCACAGCTTTTCATTCTTTTTTGCCGTTACTTCTAACTATTACAATCAAACGTTGCAGAGCCCAACCCACAGCCAAGGAAAAAGGCAAATATTTCAAAGTATATATGAAATAAATGTTTGATATTAAACGAAATGCCAGGAATCCCAAAAGGCCACGACCTGTGGCGTTGGGGTTCGGGGAGGCGGCATCCCTGATTCGGAAAAATTGCGGCGCGCCATCAAGGAGAAGCCTGGCTAGCGTTTGAGGCAGGTTAGGTGAGGATTTGGTTGGGTTCTGTTCGGCCCTAGCGAGGCATTGTTAGGCCGACGATTTCTCCTGCAAACTTTGTAAATACCAACTTTCTGTCAGGTATCGCTCTGGAATCTGCTGCTCGAATGGATCGTTAAATCCAAGTGTTGCCAACTCGTCGAACCATCTGTCGCGCTTGGACTCTGGCAAGCGTACGCCGCACCAAGGACAAAACTGAATGGTGATTTTGGACGAACCGCCATCGTGAATCATGAGACCATACTCATCGAACTTTGGACAATACTCGACGAGGCAATCAGGGCAATCGGAGCGGTCGGGATGCTGCTCGCAAGTGTAAGCAACCATCTCACTCACTCTGGTGCAGCAATGGCGTTTCATAGTGAGTGGCGAGCGGTTTTGGGGAGGAAAGGTCATTTCATAAACGGGGCGTTGCGGAAGGCAGCGAAGCCTCGCACGGTGAGCTCCTCCAGCTCGGCAAACAGCGTTTCGTCAACCGCGGTGAAATTGAAACAAGACTTGCCCTGCATGCGGGCGCGAAGCTTTTGCGAAACCCCCTTCAGCAAGTCCGGCCGCGCATAAACGGCCATATGATGAAAACTCACATAAGACTTCCCGACTTGCACCCAGGCAATCGGCATGGGGGTCTGATGCTTGGGATGGCGTCCTCCGGTTAAGCAGTAGCGCTTCGGGCTATCCTCGGTAACGGCAAGCGCGCCGGCGTGCCGCGCCAGAAGCGCTCTCAGTCGGGTAAAAATAGTTGCAAACTCGGGAGTCATGGCTGGCCAGATTGTCAGGCTGTTTCCCTATGGAATGGGAAATTCCTGATTACCAGTCAAGCTTATGGTTTCTAGTGGTTTTGTTCCTTAATCCAACATCGCCTTGCTCGCCTAACGAGCCAATGGAAACCCATTGAAATTTGCGGACAGAGCGCCACGGTAGCGGCGGTCTGTGACCACCGAACTCGGCGCTGACACAGCGCCGCTATAGCGGATGGATGCTGCCCCGGCGGGGCTGGGGAATGGGGTGAGGTTGGGGGCGGCAAACACTTCGCTGCTGACCAAGCGGCGGCCGTTTTCCAGCGAGCGCAGGTATTTTTTAGTCTTTCCTGGGATCGCGCGGCCGATGAGAAACGATGCGCCGGGTGGTTCGCGGGTGATGTCGCTCCGGAGTTCGTCGAGTCGGTAGCCGAAGCGGAGTCTGGCGGCAGGCGCGCGGCGTTAACGCGGCTTCACCGCCCACAGAAACCGAACGCTCGAAATTTTCCAGAGCCTTGATATAGTCGGGCATTGAAGCGGCATAAATGCCTTGTTGTCATTACCCACATCGTCTGTGGGCTTGCATGAACGGATCTGATATACGATTATTTTGATCAACAAAGGCAGTTTGGTTTTGGTTTCATGGGTTCCTCAGCCGGCCAAAACATGAACACGACCTTGTCCACGCCTGCCCAGTGGGCGCAACAGGAATTTGCGTTGGCGGCGCTGGGCGACCAACGCCGCACCCAACGGCTGGTGAACCTCGCCACGCGCCTGGCGCAAAATCCCGGCGGCACCCTGCCGCAAGCCCTGCCGCACTGGAAGGAACTCAAAGCGGCCTACCGCTTTTTCAGCCAGCCCCAGGTGGGACCGGTCCAAGTGCAGACCCCGCATT
>CAISVF010000523.1 GCA_903888765.1 uncultured Verrucomicrobia subdivision 3 bacterium | reverse complement strand
TCTTCCCGGAAATCGCCGAGGTTCATGCTACATGCCGCGGAACACCGTCACGCCCAGCACGGCCACGAAGGCCGCAAAAGCCAGTCGCACTCCGCTCAGCAACCGCGTGCGCGCCTCGGTGGCGTTGGCCCAATTCACGAAATCACGCAGTTTCCACGGGGTGACAGTTAACCAGATGCCAGCCACCACGAGTACATAAGCCCAGGTCTGGATCACCAGCACAAACGGCGATTGGTCCAGATGCGGCCGCCCGGTGTCCACCATCAATTTGCCGACCAGCAGCAGCAGCACCGCCAGGCCGCGGACTGCCAGAAAATCGCGCACAAATACACAGGACAGCACCCCCACGCCCGCAAAACCGGCCATCATGTAAGGCTTGAATGCGGAGAAATCTGCGATGGGTTCCACGCTCACGTTCCAGACAAACCACGCCGTGCCCAGCAGCATCAGCACCACGCCGGCGGCAGAATTTCGCGGGAATTGGCGGGCCGCCGCTCCCAGTTGGCCGGGTCGGGCCAGGCCATAAACTTGCGGCAATCCCGCGCCGATTCCCAGCAACAGCGATAATAGCGAAAGCGACAGTTTCATCTTGAAAAATTAAAACACAAATTCGCCGGTATGGACACGAAGAAAATGAATTTGTTCAAATGCTGCCGGAAAACACCGCTGCCAAAGGGAAAAATCCCTGAAAGCTTCCGTTCGTGCCTTCGATCAGCACACCAGCTTTTTGCCTGGGAGCATCCATCCAAGGACTCCCGCGAGGATGGTTCAATACACCACTTTGTTCAGCGGGTATTCAATAATCCCCTCCGCGCCGGCGGCTTTTAATAAGGGAATCATTTCGCGGACGATATGTTCGTCAATGATGGTTTCCACGGCAACCCAGCCTTTCAGGCTTAAATTGGAAATCGTCGGATTGCGCAGCGCCGGCAGGTCGGCCAGGAGTTTTGCGAGGTTCTTTTCCGCGATGTTCATTTTCAAACCCACCTTGGTTTCGGCGTCCAGTGCGCCCTTGAGCAACATGGCCAGCGTCTCGATCTTTTTGCGCTTCCAGGTGTCTTTCCAGGCAACGGAATTGGCAATCAGCCGGGGCGTCGAGCGCAAGAGTTCATCCACAATCCGCAGTTGGTTGGCTTTGAGCGACGAACCGGTCTCTGTGACTTCCACAATGGCATCCACCAATTCATGGGCCTTCACTTCGGTGGCCCCCCACGAGAACTCCACCGCCGCTTTCACTCCGTTTTTTTTGAGATATTTCTTGGTGAGATTGACCACCTCGGTGGCGATGCGCTTGCCCTCGAGATCTTTCACGGATTTGACCGGCGAGTTTTCCGGCACACACAGCACCCATCGCGCCGGGCGGCGGGAAACCTTGCTGAAAACAAACTCGCCCACCTCGTGGACTTTGGAGCCGTTTTCCATAATCCAGTCGTGTCCGGTAATGCCGCAATCAAGATAGCCATGCTCCACGTATCGGCTGATTTCCTGGGCGCGAATCAGGCGGATCTCCATCTCGTCGTCGTCCACATACGGAATATA
>CAISVF010000522.1 GCA_903888765.1 uncultured Verrucomicrobia subdivision 3 bacterium | reverse complement strand
GGATTGCAACAGCCAGTTGAAGGACGGTTGCAGTATGGTGTCATCGCCAAGATCGGGAAATAATGGCTCGCCGGGCAGGCTGAATTGGAGTTTGCCGTTCACCTTGATGATGGGTTGCTCATTGCCGGGGTTGCCATTGGGAACGCCGCTCTCCGGATTGAGGCCGTTGCCTCCCGCCACATAGCCGCTGCGGATGATGGTTCCGGGAATCAATTCGCGCGTCTCCGTATTCTCCTTCAGCCGCTTCGCGGCAAAATCTATCGTCTTGCCCTCGAATAGCGACAGCAGCAGTGACTCCGTTACCGGGTCGTTGCGGTAATTTTGTTCCAGGATTTGGAGCGTGTGCTGGCCGGTCGGGTCGCGCAGGATGACCGAGTCTGGTTCCACCTGTGCGGTGGCTCCGGCATAATGCACCACGTTGGCACCCGCCTTCAGCGAGAGCGGCACGGTGTCGCGAATCACGGCAAAGTTCTGGTTGTAAACGGTGATTGATGGTTCGGCGCGCGCCGTGAGCGCGAGAGTGGAGGCAAGAATCAAGGGTGAGGCGAAGGATTTCATATTGGTATAGGTCTATCTGCGGTCTGCAGGAGTTCAATCCTAAAATAATAAACACGCACCTTCGGGAAAAGTTGCCGGGCACTCCTGCCTTTTTCGTCGGGCCTGTTGGAACCTGTCCTGGCAAATATCCCGATGGCAATGCGACAATGCTCTGTCGTGTAGCCGGACGGCTCCTGCCAAAATCCGACACTGCCAAAATCCGTTATTGACTCCGCTGCTCAAACATGGAGCAATTTGCCACGTGAAGCCTTTTTCCCACCGTGTGCTGCTGTTGCTGTCTTTGGCCGTCCTGTTGGGGCCGTTTGCTGGGTCGGCGCACGCGTTTGATCGCACGAATGAAATTTTTCGAGTCTTTCAATTTCCTGCGGATAAAATACCGACCATTGACGGGCAGACCAATGACTGGCAACTGGTGCCCGAGAGCTATGTCATTGGGAGTGATCAATTGGTGGACGATAATGGCAAGCATCGTGTGAGTGATGCCTCTTCGCCCAGGATTCGCGTTAAGGTTGGCTGGGTGAAAGGGCTGAATCGGCTGTATTTTTTATACGAAGCAGACGATGATTATTGGGATTTCGCTGATCCGGGCTTGCATAATGACACGTTCGAGGTGGTGGTGGACGGCGATTTGTCCGGCGGACCGTTGATCGAGAAGTTTGCGCCCGCGAAAGCCCTTATCGGGCAGTGGGAAACTTATTTCACGCTGCACGGCACGCACGCGCAGAATTATCACATCTTCACGCCCGCAGAAGGCAAGGACTGGTGCATGGCCTGGGGACCGGCCCAATGGATCAAAGAGCTGCCCTATGCGAACTCCGCCTGCGCTTATCCTTTTCGCCCTGGCGAATCGGGACATCTCGTCCTCGAATTCTGGATCACCCCCTTCGATTATGCCGGTGCCGAAGGACCGGCCCGCGCCGTGGAATCCAAGCTTTTGGAAAACAAACTCATCGGCCTCTCTTTTGCGGTGATTGATTACGATGACGTCCATTCGGGCGACACCAACAATGGCTTTTGGAACCTCTCGCGCCATCACACCATGTATGGCCAGGCCGATCAGCTCTGTTTGTTCCGGCTGATGCCGCTGGAGCCGAAGTTTATCAAACCCATTGAGGCGCAATGGTCCTTTCAAGTGGTGGACATGGAGCGTCGGTTGGTGGCCTTCAAGGATTTATCAGTTGGCGAAATTAAATCATGGCATTGGGACTTCGGCGATGGTGAAACCTCCTCTGAGCCAAACCCGCTGCACACGTACCAGCAGGCTGGCCATTATGTCGTGGTGCTGAATGTGGCCGGACCGGCTGGCCAATCCCGCCGCTCCAAAGTCTGGGACGTGGCGGTGAAGTGAACTAGTTCTTGGGCTAAAGCCGACTATTAAACGCCAAGACGCAAGGGCACGACCAAAAACAATTCCACATAAGGAAGCCAGGCAGCGATGAGATTGTTTCGATGGTTCCTGTCCCGGTTTCGTAATGAAAAAATCCGATTGCGTCTTGGCGGCCTTGCGCCTTGGCGTTGCCTTCCGACCGAATCCGTGTCCGGCCCGGCGTTGCGTTGGCCGTTGGCCTTTTGCCCCGGTCCTTGCGATCGGCCAGTCTTTGCAGCCGGACACCGTCCATTTTGTAGGAGACGAGGTAACGAGTCTCTAACTTGAAAATAAACTTGG
>CAISVF010000521.1 GCA_903888765.1 uncultured Verrucomicrobia subdivision 3 bacterium | reverse complement strand
GGCTTACAATCAATTTGCCGGCTTCCCCCGGGATCGTTTCACCGATCCGGTGGCTACGGTCATGGCTTCCGGTATTCAGAGCGATGGCAATATCATGGTGGGTGGTACCTTCAGCCGCGTGGGCGGTGGTCAGGCGGATGATTATGATGTCCGGCCCGAGAGCATGGATACCAATAATGTCGCGGCGATCAATAATCAGGCCCAGAGTACTTTAAACCGCAATAGCGGTTATAGTTTATACTACTCCCTCGTGCAAAAAAACCGTGCGGGGGTGCGCAACCGCAGCAACATCGCCCGTCTGATTGGCGGCGCGACTCCTGGACCTGGCAATATTGGCCTGCTGTATCCGGATTATTCCATCAATAAGAGCCAGACGCCGATGTATGTCAGCCTGATCCGTACCAACGGCACGCTCGGACCGGCCTCCGCCAACTTCTCCGTGCTGCCGGGCTTGGCGCAAAGCGGCGTGGACTATAGTTATAGCGGCGTTAATCCGCTTTATTGGATTACCTGGGGTTCGGTCACCCCGATGGGTCGCATGCGCAGTGATGGTTACTATGGTACCAATGGCTCGGTGCAGGATGTCTATGGCCGCTATTGGGTGGGCAGTTCTGAGCAATCCTCGGTGGCTGTGAATGTGCTGGAAAATACCAATTCCCTGAACAATCTCACTGCGCAATTCCAGCTCACCGATCCGGTTAATGCGGATCAATTCTACTTGGGCGGCGAAAACATTCCGCTCGGCGTGGCCTTGGGTGAATCCTTGGCTCCGTTTACCTTGATTGACGATCACAAGCAGTGCGGCACGTTTGGGTTTGCCTCGTCGAGCTACACCGGCACCGGCCAAAATGCCTCGATCTCGGTCAGCCGGACGAATGGCACCTACGGAGTGGTGTATTTGAGCTATGCCACCACCACGAATGGCAGCACCGCGATTCTGGACAGCGATTATTCCGCCACCAGCGGCACCATGACCTTCCAGCCCAGCGATACCAATCACACCTTTAATGTGACGATTCTCAACAGCAACTGGACCAGCTCCGCCGAGAAAACGGTTAATCTGAGCCTCTTTGGCCTGAATCCGCCGGTCAACGGCTTGGCTTATTGGGGCATGTCCAATGCGGTCTTGCGCATCATCAACCCCAATTATCAGGGCTTCCTCAACCTGAGCACGAATATCTATTCCGCCAATTTGAGCGCCGGCACCGTGACCGTCATGGTGACCCGCACGGTTGGCAGCAAGGGCACCCTGACCGTCCAATGTGCCACCACGAACGGCTCTGCCATCAGTGGCACGGATTTCGTGGGCTTTACCAACACGCTCCAGTGGAACAACGGCGATGTGACGGCCAAAACCATCACCATTCCGTTGCTCAACAACGGTCTGGTCGGCTCCGGCAAGCAGTTTGGGGTCAATATTTACAGCCCCGCGTTGAACAATATCAGCACGCCCTCGCTGTTCGCGACCAACGCCACCACGAGTGCCGTGATTTCCATCAATAACGACAATAGCTACGGCTCTCTTCAATTCACCGCGCCGAGCTATGTGGTCAACGAAACCGGCGCCAGCGCCATCCTGACCGTGGTGCGCGTCGGCGGCAGTAACGGCACCAACACCGTCCACTATGCCACCGCCAACGCTTCCGCTTTGGCCGGCATCAATTACACGGCTACCAGCGGGGTGCTGACCTTCCTGCCGGGGCAGTTGACGGCCAATATCACTGTGCCGATTATCAATGACAACGTGGAGGATATGGCGCCTTCGGAATTCTATTTCACCGTGGCGTTATCCAATGTGAGTGCCGGTGGCGGTTTGGGCTCTCCGACCTCCGCCAATGTGCAAATTGTGGATGCGCAGAGCTTTAATCGCCCGCCCGGCTACGTGGATACGACCTTTAATCCCGGCGCCGGTATGAATTCGGATGTCTATGCTCTGGCTTTGCAATCCAGCGGCAAGATCATTGCCGGTGGCAGTTTCACCATCGTCAATGGGGTGCCGGAAAATTATCTGGCCCGTTTGAATGCGGACGGTTCGCTCGATCGTTCCGGCTTCCTGTACGGTCTCTCGGGTGCCAGTGGCACGGTCTATTCCCTGGTCAATCAGACGGATGACCGGATTCTGGTGGGCGGGGCCTTCACCAATTTCAACGGTACGATTCTCAACCGGATCGCCCGTTTGACCACCGACGGTTCGCTGGATAGCAGCTTTAATCCGGGCGCCGGTGCGGACAACTCGGTCTATGCCCTCGCCGAAACCTTTATCGGCGGTGCGCGGAAGATTTATGCGGGCGGCGCTTTCGGCAGCATGAATGGCATCGGTAATCCCTTCATTGCGCGCTTGAACGATGACGGCACGGTGGATCAGAACTTTAACCCTGGCGTGGGACCGGATGCGGTCGTCTATGCCGTGGCGGTTTATCCCACGAATTCCCTGCTCGCGGGTAAGGTGATCGTTGGGGGTGCCTTTACCAACTTGAATAATGTGGTGGTGGGACACCTGGCCCGGTTGAATGCGGATGGTTCGCTGGACACTTCCTTTACCGCCCGGTTTGGCAGCGGTGCCAATGACATCATCCGCACCATCGCCATTCAGAGCGATGGCGGGGTGCTGGTGGGTGGCGATTTCACCAGCATTAACGGAGTTTCCGTGAATCATCTGGTTCGCTTGAACAGCAACGGCTCGCTGGACAGCGCCTTCATTGCCGCCGGCGGGGATGGCGCCAACCGCTCGGTAAATTCCCTGGTGGTGCAGGCGGATAACCGCATTGTGTATACCGGTCAGTTCACCGAGGCCAATGGCGTTACCCGTAATCGGATTACCCGGCTCTTGCCGAGTGGTGCGGTGGATCCCACGATTAACTTTGGCGATGGGGCCAACAGCGCAGTGAACGCCGTGGCCTTGCAGCCGGCCGATCAGATGATCGTCATTGGCGGCAGCTTTACGCAATATGACGATTTGCCGGCCGGCCATGTGGCCAGAATTTACGGCGGCTCGGTCACGGGTTCCGGTGCCTTCCAGTTCACTTCGGCCACGTATCAGGTGAATGAAAACGCCAATCTGGCGCTGATTGGCATCCGCCGCACCGGCGGCACCAGCGGCACCAATACGGACGGTTCCGGCTCCGTCTCCGTCAATTTTGCCACGGTCACGGGCGGTACCGCTCAGCCCGGCATCAATTACAGCAATACCACCATGCAGGTTGCCTTCCCGGCGGGTGAAGTATTGAAATACGTGCTCGTGCCGGTGATGGATGATTCCAATATCACCGCCAACTTGACCGTCAATCTGCTCGTAACCAACGCCACGGCTCCGGCCGGCTTGGGCGATCAGCAGACCGCCGTGCTCACGATTGTGAATGTGGATAATGCGGTGGCCTTTGAATCCGCCAACAGCTCGGTGCCCAAGAATATTCTTACAGGGTTCGGCCTGGTTAATGTCCTGCGCTTGGGCACCTCCACGGGCTCCAGCTCGGTCAGCTATTACACGACCACCAATGGGACCGCCTTGGCCGGTACGGATTATTATCCCACCAACGGTGTGCTCACGTTTAATCCCGGTGAGACAAATAAATACATTCAGGTTCCCATCATCAATAACCTCCTGCCGGAAGGGAATCGCACGGTGTTCCTCTCCCTGACCAACGCGGTGGGTTCGTTCCTCTACGCCCCGACCAATGCCACCTTGACCATCATTGATACGGTCCAGGCCGCCGGCCAGTTCAGCTTTTCTACCACTAATTTCACCGCCAATTCCAGTGATGTGAATGCCGTGCTGACGGTGGTTCGTACCAACGGGTTCACGGGCCCGGTTTCCGTGTATTGGACCGCTGTGCCGGGCACCGCTCTGCTGGGCGTGAACTATCAAGTGGCGTCCGGCCGGGTTGATTTCGGTGCCGGCGATGCCATCAAGACCTTCAACATTCCGTTGATCAACAACCCGGTCGCGCTCGCTCCGGTGAGTTTGTCGGTCTATCTCTCCAATCCGTCGGATCCGGGGGCGAGTCTCATTACGCCCACCAATGCCGCGCTGACGATTTATAACACCAACGCCGCCATTAACTTTGTTCAGGCCACCAATACCGCTCCAGAGGATGCCGGTCTGGTGAATGTGCTGGTGCAGCGCTTCAATAACACCAATATCACCTCCAGCGTGCACTTTGCGACCGTGGATGGCACGGCCGTGGCCGGGGTCAACTATTCCAATACCGTGGGCACGCTCAGCTTCGCTCCCGGAGAAATCGTCAAATCTCTGACCGTCCCGCTCATTCATAACACGAATGTCACCGGCGATTTGATGTTTAATGTGGCCCTGTCCAGCGCGGTGAATGCCCAGGTGATCACCCCGGCCAGCACCACGATTGTGGAACAGGATGCCGAGGCCGGCATTAGCTTTACCAACGCCTCCATCCGGGTGCTCCGCAGTGCCGGTTCGGCGCTGATCACCGTGGTTTGCTCCAATCCGCGCGTGGAACCGGTGGTGGTGGATAGCAACACGGTGCCGCTCCAGGTGAGCTTTACCACGGTGGATGG
>CAISVF010000520.1 GCA_903888765.1 uncultured Verrucomicrobia subdivision 3 bacterium | reverse complement strand
ACTCCGACGCCAATGGTGGTGTTTTGACCGTTTAAAGCATAGAAATTGGTGAGATCCTGGGTTAGTCTTAGTGCTGGTTGAGATTCAAATGCGTAAAGCTGTGACACCTCGTTGCTACTGAGGGCTCGGTTGTAGAAGCGAACATCATCAATTAGCCCTGTAAAGAAACGACCAAAATCGGTAGAATCCCAGCCTATTTTGAAGTTTTCTCCGATTTGGAATGTATAAGTTGGTTCAGCTTTGTAGTATTTCCTGATTCCGTCAAAATATATTTGCATACTTGCGCCATCGCATATCCCGCATATTTGGTGCCAACGCCCATCCGAAACTAACGCTTGGTTGGCAACATTAGTAAGATCGGGTATTTCCGGCGAACAATCTAATAATAATCCAGTAGTGGTTGTTGCAAGTCCTTTGAAATTGCCACTCGCTGACCTGGAACCCAAAATAGCCGCATATTGACTATAGTTCGTAAATAAAACCCAAGCCGAGTAGGTTATTGAAGTATAATTACCAACCCCGAATGGCAGGTCAATCCAGTTGTGTGAACCGCTAAAATAATAAGCAGAATTAGTATTTCCGAACCGGTCGGTGGCGAGCGTGGCTCCGTTCAGGGTTCCTGAAAACCCATTCCCACTTGCATCATTAGCATTTCCATTGAATGGATAATAAGCCATCAGTCCATTCGTTAGGAATGATTGCGCCAGAGTGTTTGACACGACAGTCAAAACGCAAATGCTGCCGAGTAACCACTTAATCTTTTTCATGATTCATCAGGTTATTCAAGCTGATAGTTTTTGTCAATAAGCCATTAATCAACCAACGTGCCGTGGAAATGGAATTTAGATTTCCTGATTCAGATGTTCATTCCTTTTGGAAATTTATGCGCCAATTGGAGATTGCCAGACTTGTCGGGGGGGGCGGCAAATCACTGTGATTACCAACGACGCCATATATCATCATGCCAAACTTCATGTTGACTGGCGCACGGAGCAGACAAGTCGGTTTTTCTGCTGTTCCTACAGTCCGGCACTCAATCCGATTAAGCGCGTGTGGAAAATAGCTCGCAGAAACCACCTCCACAATGTGTGCTTCTCTAAGTTGACAATCGTGATCGAAGTGGTCGTAACTCAACTTACCCGATGATCCGAACCAAACGCTGAGTTGCCTGCTATCTGCTGTTGATAATCCGTATTTTATTATGTCTCTAAGTATAAACCCAATGATTAAATCTGCAACACCATGAAACGCGCCTTGCAAGCTAGCCCGATGTCCTCGTCACTTACCCAATGACAAATCTTGCGGGCGTTCCACGAGGTGTAGCAGGTTACCTTCAGCATCTGCAAAAAATAATACTTTACCACCTCCTGCTGCCGGACGAATTTCCTCGGTAAAATTTACCCCGCGTTTTTCCAACTCCGCCTTAGCCTCCTCCAGGCAAGGCACACGCAGCGCCAGATGCCGAAAGCCGGCCAGCTTGTTATTGCCACGCTCGGCCAAAGCCGCTTCTGACTGATATAACTCAAACCAGACCGAACCAAGCGCAATCAGACACGTCAGGGGATTCTGTCCGTTGGTCCAGACGGGTTTTGCCCCGAGCACGTTCTCATACCAGCTTTTCAGGTTGGCGGGATTAGCGGCAGGAATCGCTATGTGTTCTACAAAAATGTTCATGCCAAATTAAAAATTAAACCGGAAAAATTAAAAATAAAAATCGCCAAATAATTTGGGGTTCATTCCCCAGCGTAATCGTGTATCATCAAGCACCTTGAATTTATGAATGTTGCCTCTTTTCTCCAGCAACGGCTGGTGTGTGTCGCGGTCATTGATAATGCGGACGACGCCGTACCGCTGGCCGAAGCCTTGATGACCGGCGGCTTGAACTGCATTGAAGTCACTTTCCGCACCGCTGGTGCCGCCGAATCCATTGCCCGCATCCGCCAAGCCATACCCACCGCCTTGGTGGGAGCTGGAACACTGCTCAAGGCAGACACGGTTAAAGCGGCCGTGGATGCCGGTGCGCAATTCGGGGTTTCGCCCGGCCTGAGCGAAGCCGTTTCACGAGCCGCGCGCGAAAACAACTTTCCACTTTTTCCCGGTGTCGTCACCCCGAGCGAAATCATGCTCGCGCTGGAGTTCGGCTGGAACCATCTGAAATTTTTCCCGGCGGAAACTTTCGGCGGCGTGAACGCACTCAAGGCTCTCGCCGGACCATTCGGTCACACGGGCGCCAAGTTTATTCCCACGGGCGGCATCACCGCCGCAACCTTGCCGAATTACCTAGCGATCCCGCAAGTCGCCGCCGTAGGCGGGTCCTGGATGGCCGAGCGCAAGTTGGTCGCAGAAAAGAACTGGACCAAAATCACCACGCTTACAGCCGAGGCGATGAAGATCATAGCGGGAATAAAATTTTAATGGCGGCCATTGAAGGGAGCTTCCCTTCAACAGCTGGCCAGTTTGGCAAATCAGCTCGCGAGGATGCCCGGCGCACCGACGAAATTCAGTTCCCCACCTGCACCTGCACCTGCAGCGGTTGATCCCGGCGCTCGGCGAACCGCTTAACATAGGCTTCCCACTGTTCGTGATTGGTGAAATCACCACTACGATCCCAAGACGCGCCAAAGTAATAAGCGAACGGCTTATTTACTTCCGCTTGCGTGATGGCAAGCAGGTTACGAATGGCCGGATAACCCTCATGGGTCGGCTGAGGCACATTGGCATGTTTCGCGTTTTCGGGCATGGCGGGGTTGTCATTGGTGAATTCCTTCACAGATCCTTTAGGCAGAAGAATCGCCACCGCCGTGGTCCCTTTCGGCTGATCTTCCGGCTGCCAGTAAGTCATCCAGCCCGCAGCTTGATCGTGAGCGACGAATTCCTCCCGGTTGGTCGGGCATGCTCGCTCGGCGAGGCCCACGCCAATCGGCAGCGTGGTTTTGTCGTCGCTGGTCAATGTGCATTGCACCCTGGTCATCCACGAACCGGCGTCAATGCTGAAACGCTTCGTCTCGGCAACTTTCCGGCCGTTGCCGGCGTCCCACGCGTCGTAGGTCAGCTCAAACTCCGAGCGGATCGGGCCAGTGGCGATGAGCTTCCAATTACGCCAATTGCTCGATACAGCGAGTTTTTGGCCATCCCAGATGCCAAGACCGCCGCAGCCACGGCTTTTGCCGACGCGGTAATCATCCATGAACGATCCATTGTCCTCGTGATAATGCTTGGTGGCATACATGATGTCCACGACGAGGCCGCGATCTTTTTTGATCCACACGTCCGCGCCACTGCTAACCGTGCCCTCGGCCTTGATGAGCGCCTGGCCGTAAATGCGATGCGCAATGCGGTCGCTTTCCCAGGCAAAATCGTCAAAGCGTTCCGGCACATAGCGGGCCATGGTTTTCACAATGGGCGGCGGACGTACCGCATTAAAGGAGGCTCCGTCCAAAAGATACATCGTTTTCGTTTCGTGCGGTGCCAAATCCGTTTGAAATAGCAATATGCCCGAGGAATCAGGCGAAATGGTCTGTGAATCCATAATGCGGGAGCTTGAACCGTCCACCACCACGGCAGATCCAACATTAATCCGCTGCTTCGTCACCAGCAAAAGCGAATCCAGACTTACCTCAACCGTCTCGTCTTCGCGCCAGAAGTCTGACGGGTTGGTTACTTTAATGGTAACGGGCCAATTGGTTGGCAGCCCTGCAAACGCCGTCATCCGATAAACCTCGCTGCCTGCGAGCAGAAAAGCACCAACGCCGTAAACCTCTGTGGAGTCTTCGGCAAACTTCTTCGGGTCCGCGCCGATGGGCTGCACGTGCGTCAGCTTGCCGTCCGTGTCCACGCAGCCGACCAGCGCCGCCCACGCCTTGCGCACGGCGGGTTCGAACGTCGTGCGGTCAAGCAGTCCTTGATTCACTCCCCAAGCCAAAGCGTAGGTGTAGAAGCCGGAGCCGCTAGTTTCCTTGAGCGGATAACTTTCCGGGTCAAGCAAACTCGCTCTCCAGAGTCCATCCGGTTGCTGACAGGTGAGGATCTTGGCCGACTTGTCCTTAAACAATTGCTCGAAACGCACACGATCGGGATGATTGGTCGGCAGGTATTGCAGCGTGCGTACGAGACCGCCCATCACCCAGCCGTTACCGCGCCCCCAAAATACTTTTTTGCCATTGGCCTCGGTCTTCTTGAAGTAGGTGCTGTCGCGGAAATAAAGATGCTGTTCCTTGTCATACAGATAATCCGTCGTGTGCCACCATTCCTTGATTACGTAATTCAAATATTGCTCGTCGCCAGTCGAGGCGTAGAGCCGCACCCACGCAGGCGGCCCCATGAAAAGCGCGTCGCACCAGGCCCAATATTCCTGAGCTTTAGCCTTGGGCTGACTGAAATCAAGACTCGGAGCCGTGGGCGGATTTGCCAGGATGTCATCAAACCGTTCGCGCAGCGGCGCAATCATCCTGGGCTCGCGATACAGAAAATAGAGTTCGGCATAGGTCTGACCGACGGCGTGGTCATCGGCGTGAAATTTGCGCGGGCCGGGCTTCCATTCATTCGTCGCCCCCATCGCCAGCATGGCATTGCGGTATTTCGCGTTGCTGGAAATGCCAGCCAGCGCCATCATGCCCGCATCACCCGCGCCCTGCGTCCAATCGGTCGGCTTGTGTTTGGATGGATTCGCCAACTGCCAGTCCGCAACGCGCTGCATGATTTCCAACACGGGCTTGGGCGTGATTTCTTGAGAACCCGACGATACGGGCAACGGCTGGCCGATGAATCCGATTTTGGCATCGGCTGGTTGGGCGTGCAATGAGGTGCTATGGGCAAGCAAAGCTGCCGCAAAAATCCCGATGGAAGAAATCAATAATGTTTTCATGTGGTGACGAATCGAATAGCAGATGGGCTTTTAGATGTCGAAAAAAAACGGTTACGGTGTTTTTGACCGGTTCAACGCCTGCACTTCCAACCCTGCGAGAATGAATGGCCCGACACCTTTCAAGTCATTGTACACCACCGGCTCACCAATATAGTAATCAAAACTACCGTCCCGAAACCGTCCGCTATTGGGCGCACCGCCCAAGCCAGCCACCTGACAGCAGTGGGTAAGCGACCACCCCTTTTCGCCAGCCGGTTGCAAAAAGTTTTTTATGATTCCCGCATAGCCCTGCTCAATCGCGGGCTCATAATCGCGAGATAAATAGCCATGATTGACCCCTTTGGCCAGCGCATAGACAAACATGGCTGAAGCGGTCGCTTCCAGGTAGTTGCCTTTTCGGTCGCCCTGATCCATCACCTGCCACCAAACTCCCGACGGAGTATCCTGCCAGCGCACCACGCCATCAGCCAACCGCTGCAGGGTGGCGATGATCTGCGGTCGATCGGGATGACCGGCCGGAAAGTAATCCAACACATCAACGATCGCCATAGCATACCAGCCAATAGCACGTCCCCAGAAATTGGAAGAACAGCCGGTCACCGGGTTCGCCCACGGCTGGGTTTTACTCGCATCCCAAGCATGAAAAAACAACCCCGTACTGGCATCGTAGGTGTGACGGCAGATCAAGCCAATTTGCCTGGCGGCTTCGGCATAAGCCTGCTCCGGGTTTTTCAAATGCGGGGCCATCGCAACATAAAATGGCTCCGCCATATAAATCCCATCCAGCCACATTTGATTAGTATAACGTTGCTTGTGCCAGAAACCGCCATCAAAAGTGCGCGGCTGATCCGCAAACTGGAGTACAAGCTTCGAACAACCCAATAAATAACGTTCCTCATGATTGGTGGTGGCATGCCACAATTCCAACAGCGTTCGCCCGGAATTTAATGAATCCAATTGATATTCTTCCGGCTTGAAAGTGGCAATTTCCCCATGCTGCCCGACAAACGATCCGATCGATTTATTAACGAACTCGATATACCGAGGCGCGGGCATGATCGTATTTAATTTCAGCAATGCGAGGCTGAACAACCCGGCCGTATAATCCCATTTTGCCTTACCTTGCGGCATCCAAGCCAAAGAGTCGCCACGCCGGGCCATTTCGGAATCAGCCATGCGCACGGACCAATCCAGCGGTGTGGCACCGGAAAACAATTTTGCTGTGGCACCCCGGACCACGCTAAGGAGGCAAATCAAAAGCAACCCGCACCTTAATCGAATGAATGTATTTTTCATAGGCAAAACAGAGCTAAAACCCCCGCCAAATGTCAGAATTGGATCGGAGTTTTTCCTAATAATCACCGGTCAAATGTCGCGGTTCACGCCCGCAGACTAACCATATAAACCTGCCGTCGTGACGGTCCAACTTCAGCAGCCCTTCATTCAGCCAGAGGATAATTCCCTGGATAAAAAGCTAATCGATTAAGGCATATGCGGCGCGCAAAGTTGGTATACCTTGGGAATTAAAATCCCGCTCAAAGTCGGTGCTGATTTCAGCCAACCGGGCCGGGGTTTCGATTCTTTCAAAAAATGCTGCCGCACTGAAGGCGTCGTTCATTTGGGTGAAATAATCCAGATCGTCTGTCCGCAGATAGACTATTCCACCGGGGAGGAGCGCTAAACGAGCTAGCGAAGGGAAACTTTCGTTAATAAGCCGGTGACGGTGGTGCTTTAATTTGGGCCACGGATCCGGAAAGTAAATATGCAACGCGGTGACAGAATGAGGTGGCAAAAGATATTGCAAAAAATAGGATGATTCGATGCGAACACCGCGAGTATTCGCAAGGCCAACGCGACGGCCTTTACGATCCAGCTTTTGCAGCCGGCCTAGCAATCGCTCCACACCAATAAAATTTCTCCGGGGATGACAACCTGCGTATGCTACTAAAAAAGAGGCATCACCGCAGCCTAGTTCGACCTCAAGCGGTTGTTCGGCAGGGAATAATTTGGATAAATCCAGCCGATCCAAAATGCTATGGAGCGGAATGATCAGACTGTCGGCGGCTGACGTGATAACAGGCAAAGAGAATCGGTTTGCGAATTGCAGCATAGCCAGCATTTCAAATCCGGGCCGTATGCTGGCGACGACTGCCCCATAACAGCACGCCGCCTAAAACCAATCCGACCCCCAAGGCAGAGAGAGTGACATAAAGCGGCTTGTTGGGCATGCGGAAATGGAATTCAACCGTATGTTTGCCTGCGGCCGGCAGATAAACGCCGCGCATCAAGAAATTGCAACGCAATAAATTCGCGGGCTGACCGTCCACAGCCACGGTCCAATTCGCATCATACTTGTCATTGAGCAGCAGCAGCGAGGGTGCTTTGGCGTTAGCCGCGAGCACAATATCCTTGCCGGAATAGCTCTTAAATTCAACCGTGCCAACAGCGTCGTTGGTGGCGATAGCGGGCAGGTTTACTTGTGGAGTGGAAATTAAAACGGTTTTGTCCAGGTCAAAATTAAGGTCAGCAAGCGTTTTTAAGTTGGCCGGATCGTTAGTGTTGACCTGCCAGTTGGCGTAAAGCCTGGCACGTGGCAAGACTCCGGTAAAATCAAAGAGAGCGTAGCTGCCATTTTCGTTTGGCGTAGCCGTCAGTTCCTCCAGGCGGGTCGGACGGGTAATTCCCGGTTTGGGGGTCAGCTCAAATTTTTGCACAATACGAAAACGATGTTGCACCGGATCCATCTGCTGGTTCATCAATTCGAGAAATCCGGCTGGCCCAAGCAAATAGCGGGTGTTGGTGAGTTGCCAGCGACGGGCGGCAAGCGGAAAGGTGGCAGGATCAATTTCGTAGCCGCCCGCAGCCGTGGGCCGGAGTCGGATTTGCATCACTTGCTCAAAAGCTTTCATGTCTTCCGGGGTGCGCGGCATTTGAATGATGTCCAAGCTTTGTATATTGTAATAAGGAAATTGATGTTGCATCCATTCAATCTTGTACAACTGATCAAACCATTCGAATTGCGACGGCGTAGACAAAGGCCAGGGGACGCCATAAGCAACCCGGTTTTCATAGGGCCTTTTGGCCAGAAAATCGACCACCGGATTCAGCGAACCAACTTCATATTTTTGTTTGTAATCCCAATGGATCACCCACGGAAGATTCGCGCGGCCAAGATCTAAAATTAAAAAAGCGCCGAGCAACAGGGCCCCGGTTCTGGCGCGTGTTCCGGTAAAATAACCAGAGAGCAACGCCAAAATCAACCCAACCGCACCGCCCAGAAAAAACAAAAAATATCCCAATTGGCCAAGGCTGAAGGCGGCAATGCTGGCAGCAGAATTTTCATGAGTCGGGTCGGCATCGGGAAACCCAACTTTTTGCAAATATTGAATCAAATCCGTTTTTTGCGCCGCAAGAATGAACCAAGCCAGCCCTGCAGCGATAAATATTCCCGCCGTGGTGTAAGTCCATTTTCGGTCAAAATCACCGGCTTTGGCCCACCACATGGATATTTGGCTCCCTAAACTGCTTCCGGGAGGAGCCATGGGATCAAGATAGCGGCGGTTCATAGCATGCACCCCATAGCCGAACAGAATCACCAGCGCCCAAGAAAGAAAAAAGAGAAACTTTGTGGGGTTTCGAATAGTGGAAAAATAAGGCAGCTTGTAAAGCAGGGCATAAAATAGAAAGCCATCGCTGGAATGGGAACCAGGCGCAAAGCGTCCCCAGGCAATGGGCAGGGAAATAAGCACAACGAATGCCCAAAACCAGATTAACGGTTTTTGTGCTGGTAAAATTACGAGGTTTTTACGCTGAAGCGATTGCGCCACCACCCAGCCCGCGATCAGAATCACGAGGATGCCGCAGTAATTGCCGCCGCCGGTAAAACGCATGAACCCGGACGGTGGCGTTCCTTGGCCACCGGCGTCCATAAACCGGTCCAGCGACGGATCACGGCCGACGCCTCCCCAATAGACACCATTGCGATAAGCATCCTGCAGCGCAGGTGCCATATCTTTGGGGGTATCCATTTTATAACCAAACAGCCCGGGAACTATCAGGCCGAAAGTTTCAATTTTTGGCAGGCTCCATTGGGTGGCAAAATCCCAATGCTGCGACTTGGTTTCTGTATCCTGCGTGGTTCCGGCTACGCCCTGAATTTGGGTGGTAACTAGCGAAAGCACGGTTTGTAAGGCTATAAAGCCGGCAAACAAAGCCACCACTGCCACCTGGCCAATACCCCGGCCAATTTTCTTAAAAATCGCTTCGTTGGTGCCGGTCAGGCATTTAACAAAGACAAACACGGCAATAAGCAGGCTGAACAGGGCTCCAATATCCGACGACTCCATGACATTGACGCCCACGCATAAACCAGCCAAACCCAGTCTAGCCCATTGGATCAGCGCCGGAGTTTCTGCCGTATTGCCTACGATCAATGCCAGCGCGAAAAAATCCAAGGCAAAGGCAATTTCCTGCCCGGCCACCCCCCAGCAGGCACCAGAAACAAATGATGAATTGAGCATTGCAGCCAACGCACCCAGCAAGGCCGCCAAGGGCGTTAGTTTCAGTTGCTGGAAAAATGTCCAGGCTCCCAATCCAAGCAAAAACAAGGCAACCGGAGCCAGAAATTTCGCATAACCGACTGGCCCTAGCAGCCAGCGAAGTAGAATGTTTATATCCACGGGCAGGACACCACCATTGCCGCCAACAAACCCGGTATCACTCCAAACACCGGTAAAACCTGCTGGTGGCTGAAAACATTGGTTCATTTGAATACCCAACGGGCCGTCATTGGAAAAATGCACAAAATCAGGCAAAAAACTCCGCCAGAAAAGAATGCTTAATAAAACCGCCAGCAGGCAAACGGTGAAGCGGGCGTTATGCTGGGTTACAAAATTTGGCTTGGTGATTTTCATATGTTTGCAAGCAAGCCTCCTGGAATACCTGATGCGCCCCGGCACCAACTCCAACCGGAAGGTGATTGCTTGCAATAAATTAAGGTAAGAATGAAACCAGTGGATGGGTGCGTCGGCAAGCACAAAGCAGGCAAGTGTCGGCGGGAGTTCAAAAGGGGATTTTTGCGCGAGTTCAAAAGGGGACAGATTCAGAGCGAGTATTTTCCGAGGATTTCGGGCCCGGTGTTGCGCGGTGGTTTTGGTGGTTCTGAGACGGCCCAGAACTGGCGGCGGGGGTGATGGATAAGGGTGATCGAGGATTTTTTGGTGGGCGCGATCGGCCAGCTTTGGCCGAGAAAGTCGATTTGGTTGTCAGCGTTGACCCGGCGTT
>CAISVF010000519.1 GCA_903888765.1 uncultured Verrucomicrobia subdivision 3 bacterium | reverse complement strand
TTATGCATTTTATTTTTTGCTGGAGCAGCGCCGCATCGAAAGGCATTGGAAGGAATATTTGCCCTGCCAAAACACGACCGTCAGGAACGAAGCGGCATTCGTCCTCGAGGCCATCAATCAATATCTGGTTGCCTTCTTTCGAGGACAGGTGCTGGTGGCGATATGTGATGCCATTCTTTATACCATTGGCTTTCTGATCGTCGGTGTAAATTACGCTTTTCTCCTGGGTTTCGCGGCGGTGCTGCTCACGATGATTCCGTTTATTGGATCAATGATGATTTGCCTGACCGCACTGACGCTTTCTTTTGTGCAATATGGCGACTGGCAGCATCCCGCTCTCGTGCTAGCCGTATTTGCCTTGGTACAAACCGTCGAAGGCCTCGCCATTTCCCCGAAAATCATGGGGGATCGGGTGGGGCTCCATCCACTGGCCATCATTGTCGCGGTAATGACGGGCACGACCTTGCTTGGGGGTATTCTCGGCGGGGTGCTGGCTATACCACTCGCCGCCGCGCTCCGGGTCATCCTGGCGCGCTATCTTTGGTCTCAACGCGACCTGGAGTAGTCCTCTGCTGTCCGCCAAAGGGCATCGCATGATTTCCACGCTCAACCACGAACTCCTGAATTCCCTTGATCTGAAGGTGTTGGCCGTCCAGCGCACCGAAGCCGGGCGTTGGTGGAATTTTCAACAGGTGATCAGCCCTTTCTCCCGCCTCTGGCTCATCCTGGATGGGCGCGCGGTGGTACGGCATCACGAACGTGAATTCTCCCTCCGTCCCGGCCATTTGCATTTGGTCCCCGCCTTTACCGTGCATGATTGCTCCTGTGCCCGCCACTTCAATCATTATCACCTGCATTTTGCTGCGCGGCTCCCCACGGGAATCGACCTTTTTTCCCTCCTCGACAGCGAACATCAAGTCATCGCCGCGCCGGACACTCTGGCCTTGTTCCAAAGGCTGGAAGCCATCTATCCCGACCGCAAACTCCCTTGTTTTGATCCCGGACGCGAGGAATACAAGCGCTTTCCCGCACTGACCGAGCAGGCTGAATCACCCGCTCGCGCCCTGGACAATTTTGAGGCAAAGGGCACTTTGACACTGCTCCTGACGCAGTTCCTGAGATCCGCCCGCCCGCATGAAGGAGTTCATGCCCGCGTCACCCGGCAGTTCCTCGCCGTGCAGGAATTCATCCACACCCACATGGATCAGCGGATTCTGCTGAACGACCTTGCCAGAGTGGTGGAATTGAACCCAACCTACTTTTCAGATCAATTCAAGCGGGTTATCGGCGTGCGGCCCTTGGACTATCTTATGCGGAGACGGATCGAACGCGCGCAATACTTGCTGCTTACCAGTCAGTCCTCGGTAAAGGAAATTGCCAATGCCGTGGGCGTACCGGATCCGGCGTATTTCAGCCGGGTTTTTACCCGCCTCTGCCAATCCAGCCCGACGCAATATCGCTCGTCCCACGTGCGATGATTGCAGGTCGGGAACCAGAAACCCAATCCAGCGCGCCTTGGCTGAAACTCTTCACCAGACTTTCACGCGCATCTGCGGCGAACGCCACATCGGCTGGCCTGGCTTAACTCCGAAGGCTTCATAAAACTCCGGTACATTCGCCAGCGGACCGTTCACTCGCCATCGGGGCGGCGCATGGACATCGCTCAGCAGCGCCTTCCGAAGATGCTCCTCCCGATCATGCCGAGACCAACTCAGGGCATAGCCCAGAAAATACCGCTGCAATGGCGTCAGCCCGGCCACCTTCACTCCATCCCGGTACTGCGCCGTCTTTTTGAAAGCATCCAGTCCCAGCAGAATCCCACCGTAATCCGCCAAATTTTCGCCCAGGCTCGCCTGCCCGTTGATATGTAATCCAGGCAATGGCTCGTAGGCATTGAATTGCTCAGCCAGAATGGCCGCGCGCTTCTGGAACCGCGCCGCATCTTTCGCTGTCCACCAGTTCTTCAGGTTACCCGCCGCATCAAACCGCCGGCCTTCATCGTCAAATCCGTGAGTGATCTCATGGCCGATCGTGGAGGCGGCGGCATAGCCAAACACGAGCGCATCGTCCAAATCCTCGTCCCGCATCCCGGGTATCGTGAAAATGGCCGCCGGTAACACAATCTCATTGTTCGCGTCATGATAGTAAGCATTGTACGTCTGCGGCGTCATATCCCACTCCGTGCGGTCCACCGGTTTGCCGTACTTGGAAATCATGTCCTGAAAATGCCAGCGCGCCGCATGCATCATGTTCTCGGCATAGGAATTCCTGCTCACCACCAGCTGCGAATAATCCTTCCAATGGTCGGGATACCCAATCTTCGCCTGGAGTTTCGCGAGTTTCTCCCGGGCTTTGTCCTTGGTCGGTTCGCTCATCCAGTCCAATCGGTCAAGCCGTTCACGGTAGGCGGTCAGAATCCCGTCCACCAGGGCCGTGTAACGTCGCTTGGTCTGGGCCGGAAAATAATCCCGCACAAACAGTTTCCCCAGCACCATCCCCATGGCATGTTCCTGGGAATCCAGCACCCGCTTCCAGCGGGGGCGCTCCTGTTGCTGCCCGCTCAAGATCTTTCCGCCAAAGGAAAAATCCTCCGCATCCCACGCTTTGCCCAGGTACTCCGCATAGGCCGAAACCAGGTGCAGGCGCAGGTAATCCTGCAGGACCGGCAGCGGGGTCTTCGTCAACCACCGATTCAGCGCCGTAAAATATTCCGGCTGGCCAACGATAAGCCTGTCTGGATGGAGCGACAGCGTCGCCAGCTGGTTGGTCCAGATAATCGCCGGCGTGTGCTTGCGCGTAAGGTTGCCCGGCGACATTTTGTGATAATTCTTCTCCGGATCACGGAGGTCCTCCAATTTTCGGGAAGCCTTGGCCAGCGCAGTTTCAAATTTCATGACGCGCTCGGCGGCTAGGCGCGACTCCGCAGCCGGGCGCCCCATCAGTTGCAACATCCGGCCCAGATGCGCCACATATTCCTGCCGCACCGCTGCCGTCCCCTTTTCCGGGTTGAAATAAAAATCCCTCTCCGGCAAGCCCAAGCCGCCCTGTTCGATGTGCACAGCCATCACATCACTCTGCCGTTCATCCTGCCCCACCAGGACATCAAAGAAGGTGTCCACGCCCACCGGTCTCAGCGCAAAGCTCACCCGGATCACGTCGGCCAGCGTTTGGATGCCATCAATCATTCCCACTTCTTGCCGCAGCGGCGCCAGGCCCAGGGCATCTGCCCGGGACTCATCCATGGCCACGCTCCAAAAGTTCCCGATTTTTTGTTGCTCGCTCCCCGCCGGTGCCTGCCCCGCCGCCGCCGCTTCGTTAATCTTCCGCCGCTTCAAATAGAGTTCCTCTTCCACCAGATCGCCGATTCCCCAGCCGGATTCCTCCACCGGAATCGGATGCCGCGCAAGCCAGCTCCCATTGGCGTACGCAAAAAAATCCTGTCCCGGGTCCACGGACAAATCGAGGTTGGAAACGAGAATATCCCCACGTCCAGTTGACGTCGCTGAAATTTGGGCGGTCGCGATCATGGTTAAAGTCGTAAAGCCAGCCCCCAAGGCAAGTTGGCTAAATATATGCGTGAGCACAGGCCCTACGATAATTAGCCATCTGCCGCCTGTCACATGTTTTTACCGGCGATGTCGTGTAGTTTTCAAAAATGGAATTTTGTGTGCGGTCAAAGTTGGAATGGATCAAAAGACGGGACAATGGAGGAACGATGGGTGTGGTCTTAGGATTGGGGCTTGGTGGAGGTAATAGCTGTCGCCGTCGGCCAACTGCAAGTCGGGGGCAAGCCGGCGCGGAGCCTAATGACAGAGATACCCAAGGAACTCAATGAGTTGCTTGAAACGCTGGGGCTGATCAAACTTTTCGCTACCGTGCCGGCTGGGCTTTGTAGCCAGACAAAAACTGGAAACCACCGGTTTTGCTGGCTTTTTTGAAAATCTCCGGGGAAGTTAGGTTGAAGGATGCCTGGCTGGAGGGGCAGTTTCGTCTCAAAGCGGGCGAACGCTGGCAGTCCTTCGTCGCCAGCAAAGGGCACATTGTGGCTCGCAACAAAAACCATGGCGTTCGCCTGTTCACCATCCGGTAATGGAAAACGTTACCCGAAGCGTGATCGATACACCTCAATTCCTGCATATTCTCGCTTCCCGAATTCAGTTTCTCTCCATTCTCAATTCTGCCTTCTTAATTCGAAACTATTTTCGCCCCCTGTCCACAGTTATCATACCCCACGGCATATGCTGGAGACATGAAATCCAAGAAAATCAAATCCACCGTGCCCGAACAACACCAGAACCCGGACGCCAAAGCCCGGGTCCCAGACCCGAGCCCCACTGCCAGACGCCATCCCCGATGCGCCGTTCACGGAAGAGACCGACCTAGCCTTTTTTGCCCGGCATCTGGACGAGCTGAAATGGAATTAGCATCGCTACCCTGAAAAGTCGGTGTCTACAGCGGCTTCAACGGTTAAGAGTCTGTTTTAAAAATCAACATGGTTAAAGGATCAGGCCAATCGGCGGAGTTGAATACGGATCATCGCGACATAGATCCAAGCTTC
>CAISVF010000518.1 GCA_903888765.1 uncultured Verrucomicrobia subdivision 3 bacterium | reverse complement strand
TTGCAAGCCGGCGAACCAGTCCGCTGGCAATTGCTGGATCGTTCGGACCTCCGGCTCTTTCGTCTGGCACCGCCTACACTCAAAAAACGGCCCAAAAAATAGCTAGAGGGTTTTTCAGCAGAATCCTCTCTGAGGCGTATTCTTGCAAGGCCAAGCCCAGTTGGTGCAAATTACTGGCGCATTGTATTTGTTGCGCTCTAGCTTTTGCACCAGTGATCGCAGGAAGTAAAAGAGCCGCGAGAACCCCGATAATGGCGATGACGACCAGTAACTCAATCAAAGTCAAACCGTCTTTATTATGTTGATTGATAGTCACAAATGGTTTGTTTGCAAATTCGCCTAAGTTGCCACCGCCGACTCACGGCGTAAGTCGCGGATCGGCCAGCGCCAACGGCGGCTCTGGCGACTGTTTCAAGGATTGAAATGAGGCTCCGGGCATTTCAATCTTTCGGTCTTTAGGCCACACGGTCATTTTTGTGATATCGCCGCAATACCAGCCAAAGCGGTGACGCGACAAGTGCTGTGATGGTGATAATGTCGGCAAACGCTGTCAACCACATTTGAAACACTGGTCTAGGAAAACCAATCCATCGACCGTCCTCCAAGTGGAAAAAGCCGATAGGAATCGGAAAACTCCAAACGCGAAAATGTGTGTCAACTGGATACTCGAAATAGAAGCCGCACCAAAAGCCAAGTGTGATGCCGCAAACAATCAAAGCTGCGAATGCAAACCACAAACATGTGCTGACGTGCTGGCAACGCAGCCGCCGAAACAACGCAACCAGCGCCCAGCCACTCAAGACAAAGAAAAGTATGCCGATCAAAATGCCCATACGCGTAGTGTGGCCTAACTTCCAGCAGTGTATCTCGCAGGCCGCCGCGAGCAAGCGTCACTTTCCGAGGTAACCGCGCCGGACAACACCGCACCCGCACGCGGACGGGGCGCGTTTAACCGGGCGCGGTGTTGGGGTTGTTTGCGAAGATCAAACCGGCCGATTACAGCCCGCGCCCGGGGGCGCTGCCGCTGCCGTGGGTGACGCCGTTTCGGTGCCGCTCGGAACCAAAAGCGGCAGACTGGCCACCAGTCCTCGTAAATTACCGTGACGGCAGGCGAAGAACCACACCGCTACCAACCCCAGCACGCAGCCCAAAATCAGTATTTCGTTGCCGACCACTATGGAAGGCAGAATAATCAGGGCCAGACCGCCGCTGATCATGACGCAGTTAGCGAACTGAACAGGATGGCTATAGCAGCCTGCTCCGTCGAGCATGGCACCGATTGTTTTCATTAATCACTTCCATGGAAACCCACCAAAATCCTCCAGTCGTTAAGGGAAATAAGAAACTTCTCATTTGGACTCTCTTCGGTAGCAATGGCGGACGCAGTTTCGCCGTCTCTGTCACCAGCACTCATTTTGTTCGTCAGTTTTCTGGGTTCTGAGCAACGGGTTCAGCGTTACCAACCTCTTTAGCACGCCAAGTGGTGGCGCGACGACATTTCAAAGTTGCTTGCTCAGCTCCGCCTTTGCCTCGTGGTTGATAAGTGTGGACATTCTGGTTCCGCACTCGGCGATGCATAATCTGGTGTTTGGCAACATGGCTCCGCTGCCAAAGCCGGGGCCGACCTGCCTTCTGGTGGCGGGGGGCAGCGCCTTAATGTGATTAGTGTGCGAATTCAATCCGCCTCTTGCGTCGGGAACCCTTATCTACCCTGCGGTCTCTGCCCCACGACCGGATATGCTTTACGGTGAGAGGAAGGCTCCCGCCGGCAAGTTGCGAAGCACGGTGAATGTCAACACAATAGCCAGCAGTAACCAAAGAAAAATTTTCGGAAAAAATTTGGCTCCCGCCCGGGCGGGGACTTTTTGCCAGCCATACCAGACGCCGCGCACCGCCAAGACCCCGGCACCACCAAGGAGCAAGGCATTGTCCCGCCATGCCGCCGAAAAATTACCGTGCAGCAGGGCATGGAGGGCTCGGGTCATGCCGCAGCCGGGACAATTCAAGCCGGTGAGGCGATGAAACTGACAGACCGGATAAAACCCGCAGGTTGAGGGGTTGAAACAATAAACCACGGCCGCACCTGCCGCTCCGGCTAAAACCAGCATAGCCACTAAATAACGCGTCTTGGCACTATGAATTTTGGGCGGTGCGGAGTTCATTCAAAACCGGCCAAGGTGTGAGATGAGATGTGGTGGTAACAGTGCAAACCGGAACAGGCCTAAGCCCAGGCTGATCAGCAAGCTGGCCAGCGACAGGGTCAGTCCAGCAATGGCCTGCCAGCGGCCCTCCTGCGGCTCGGCTGACGAGCCGATTTGTGTCAGTGCGACCAGTGAAAAAATCACGCCCAGCAGCGCAAACGGATACCCGCAGCAGCAAATAACGCAAGACAGCACGCCGAAAATCAGGCCGGCGGTGGCAAAACTGTTGGTTTTCAGCGGCACGGGTGTGCCCGGTTTGGGAGGCGTGATCACCGGCGGCGTGCCGGGGAAATTTGCAGTGAATTCCGGAAGCAGGCCGATGAAAGTCCAGTCCGTCGCTCCTTCAGCCAGGACCGCCGTGCGCTGGTCCACCCGTCCCTGGGTAATCCATTCGCGGATTTTCTCCGCACTGATGGGGCCGTAGGTTTTACCGTCGGTGCCGATGATGCGATAGTTCATATTATTTTTCTTCCGGTTGATTGTGGGCTTTACCGGCGTCCGAGCAGACGCCGCGCTTGGTCGTGGCGATGAATTCGAGCATCCGCTGCGCGCCGGGGCTCGAAAATATTTGCCGGGCTTCCTCCACGGCGACGCGCAGGCTTTTACCGCTGCGAAAGAGCGCGTGGTAAAGTTGCTTCAATTCCAATCGTTCCGCTGCCGGGAAACCCGCTCGCCGCAGGCCGATGGTGTTCAGGCCGCACATTTCGTTGACCCGCAGCGCGATGGTGAACGGCGGCAGATCCTGGCTGACGGCCGCCCCGCCTTGCATGATGGAGAGCGTGCCCACGCGGCAAAATTGATGCACCAGACAACTGCCGGAGATAAACGCCCGGTCCTCCACCACCGCATCACCGCCCAGCATCGACCCATTGGCCATGATCACCTGGTTGCCAACGCGGCAATCGTGGGCGATGTGAGCGGAAGCCATGAAAAAATTATGCGAGCCAATGACGGTGGCTGAGGTGGTTTTTGCGGAGCGGTGAACGGTGACATGTTCGCGAAAAACATTCTGGTCGCCAATGACCACGCGGGTGGGAGCCCCTTGGTATTTCAGGTCCTGCGGCGCATCGCCAATGACGCAGCCGGCATGAAACTGGTTGCCGCTGCCGATTTGGGTCACCCCGGTCAGGTAAACGTGCGGACCGATCACGCAGTCTGCCCCCACCTCCACCGTCGCATCAATCACTGCATAGGGGCCCACGCGAACGTTTGCGCCAAGCTTGGCTTGCGAATGGATGATGGCCGTGGCATGAATCATGGCTACCACAGATAACCACAGTAAGCTGGGAATTAAAACTGATTTTTGCGGGCACTTTACTGCTTCGGATGAATCGGAGTCGCGGGGATGAAAATCTGATGGAAAAGCACCTTGCTTTT
>CAISVF010000517.1 GCA_903888765.1 uncultured Verrucomicrobia subdivision 3 bacterium | reverse complement strand
TTTTGCTGCTCGGATCAGGTTCTCAACCATTTCCTTTTGCCGCCGCTAATTCTGCCTCTCGGTTTCCCAGGGCTTGGAGAAACATGTCTGGTATTTTTTCGGCTGGGAAGGTCTTGTATTGCGGCATTTTCTCCAGCAATCGAACGGTGTAGGCCGCCTTAACCTTTCTCAACAGATTCCACTCCGACTTTTCCTGAAAGACCGGCAGCTCCGCTTCCCCAACTGCCTTCAAAAAGACGTTGATTTCCTCGGTCATTTTTTCTGTAAGATTCATGCGAAGTTTTTACGAATTGAGAGCTGGTTGCTTTGACTCGAATGGTCAAAAATTGAGTTAATGCAGAAGTAAAGGCAAGCGCTAACCTCCGTCAATGTTATCCAAAATTCCGCAGTTGAAACTGCGAAATAAGCCAAATACGGAATAGTGCCGCCGCTTTGCGAACGGGAACCGTTCACTCACTGAGGGAAGCATTTTGGGTACGGCGGACACCCCTCTGAGCCTTCCCTTTCGCGTGGTTCGCGATGGTTCGCGGTTCAAATCAATTGCGGTTTCTAGGATTATTCCCGTGTCTCTGGATTTTCGCATCGCTTTCGCTTTTTGCGGCCGGCAAACTGACCGGAATGTTGATACAACGAATAAACTGGTTCTGGCGTGGATTCACCGCTAAGGTTTCAGCCCTTTCTTTGCTCGGCTCTTTGATTTCTGGCTCGGCACAAACGCTTTATGACGCCAGCCTCGGCACCCTGCCGGAAGCGCAGGGTTGGAGTTATGGCGTGATCGACTTCGGGACTCTGAAGACCATGGCCGGCAATTCGGTCCTGCTTGATACTTCCGTTTCCACTTTAACTTCTGCCGGCTGGAGCCGCATTGCCGCTCCGCCGCTGGATCGTAGTCGGGGCTTTACGTTGCTGTTCACCGCCCAGCTCAATGCCGAAGCCCATAACAATGGTAATCGCGCCGGTTTCTCCGTGATTGTACTCGGCCCGGATACCAATGGTATCGAACTGGCGTTTTGGACGAACACCATTTTTGCCCAAAGCGGTCCGCCCGGTTTGTTTACTCACGCGGAAGACGTGGCCTTCACCACCACCGGCAGTTTCGTGGAATATGCTTTGACCTTGGGAGCGACCAATTACGTTCTCCGCGCCAACGGAACTCCGGTTCTCTCCGGCCCGGTGCGGGATTACACGTCCTTCAGCGGCCCCGTCAACCCGTATCGCACGCCCAATTTTATGTTCTTTGGCGACGACACGACCTCGGCGAGTGCTTCGGTGAACGTGCGCCGGCTGGCGCTGGTCCGTTCCCCCCTGTTGACGACGCACCTGGGCGGTGTGGTTTCCTGGCAGGGCAACAGCAATGTGACCTATCGCGTTCAGACGAGTTCTAACCTGGTTACGTGGACAGAGTTGGGCGTGGCGACCTCGCCCACGGAGTCCATTTCCTACACCAACCAGGCGACCCGATCCGTCCAATTTTTTCGCGTGGCATATCCTTAGCTCCTGACTGAAAATTGCGCGGGCTGCGGCGGCGAGGGATTTTGGCTTGAGTCGAGGCGAAGTGGACGTAGCCATACACTTTTAGCGTTTAGAAAATCGGCCGAAAAAATCTGTTCAGCCCAACGGTTTTGTGTTATCTTCCTGATGCTAGAATTTGAACTAGAACATGTTGGCAAAGTGGCCTTCAGAATCTGTTCAACCCCGTTCTTTGACAACGTGAAGCCACCTCATGGTGGTTTCGGAAAGCGAAAGCCCGAAAATTTTTATTTTCGGTCATCTTTGGTCACGTTTGGTCATCGCCCAAGGGCCAAATCCGAGCATAAGCATTGATAGATTAAGTGAATGGAGGCGATACAGTTTTGCGGTAGCGGTAAAAATCGGTAAAAATCAGTAAACTTTTGTCGCGCCTTACTTCTTGGCGGCAGTCTTTGACAGAAGGGTTGGAATAACTAGAAAAAGGTGTTTATAATCTGGCGCACAAAAATTCGTCATGACAAAATATGACATTTTATGACAAAATGTGACAAAAACCGCCATCTATCGGCGTGGTGAATACCTTATAAATGGTATTCTCGTGTTGGGGCGGCTCCGGAGTGACTAACCCGGGATAATCAGATCAGTAGAGTAACTATGGCAACTTATGGGACTGCCCCAATTTCGGTGAGATTCTACGCCTCCGTGACGACCAATGGCTAATTGATTCGTTCGGCGACCTTGTATTGAAACATCCGCTTTTTCATCCAGCGTACGGCGAGCAGATCATAAAAAGAGGCAAACAGCCGGTTCCAAACGCCGTAATTGCTCTGGCCGGCGAATCGTGGGTTGTTGCCCACCTCGATCTCGGTGACGGTGTGGCCCTCGATCTTGAAGAGTGTCGGCAGGAAGCGGTGCATGCCTTTGAAGAATTTCAAGTTGTCAATGCACTCCCGCTTGAAAGCGCGGTAGGTGCAGCCCGCATCGGAAATTTTTTCGCCGGATAATTTATTACGCACGGCATTGGCGATGCGGGAGGAAGCGACCCGGATGAAATGGTCGCCCTCGCCGCGCACTTTCACGCGCGTGCCGCACACGCAATCGAAATGCTTGAGCGCTTCCAGGAATTTTGGCAGGTCCTTGGGGTCGTTCTGCAAATCCGCATCGAGGGTGAAAAGATATTTGCCGCGCGCCGCCTTGAGGCCGGCAAAGCTCGCCGCGCTCTCGCCGCAGTTGAAGGCGAATTTTTGCACGCGAATGCGCGGGTCGCTGGCGGCGAGCTCCTTCAGGATGGACCAGGAATTGTCCTTGCTGCAATCGTCCGTTATGACCACTTCGTAAGGAAGTTTCAACGGTTCGACTGCGCTGCGGATGGCCTTGATGAGCTCGCGCAGGTTGCCTTCCTCATTGTAACAGGGAATGACGAGGCTGATTTCAGGATTCTCGATATTCATCAGCTGGAAATAAAACCATGAAATCGGCAAACTGGCACGCATTACTTTTGGCCCAAAACAAATAAATTTTTGCTGGCGTAAGGGGATTCTCCGGCAATGATTGCTTGGTTTGCCAGCCCGGCTTTGATCGTGCTCAGGAATGCTGCAACACGAGTCGGGAGGGTTGTTCCAGAATTTTGCCGGGCGTTCTCCTTGGATTCGCCGGGAATGTGCTTTGAAAACCTCGCGACATCTGGCTTGAAAATGCTGGGCGAACCTTTAAGACTACCCGCATGACAGAAGCCCAAATTCTCCAGGTATTTCGCGATTGCGGTGCGTTGCTCGAAGGGCATTTTATTTTACGCAGCGGCTGGCATAGCCGGCAGTTCTTTCAATGCGCCCTGGCCTTGCAACAAATGTCCACCGTGGAAAAACTGGGGGCCGTCCTGGCGGCCAAGCTGAAACCATTGGGTGCCGTTACTGTGGTGGCCCCGGCCATGGGCGGGTTGGTGATTGGCCAGGAGGTCGCCCGGCAATTGGGCGTGCGCTTTATTTTCGTGGAAAAAGAGGAAGGGAAACTGGTGCTCCGCCGTGGCTTCAAAATTGGAGTCGATGAAAAAATTCTGGTGGTTGAAGATGTGGTGACCAAGGGAGGTCGCGTGCAGGAGACATTGGAAATTGTGCGTTCCCATGGCGGCAAAGTCGTGGGCATTGGCATGGTGGTGGATCGCTCCAACGGGGCCATTCATTTCGGCATACCGACCATGAGTTTGCTGGCGCTACAGGTCGAGACGTTTGATCCCGATCACCTGCCCGCAGATCTGGCAAAAATTCCGGCGGTGAAGCCCGGGAGCAAATAAATCGGGCGGGGACCACTTTCCCGCGTCCCCGCTTTAATAGTTTTAGCCGGGAAGATCTTTCCCTCTGAAAACCAAGGTGCGCCATGCAAGGTGCGCCACAGGCAACTCAACTGTGCCATTGTGCCACTCATGACACAGTAGGGACCGGCGTAGCCAAGCTTCAATTGTTGGCAATCTCCTTTGTTTTCAATGTTAATGGCAATTTTGGGGGCATTTTCACATTTGGCATCTTAAATGCAGTAAGAAGTTTAGCAGTTTAAACAAAACCAATTTTAGAAAGAGATTTTATGGCTAAAGTTTTAGGCATTGATTTAGGTACGACGAATTCTTGTATGGCGGTCATGGACGCAGGCGAACCGCTGGTGCTCGAAAATTCCGAGGGGAAACGGACCACACCATCGGTGGTGGCATTTACCAAAACCGGTGAGCGCGTGGTCGGAGATGCGGCGAAACGCCAGGCCGTCACCAATTCGCGAAACACGATTTATTCCATTAAACGCTTCATGGGACGCAAGTTCGACGAGGTGGGCGAAGAAATCAAGCGGATGCCTTATAAGGTGGTTAAGGCGAGCAACGGTGATTGTGCCGTGGAAGTGGAAATTGAAGGCAAGCCGAAGCAATTCTCCCCGCAGGAGGTTTCTGCGATGATTCTGGCCAAGCTCAAAGCTGACGCCGAAACCCGTCTGGGCGAGAAGATTACGCAAGCCGTCATCACCGTGCCGGCCTATTTTAACGACTCCCAACGCCAGGCGACGAAAGACGCCGGTCGCATCGCCGGATTGGAAGTGCTCCGCATTATCAACGAACCCACGGCCGCATCGCTGGCTTATGGTCTCGACAAGAAAAAGGACGAGAAAATTGCCGTTTATGATTTGGGCGGTGGCACATTTGACATTTCCGTTCTCGAAATCGGCGACGGCGTGTTTGAAGTCAAGGCCACCAACGGCGACACACACCTGGGCGGTGACGACTGGGACAATACGTTGATGGACTGGATTCTGGACGAATTCAAAAAAGAATCCGGCATGGATCTCCGCAAGCAGCCCGACGCGCTTCAGCGCATCAAGGAAGAGGCTGAGAAAGCCAAGATCGCGCTGTCCAGTTCAACCACCTACGATATCAATCTGCCGTTCATCACGGCGGATGCCAGCGGTCCGAAGCACATTCAGAAAAATCTGACCCGGGCCAAGATGGAGCAGCTTACGGACAATCTGTTTGAGCGCACCATCAAACCCGTGCAAGCCTGTTTGAAGGATGCGGGTATTGAAGCCGCAAAAATTGACGAACTGGTGCTGGTCGGCGGCATGACCCGCATGCCGCGGGTGGTGGAAACGGCGCACAAGCTCATCAACAAAGCGCCCCATCAGGGTGTGAACCCGGACGAAGTGGTTGCCATTGGTGCCGGCATTCAGGGCGGTGTGCTCAAGGGGGAAGTAAAAGATGTGCTGTTGCTGGACGTGACGCCGTTGTCGCTCGGGATCGAGACTCTCGGCGGCGTGTTCACGAAATTGATTGAACGCAACACCACGATACCCTCGCGCAAATCGGAAATTTTCTCCACGGCCAGCGACAACCAGCCCGGAGTGGAAATTCATGTGCTCCAGGGCGAACGCCAGTTTGCGCGGGACAACAAGACTATCGGCAAATTCAATTTATCCGACATCCCGGCCGCGCCGCGCGGCGTGCCGCAGATCGAAGTGACCTTCGACATTGATGCCAACGGCATTTTGCACGTCGGCGCGAAGGACCTCGGCACCGGCAAGGAACAGAAAATCACCATCACAGCCAGCAGCGGTCTTTCGAAAGACGAGGTGGAGAAGATGCGCAAGGACGCCGAGTTGCACGCCGACGAGGACAAGGCCAAAAAGGAAGAGATCGAGACGCGCAACGAAGTGGACAATGCCGTCTATCGCACCGAAAAACTGGTCAAGGACAACACCGACAAGATTTCGGCAGACGACAAGACCAAGCTCGAAACCGCGATTGCCGCAGCCAAGGATGCGCTCAAGGGCAGCGATACCGCCGCCATCAAGGCTGCGGGAGAGAAGCTGAACGAAGCCGCCCAGACCATTGGCGCGGAACTTTACAAAGCGGCAGCGGCGAAGGCCCAGGCCGAAAAATCGCAAGCCGGCGGCCAGCCGCAAGGCGAAGCGCCCAAGTCCGACGATAAGAAAAAGGATGACGGTGTGATTGACGCCGAAGTCGTGGACGAAAAGAAGTAAAATTTTCCCGCCGCGAGTGCGGACCGGGAGTTAATTCGTAGTTAAACAAAACAACAACCAAACAAAAAAGTAATATGGCACTGAACATCAAACCGCTCGGCGACCGCATCCTCGTGGAAGCCGTCGAAGAGAAAGAAGTTAAAAAAGGCGGGATCATCATCCCCGATACCGCCAAAGAGAAACCGCAAGAAGGCATTGTCCGCGTGCTCGGCACCGGCAAAACCGACGACAATGGCAAGAAAGTTGCCTTTGAAGTTAAAGTCGGTGACCGCGTGCTCGTCTCCAAATACGGCGGCACGGAAATCAAAGTGGACGGCAAGGAATACAAGATTTTCGGTTCGGACGACCTCGTCGCGATTCTCGAATAATTATCACTCGCAACAAAATCAACAAATTAACTATCAACTAAATTATGGCAGCTAAACAATTACTGTTTGATGAAGCGGCCCGTCAGGCCATCCTGCGCGGCGTTTCCAAGCTCACCAAGGCGGTCGTCGCGACGCTCGGACCGAAAGGCCGCAACGTCGTTATTGACAAAAAATTCGGTTCCCCGACGGTGACCAAGGACGGTGTCACGGTTGCGAAGGAAATCGAACTGGAATGCCCCTATGAAAACATGGGTGCCCAAATGGTTCGCGAAGTCGCGAGCAAAACCAGCGACATCGCTGGCGACGGCACCACGACGGCGACCGTTCTGGCTGAGGCGATTTATCGCGAAGGCTTGAAGTTCGTCACCGCTGGCGCGAATCCGATCGGTATCCAGCGCGGCATTAACAAGGGCGTGGAAGCCGCCGTGGAACAACTCGGCAAGATCTCCAAGAAGGTCAAGGACAAGGAAGAAATCAAGCAGGTCGCGGCGGTTTCTGCGAACTGGGATTTCGAAATTGCCGACAAGATTGCCGAAGCCATGGACAAAGTGGGCAAAGACGGCACCATCACGGTCGAAGAAGCCAAGTCCATCGAAACCACCCTTGAAGTGGTCGAAGGCATGCAATTTGACAAGGGTTATCTCTCGCCGTACTTCGTCACGAGTGCTGAGACGATGGAAGCCAAGCTCGAAGATCCCTACATTCTCATTTTCGAGAAGAAGATCAGCAATTTGAAAGACTTGCTCCCGCTGCTGGAAAAAGCCGCGCGCACTGGCAAGCCGTTCCTGATCATCGCCGAAGAAGTCGAAGGCGAAGCCTTGGCGACCCTCGTCGTCAACAAGCTCCGCGGCACGCTTAACGTCTGCGCCGTGAAGTCCCCGGGCTTCGGCGATCGCCGCAAAGCCATGCTGGAAGACATCGCCGTGCTCACCGGCGGCAAGTTCATCACCGAAGATCTCGGCATCAAGTTGGAGACAGTGGAACTCGCTGACCTCGGCCGGGCCAAGACGGTGATCGTGGATAAAGAAAACACGACCATCGTGGAAGGCGCGGGCAAGAACAGCGAAATCCAGGGCCGCGTGAACCAGATCCGCCGCCAGATTGACGAAACCACCAGCGATTACGATCGCGAAAAATTGCAGGAACGTCTGGCGAAGCTCGCCGGCGGTGTGGCCGTCATCAATGTCGGTGCCGCAACCGAGAGCGAAATGAAGGAAAAGAAAATGCGCGTGGAAGACGCGCTTCACGCAACCCGCGCCGCTGTCGAAGAAGGCATCGTGGCCGGTGGCGGTGTGGCACTTATCCGCTGCATCAGCGCGATTGAAGCCGTCAAGGGCGCTAATGAAGATGAAGCCATCGGCATCGGCATTGTCAAGCGCGCGGTCGAAGCCCCGCTTCGCTCGCTCGCCGCAAACGCCGGCGAAGAAGGCAGCGTCATCGTGGACAAAGTCAAAAAGTCCAAGGGCAACGAAGGCTACAACGTTGCGACCGGCAACTACGAAGACCTTGTCAAAGCCGGCGTGGTGGACCCGAAGAAGGTCACCCGCAGCGCGCTGCAGAATGCGGCGTCCATCGCCGGTCTGTTGCTGACCACGGAATGCCTAATCACCGACCTCCCGGAGAAAGAAAAACCGGCACCCGGTGGTGGCGGACACGGTGGCGGCATGGGCGATATGGGCGGCATGGGCGGCTACTAAGCCATCCTTTAAAAAAGAGGAACCGGGAAATCAGAACGCGGCTGGGAGCAATCCCCGCCGCGTTTTTTCTTTGGTGCGCCAAAACCGGTGATACTCCGTGCGGTGGCGAATGATAAGCAGGTTTATTAAGCTGGTCTTCCTGAACTGGAATGTTGAGCCACTGCCTCCGCATACAGCGTACGCATCCGTTCGTTGACCAGGCGCATGGTGTAATGCTGCTGCACATGCGCGCGTGCGGCGGCCGACATGGCAGCGAGCAAGTCGCGATCACGATCAATCTTTTCCAGAAATCCAGCCAGGGCGGCGACCGCTTCCGCCGGGTTGGTGGCTGGCGCAGCA
>CAISVF010000516.1 GCA_903888765.1 uncultured Verrucomicrobia subdivision 3 bacterium | reverse complement strand
GCGCTGTTCGCTATTCCGTTACCCGAGTGCGTCATCAGCGTCGAAATATGCCGGTAGACGGTCCCCGGTGCTGGTTTGTGAAGTTGCGATTCATACTTTGCCTTCCTCCTTAACTGGTGTTTCCAGCCGATCATCCATTCTAGTCTTGTTGGCGTCCACCAATCCTCGCAGCTGCCCATGCCGGTGAGCCAAGAACCACAAGCCCACGGCCGCCGCGACACCGCCCATGATAAGAATTTCATTCCCGACAATGACGGTCGGCAACACGATGAGAGCCAGTCCGCCGACCGTGATCGCCGCGCTCGTGGTGATGCTGCCGATGATGAGCTTCAGCGGCGGATAAAACATCGTTGCCAGCCCGAACAGGAACACGGCGACGCCGACCCACACGATGCCCTTGAGACTCGCCAGCTTCGCGCTCAATTCGCGCGCCGTGTCCTTCTGAGCCGCGCCAAGCTCGGTCTTGGCTCGCGTCTCATCCTACTCTACCACGGCCATCGGGCCGCCTTCACCGGTTTGCGAATGGTTTCTCACGGCGGCCATTTCGCTCCAGCGCGCACGCATAGTGCGTCGCGGCTGATTGAGAGTTTTTCGCGCGATGCAATGATTCAGTTTGGCGGATGATTCTGGCGCGCCAGCAGGCGTTAATGGTGGCGCAGCCAACCTCATCGTTGCGCCCCTCGGTTTGGAAGTTACTGCGGCAGACGCAGGGTGTAGCCAGTGCTGCGACCACCAGCTTGGTCTTTCAGTAATATCTTCCGGCTCATCAGATCGCTGATGTCGCGCAGCGCGGTGTCTTGCGAGCACTTTGTCAGCTTCGCCCATTTTGAACTGGTCAGTTTGCCCTCGAATCCATCAAGCAGTCGGTTGATGACTTTTCTCTGACGCTCATTGAGTGACTGGTCCGAATGGGCTTTCCAGAAGCCGGCCTTCACCAGCACCACTTCCAGGGTTTGGTCCGAGGCGGCGATGGCGTGCTGCAAACAGCTCAAGAACCACTCGATCCAATCAGTGATATCCAGCGTCCCTTTTTGGCAGCGTTCCAGCACGTCGTAATACGCTTTGCGCTCACGTTGGATTTGCGCCGACATGCTGTAAAATCGCTGCGCCGTTTTTTCTGCCCGGGCCAGCATCAGGTCGGCAATCGCGCGCGCAATCCGGCCGTTGCCATCTTCAAACGGATGGATGGTCACAAACCAGAAATGCGCCAGCGCCGATTGGATCACCGGATCCACGGCTAGCGAGGCGTTGCACCATTTTAGGAAGCGGGCCATTTCTTTTTTCAGCCGGTCAGCTTCGGGCGCTTCGTAATGGACCATCTCGCGTCCGATTGGGCCGGACACAACTTGCATTGGCCCGCTTTTTCCGGTGCGCCAGCCGCCCACCGTGATGCGTCGCATCCCGGTGCGGCCGGTGGGAAACAGCGCGGCGTGCCAGCCGAACAATCGTTCCGTTGTCAAAGGCTCATCATGCTGGCGCGTGGCGTCCAGCATGACCTCGACTATGCCCTCCACGTTGCGGTCAATCGGCGGCAGTGCCCCGATGTCCAACCCCATGCGCCGGGCCAGCGATGAGCGCACTTGTCCGGCGTCCAGCTTTTCACCCTCGATCTCGCTGGTCTTGAGCACATCCTGGGTGAGGGTTTGCAAAGTCGCTTCTTCCCGCAAAGGGAAGCCCAAGGCTTCCATCCGGCCCAGCAGGCGGCCTTGCGCATGGCGCACTTCCGCCAAGCGCTTGGCTAGGGCGGCCTGATTCCAGCGGAATTCCGGCCACTCTTTGCGTTCATGGATATACATAGATTCGCCGCAAGGCTTGCGGTGAATATGCCCCGGATTCACCGCATCCAGCAAGCTTATTCGCCGCACAATATGCGGCGCTTAAGGGCCCCATTCACCGCACGCCACTTGTCTGATAACTTGACTGACGCTTGACTCATGATTTTCCTGGAGTCTTGGCCGCCGCTTTCACTCTCGCGTTAGGTTTGGGCGGATTTGGAAACCGAAAAATCAGGCGTGAACGCTCGCTGGCGCTCGCGCACATTTACTGAAGACGATGAGTTGTCCCGCGGTTTCGCTATTCTCACGATTCTATGCCGCGAGTGGCTGACTGCTACCAATTTTTCTCGCGCAAACTATCATCCGTGGGGTGGTGCTTTTATTAGGGCTTTCGATTTTTCCCTTGCGCTGGTGAATTCAGTTTTCGCGCTTCCATCTGTTTTTGTAAGTCATCCAGATCCTTGCGCAAGTTGTGATTGGCTTTTTGCAAATCCATTACCTCGGAACGTAAATTTTTGAAGTCGTCCACCGGCTTGCGGCTGGCGCGTAATATGGCTATCGCCTGCCCGGCGGCCGTTTGTTCCGGGCTTTCTTTTGCTGCCGTGGTGAAGGTATCTAACATGGGGATCGCTTTGGGATCAGCCAGCGTCCCCAGCGCCGTGATGGCGCTCCGCTGGACCAATTTGCACAAATCATTGACATGTCCAGCCAGGAATGCCCGCACGGTGTCTTTTTTATCTTCGTTGCGTGCTAGATAAGCCAGGGTGCCCAGTCCCGAGGCGAAAACCCGGGTGGGCAACTCGCTTTGCCGCTGTTTCAATATTTGCAGCAAAGGGTTGATATAAACGGGATCGTCCTGACCCATAATTGCATTGATGGCTGCGGCAACCAATTCTTCGCGATACGATTTTGAATCAAGGTATTTGATCAAAAGGTCGTGCTCTTGCCCGTAAGCAGCGAGATGCCGGATGGCTTCGGCTTGAATGGCCGGATTTTTATCGCTGGCCAAAACCTCATGCAGGAATTCCCCTGCTTCCGGGCGAAAAAAATGACCAACTTCCGAAACTACGACTTGTCGGACGCGGGCATCGGATTGCTTGCTGGAATCCAGCAACGCCGTAAATGCTTCCTCGGTGTGAATTGAACCGAGCGCTTTCGCCGCCTCAATCCGTACGCCATAAAAGGAATCGTGGAGGAGAGTTTGCTTTAATTTTTCCACCGTCTCCTGATCTGGATGCTTTGCCAACTGTTCGATCGCAAGCAGCCGTCCAATCATGTCGGTCTGGTCTGCCAGTTGGGCGAATAACATGGCAGTCGGCAGGTTGAAGGTCGTTTTTGCCAGCAAGGTGTATCCGGGATCCATGCGCACCAATTCTGGTTTTGCGCCCAGCGGAAAATAGAAATCTTCGGCCAGCTCCTTCACTTCGATGGCCTGATCTGAGGTGCCAAATTTACCCTTGAAACGAAACGTCAATGGAAAATGAAATGGCAAAACCCGATCGTTGAGTTGCTGTGTCTGGCGGATGGAAATCCTGGCCAGTTTGGTGACTTCATTCCAGGCGTAATCCACCTCGAGTTCCGGATAATGCGCGTGATACAGCCATTGATCAAAAAACTGGTCGTAAGATCGCCCCGATATTTCTTCAATGACAGATCGTAAATCATCCGAGGTGACATTTCCGTAACGGTGGCGCTCCAAATAGGTCTGGATGCACCGGCGGTAAATTCCTTCGCCAAGTTGCGATCGCAGCATGTGGAGAACCCAGCCACCCTTGGGGTATGCCAGATAGCCAAACATTTCGGACGGAGAATTAAAATTGCGCCGGACTATCGAGTTTGTGTCATTCGGCATGCCGGTAACGTGCCGCGCGTTGCCATACAGGTCGTAAAGCATCGCCGCAGGTCCATTTTTATGCCCATCGAAGAGCACTTGATAGTATGTGGCAAATCCTTCGTTCAACCAAATATGGCTCCAGTCCTTGCACGTCACCAAATCGCCAAACCATTGATGCGCCATTTCATGGGCCACCAAGCCCTGGCTGCTCTGAATGTTCTCCGTGGCATCCGTGAATAGCGTGGCGTCCGTCAGCGTGGTTGCGCTCGTATTCTCCATCCCGCCGGCAACAAAATCATTCACACAGATCTGGTAATACTTGGCCCAAGGAAAAGGCACGCCGATTTCTTGTTCGAAAAAGTCCATGATTTCCCGGGTTTCCCTGAATGAATTGGTCGCTTCCTGAAATTCCGAGGGTGGCGTTAGAAATGCCAGCGGCACGTCTTTGTGCCGGGCTTCCAGCTTTTTGAAATAGCCCGCCACCAGCGTAATGAGGTAATTAGCATGAGGCTGTTCTTGCGACCAGTGAAAGGCAACCAAGCCGGTTTCCGGATTTTTTTCCCCGGATAGCAGCCGGCCATTAGAAATGGCGGTCATGCCATCGGGCACATGGCAGATGACTTCCGAAGTGAACTTTTCATTTGGTGAATCGAAGCACGGATACCAATGCCGGGCTTCGATTTCTTCGCCCTGCGAAAAGCAATGGGCATCGCCTTCCTTGTAGCCCATTTTCGGCGTCCGGAAATACAACCCCATAGTCGGTTCCGCGTGATAAGTTATGGTCACCTTGGCCGAATGTTCGGCGGCGATGGGTTTTGCGAACGTGATGATCAAGTGATCCGCTGTCACTTGGTAAGCTTGGATTTCTTCCGTTGCGGTAACTGACTCAATGGCCAAATCCACTGCATCTAACTTAAGTTCCCGGACTGGCTGAACAATGGGTGTAAATTGCAGCGTTGCCTGGCCGGCCACGGTCCTCCGGGAAAAGTCCGGGGTCACATCCAAGGTAAGATGCTGAATGACCACCTCGCGATCGGGAGCGTAGTTCAGATGTCCGGCCGCGTTCGGCGGAATCAGGAAGTTTCCTGATTTGACGCACGCCACCATGTCTGACTCGGTTGCCCCTTGAACCCGGGTGATGCATTGGATGATCGCGCACAGCAGGATGCCGTGGCCCAAGCGCTTATTTATGCGAATGCTCATTCAAATCTGGAGGTTTTCCGGTGCAACTGACCGGCGAACTTTCGCAGTGCCGGGTGCGCGACGCAAGTGCGGAATCAGCCAGTGCAGAATTAGAAAAATAAAGGGGCGTCAGTTGCGGCGGGTGGTTTCGGTTGCGGTCCCCCGGCCGGTCGTGGTCCCGGCCCGGCGGTTCCGATACTGATATCCAAAAATCCTCGCTGCCCATCGCTACTTCTTTTCTGTCAATGCTTTAAGCCTCCCGCCGGGTTTCGCCTCTCTGCCGCGATTTTCTGAGTCATTAAGGGTGTTCCCCGTTCCGCCCCTCTTTGTTTCTTCGAAATGCGTTATTTATTGCGTTAT
>CAISVF010000515.1 GCA_903888765.1 uncultured Verrucomicrobia subdivision 3 bacterium | reverse complement strand
GGCATCCTGGCTTGCCGGGGACAATGTGAGTTCGCTGGCGGAATCCGCCGACGGGCGGCTTTGGATCGGCACCCGCACCGGCTTGAGTTTATGGCAGGACAACCAAATGGTGACCCGCACCAACCTGGCCCCGCTCAGCCACACCGCCATCAATGCCTTGCTCTATGGGCGGTCTGGTTCCATGTGGATAGCAACCGCCCGACAAGGCTTGTGGGAATTCACAGGCAATCAACTGGCAGAGATCCGCGGCCCCGCAGGGGATGAAATTATTCTGGCATATTGCTTACTGGAAGACCGGGCCGGAAAATTATGGGCCAGCGTCGGAAATGGAAAGGTCCTGTGTCGCGAGCAGAACAGCTGGCGCACTTACACTTCGGAGGATGGACTGCCGTTCGTCTATGTCACCAGCCTGGCCGAAGATGCGGACGGCACGATCTGGGCCGGGACGCTGGACGACGGGCTCTACCGTTTCGCCGCTGGCCGGTTCACCGCCATCCGCAAAGTGGATGGGCTCACTGCCAATGACATCCGCGCCGTGAGCACGGACCGCGAGGGCAATTTATGGGTCGGCACGCGCACCGGCGGATTGAACCGCATCAACCATCGCAAACTAACCTATTATGGTCCGGCGCAGGGCTTGACGAATGATTTTACCCGCTCAGTGGCCGAGACGGCGGATGGCACGCTCTGGGCCGGCACCATTGGCGGCGGCTTGCAGGTAGGTCGGGACAACCAATTCACGCGCATCCGCAATGAAACGTCGGGGTGGTGGATGGCCTTTGTCAACTCGGTGCTGTTGACGAGGGATGGCAGCCTGTGGTACGGCGGGCGCGGCGCGCTCGCGCGATTGCGGGAAGGCCAATTGGAAAAATTGTTTGATTACAATAGCGAAGCCTGGCTCCGCACCGCCTCCGTCACCGCCTTGCAGGAGGATTTGCTAGGCGGGCTATGGATCGGCACTTCCGAAGGCCGCCTGGAACATTTTCAAAACGGCCAGTTCACGGAATTTGAACAGCCGATTGCCCGCGGCCCGATCAACACACTCGTGCAGCAGCGCGACGGAATCCTCTGGGTTGGTTCTGAGGCCGGGGGATTAAAGCGCATACAACCCGGCAATGCCACCGTGTTTACGATAACCAATGGCCTGACCAGCCAGTCCATCCGCACGCTGTATCTGGACCCGGAAAACACCTTGTGGATCGGCACGGCGGGCAGCGGTCTAAGCCGCTGGCGCGACGGACGCATGACCACATTCACCGCCGAACAAGGCCTGACAGCCCACACCATTTCGCAAATCGTGGAAGACGACCATGGAGATTTATGGCTGGGATCCAATCGCGGTATTTTCCGCGTGCAAAAAAACGACCTCAACCAACTGGCCGCAGGCCGGCTGACGTTTGTGCATCCGCGGGTTTTCGGGGTGAGCGATGGCATGCCGATTGAAGAATGCTCCAGCGGCTTTTGCCCGGCTGGGCTGAAAACGCGCGCCGGATTGATTTGCTTCTCCACCGTGCGCGGATTGGTATTGCTGGATCCCCACCGGCAGGAAACCAACGCGCCCGCGCCCCGAGTTCTGTTGGAGGAATTGCTGCTCAACGGCCAGCCGCAGCAAGTGGAGATCATGGCCACTAACCCAGCAGCAGCGGGCCAAGTCCACCTGCCTCCGGGCCGACGGGATGTGGAACTGCATTACACAGGCATCAGCTTTTCCGCCCCGGAAAAAATTTCCTTCCGCTACCGCCTCGAAGGCCTGGATCAGGCCTGGGTGGAGGCGGGCGGGCGGCGGGCGGCTTTTTATCACGGCCTGCCGGCCGGCGAATTTGTCTTCCACCTCAGCGCGTGCAACGCTGACGGCGTTTGGAGCGAGGATTGGCCGGTCCTGAAAATCAGCGTGGAACCTTACCTGTGGGAGACGGCCATGTTCCGGATGGCTGCGCTGCTGGCGGGACTGGGGGTGCTGGGGGGCGCGGCGCGAATGGTGGAGCGACGGCGCTACAAACACCGGCTGGCTCTGCTGGAAACGCAGCATGCCATCGAACGGGAACGGTTGCGCATTTCGCAGGATATGCACGATGACATCGGCAGTATCCTGACCCAGGTTTCGCAGCTCAGCGATCTGGGCCAGAGCGATCCCCTTTCTGCGCTCGCCACGCAAAAGCAATTTGAACGCATCGGCCACCAGGCGCGGGTGGCGGTCCAGTCGCTCGATGAAATCGTCTGGGCCACCAATCCGAAGAACGACAATCTGCCGCAATTTGTCGAATATGTCTGCCGGTTTGCGGACGAATGTTTTGAAGTCTCCGCCATCCGGTGCTGGCAGGAAGTGCCGACCAATCTGCCGCACCTGCCATTGCGCACGGATGTCCGGCATGATGTTTTTCTGGCCATCAAAGAGGCCTTCAACAACGCGCTGAAGCATTCCCGCGCCACGGAAATCTGGCTGCGACTGGAACTGCGTGGCCATGAAGTGTGCATTTCCGTCAAAGACAATGGCCGGGGCTTTGACCCGCAAAAAGTGGTCGCCGGCCGGAATGGTCTGGACAATATGAAAATGCGCCTCGCAGAATGCGGCGGCCGCACGGTTTTTTTCAGCTCGGCCCAGCATGGCACAGAAATAAAATTCATTTTTCCGCTGCCCAAACCCGGCGGATTCTCTTAAGGTCTAACATCAATGTGGTATGGCATTCGGCTTTCCCCTGACGTATGAAACGTAAAGTGAATAAAACGATCCAGGTCGCCTTGGTGGAAGATGACGCCGGGGTGCGGGCCAATCTCACCAGGATGATTGACAGCGCCCCCGGCTTTCATTGCACCGGCGCTTATGCCGACGGCTTGGCTGCCTTGAAAAGCATCCCTGCCAATCGGCCCGATGTGGTGCTGATGGATATCAATATGCCCGGGATGCTGGGCACGGAATGTGTCAGCCGGCTCAAAAGCGTGGCCCCGGATCTCCCGGTGCTCATGCTGACCGTCTATGACGACAGCGAGCAGGTGTTTAAATCCCTCATGGCCGGAGCCACTGGTTATCTGCTGAAGCGCACCCCCAAGGATAAATTACTGGAAGCCATCCGGGAAATTGACGACGGCGGCGCGCCCATGTCCCGGCAGATCGCACGGCGGGTGGTGCAATTTTTTCAAGGCATGAAAAAAGCTCCCGAGACTTCCGCGCCTGCACTGGAAGTCGGCACCCTGACCGAACGTGAAAAGCAGGTGCTGGAACTTCTGGCCAAGGGACATGCTTACAAGGAAATTGCGGACCAGATGTCCATCAGCTTTGAGACCGTGCGCACCTATGTCCGTTCCATTTACGAAAAACTCCACGTCCATAGCCGCACCGAAGCCACTTTGAAATTTCTTGGCCGTTAATCACCGGCCAGCCGCTTGGGACGCGGTAATTAAAGCGCTTGCCCCTAGCCAGCACTGCGCTATGGGTAACGCTTAGCTCCTCTGATTTTTAGCAGCATCAGTTAACGCGCACGGGAGCCAGCCGCGCCAGGATTGAGTCTTCTTTTTCCCGGAATTTCTCGGAAATTATTATTTACGAAAGTTGCTTGCGCCACCGATCCAATTGTTTCGCGACTTCTTTGGTGCCCGGAGCGCCGATCAGGTTTCGCTTTGCCATGGCCGTTTGCAAATCGAACACGCCCAGCGCATCGCGGCCAAAGGCCTGGTCCACGGATTGCAGTTCCTCCAATGACAGTTGGTTAAGCCCCTTGCCGGTTTTCTCCGCCAGCGCCACGACCACGCCTACTGCGTGATGCGCGGAGCGAAAGGGCCTCCCCTTGCGCACCAGATAGTCCGCCAGATCGGTCGCCAGCAAGGCTGGATCGCTGGCTGCGGCGGCACAGGCGGTTTTGTTCACCGTGGTGTTATTCAGCATCGCGGCCATCAGCCGCGCCGTGGCCCGCACGGTGTCGGCCGTATCAAAGAGCCGTTCCTTGTCTTCCTGCAAATCACGGTTGTAGGTCATGGGCAGGCCCTTGAGCAGGGTGAGCAGCGCCATGAGGTTGCCGACGACGCGGCCGGTCTTGCCGCGCGCAAGTTCCGCAATGTCCGGGTTTTTCTTTTGCGGCATGAGCGACGAACCGGTGGTATAGGCGTCGGCAATTTTCAAGTAATTGAATTCCGCGCTGACCCAGAGGATCACATCCTCTGCGAGCCGCGAGATATGCACCGCCAGCAGTGCCCCCGCGGCCGCAAATTCAATCATGAAATCACGATCGCTCACGCCGTCCATCGAGTTTTGGGTGATTTGCACTTCGCCATTGGCATTGACAAAGCCGAGCAGCTTGGCAAGAAACTCGCGCTGGAGCGGAAGCGTGGAACCGGCAATGGCACCGCTGCCGAGCGGGCAGACATTCACGCGCGAGTGACAGTCCCAGAGGCGTTCGCAATCCCGTTCGAGCATCTCCACGTAGGCAAGCAGATGATGCGCCAAATAGACCGGCTGCGCGCGTTGCAGATGCGTGTAGCCGGGAATGATGACTTCGGCATTTTTCCCGCCAAGCGATACGAGCGCGCGCTGCAAATCCGCGATCTCCGCCAGTAGCATTTTGATTTCATCGCGCAGCCAGAGCCGCACATCGAGCGCCACCTGGTCGTTGCGGGAACGGGCGGTATGCAATTTGGCACCGGCGGGCACTCGTCTGGTCAGCTCCGCCTCGATGTTCATGTGCACGTCTTCCAGCTCCGCCTTCCACAAAAATTTCCCGGCGGCAATTTCTTTTCCAATTTGGTTCAAGCCTTTGGTGATGGCGCTTAATTCGCCGGGAGCCAGGACGCCAATCTTTTGGAGCATCGTCGCATGGGCGATGGAGCCTTGGATGTCATGTTGCCACAGCCGCCAGTCGAACGAAATGGATTCAGTGAATTGGGCGACATCGGCGGCGGGGCCGCCGGCGAAACGGCCGCTGCGGGAGACGGGAGATTTTTTGGTCATGCTCACCGTGAGCTTTTAACGCAAAACCGCCAAGACGCAAAGGCATTTTATCCTGACTGACTGATTTAAGAATGCGGAAGTATGCGGCCGCAGGCTTGCTCCGAGGAGTGTTTCTAAATTTGGCTTCGCTTTGCCCCCGAAAAAAAGCGCATTGCCGAAACCAGCGTTCTGTGAAATGTTGTTGCTGACAAGTCCATGAGCGAATTCAAATATGCCTGCCCGGTCTGCGGCCAGCACATGGTATGCGATACGTCGCAGAGTGGCAGCGTCATGGAATGTCCCACCTGCTTTCAAAAAATTGTCGCCCCGCAGGCGCTGGCCGGCCCGGATGCCAAGTTCGTCCTTACCGGCAGCAAATTCGCCGAGAAGAAAATCACGGCCCCCGTCGCCGATAATTCGGCCATCACCACTCCCTCAAAAGACTTTCCGCTACCCTTGGTCGTGGTTTTAGCGGTGGCATTATGCGCCGGTGCCGTCGGGCTGTTTTGGTATAGCAAAAAAGCAACGCCGCCAGCCCTGCCAGCCAGGAAACCTGCCGCCACCAATACAGCTCTGGCACCCCAGCCAAAACCAGTCGTCGCCCCGCCCGCACATGATACCAACTGGCTGCTAAATCTGGATCCGGTAAACATCCCCGATGCGCCGGTAGTCGGACGGATCCACACCCAGGATTTTGCTTTGGAAAAGGCAGTGTTTAGCAACGGCACACTGGTGCTGCGACAAGGCACCAAGGGGCCGGTGGATTTCGGCGTGCAGATCAATTTTGCCGGCGTGGCCCCCGAGGCGCTTGCGGGCAAAAATTTACATGTGATCGCGGACACTAACAAATCTGCCCGCGTGACGCTGCACTGGAAAAGCGATGAGGTGGCTCAGAAAGTCAGCTACGACATCAATTATGCCATGCGACTGGAATTCGGCGGGATCGCCAAGGGCCGGCTGCCGGGTAAAATTTATCTCTGCACTCCCGACGCCGAGAAAAGCTATCTCCTGGGGTCGTTCAACGCCGTCATCAGCAAGCCCAAGCCGAAGCCGGGGAACCCGGCACCATCAAAGAACTGATTCAGTCATTCAACTGGCCGGGGCACGAAAAGAATTTCCCGTTGGCTGATTTTCCTGTTTCAATGCCGCCAGTGAATGTCGAACTTGTCAATACTGGCAGCGAACTGATGCTCGGGCGTGTTCTCAACACGCATCAGCAATGGCTTTGCCGCCGCCTTGCTGACCTGGGCCATGTGGTCACGCGGCAGGTGGCCATCGCCGACACCGGCAGCGCCATCCAGCAGGCCGTGCGCGAAGCGCTCGGGCGCGCTGACCTGATCATCACCACCGGCGGGCTGGGCCCGACCTCCGACGATATCACGCGGGAACTGATCGCGAATCTGCTGGGCAAAAAACTCGTAGAAAATCTCGACGTGAGGGCGCACATCGAAAATTTCTTCAGCCAGCGCGGCCGCCCGCGCCCCGCGCAAACCAGTGTTGAGACCTTGGTGCCCGAAGGGGCGGAAGTATTTCTCAACGCCACCGGCACTGCGCCCGGACTGGCAATCAAAATTGGAGCTGGGAGCTGGGAGCTGAAAGCCGGCAAAGCCGGACTTCTGCCAGACACGTCCCCTGTTTCACCAGCCTCCCCCCAATGGCTCGTCATGTTGCCGGGACCACCTCGCGAATTGCGGCCGATGTTCGACCACCAGGTGGTGCCGCTGCTGCAACACGTGTATGCCGCCGAGGTTTTCATCTGCCGCACGCTTCGGACCACCGGGATCGGCGAATCGCGAGTGCAGGAATTCGTGGAGGCGGATTTGCAACCGCTGGTTCGGCGGGGACTGGAAATTGGTTATTGTGCCCGGCCCGGAGCGGTGGACGTTCGTTTGACGGCCAGCGGCGCGGACGCCAGGCAACTGGTTGGTGAAGGTGAAGCTCTGGTGCAAAGTATTCTGGGTGCCAGCATCTTTGGTTTGGATGATGATGAGCTGGAAAATGTCGTGGTGCAGCGGCTGACCGCCAGAAAGCAAACCCTGGCGCTCGCTGAATCCTGTACCGGCGGGGCCATTGCCCAGCGTATCACCGATGTGCCGGGAGCCTCGGAGGTTTTTCTCGGCGGGGTCGTCAGCTACGCCAATTCTGCCAAGGAAACCCTGCTCGGGGTTAACCCGGAAACCCTGCGGCAATATGGTGCGGTGAGCGAAGCCGTGGCGCGCGAAATGGCACTGGGCGCACGAAAAAAATTCAACTCAGATTATGCCTTGGCGGTGACCGGCATTGCTGGACCGGGCGGCGGCACGCCGGAAAAACCGGTCGGCACCGTTTTTATCGCCCTCGCCTCATCCGCCCGAGTGGAGGTTAAACAGTTTCTTAACTTCTGGGACCGCCCGACGTTCAAGCAAGTCACCGCCACGCAGTCGCTGGACTGGCTGCGACAGGCCATGCTATAAACGCCTTACGGCACGCTCGGACGTGGCGTACACGCCTGTGCCTGCACTGAAACGGTGGCGGCTTTAAGCCCCTCTGATGTGGCCGTTAATTGGATGTCGCCGGCTTCTTTGCCGGATTGAACTATGACTTGAGCCAGCCCATTGAAGGCGCTGCGCATCCAGCCGGCGGCTACCGATTTACCCAGAAATTCCACGTTCACATCCGGGTTCAGACCACCTGCTCCTTCGTCATTCCTCACCCCCACGGCAATGACGTTATCCCCCGGATGCAGGGCTTTCTTGATATCGAAAGCCGGTTGTGCCTGCCAGTCGTGCGATTCGCCGACTCGCTGGCTATTGACAAATACCCAGCCATGGTCGTCAATGCAGGCAAAGCGGATCTGGGCTCCCGGATCCGCCAGTTCGGCTTCTGTTACCGTGACATGGGCCCGGAAAACCGCCGTCTGGCCGGCGGTTAAAACCATGTCGCCGGTGTCGCCATCGGTTTTCGGCTTGATTTTGTTCCAGCCTGAGTCGTCAAAGTCACTCTTGTATTCCGGTGCCAGCGCGCCTTTGGCCGGCACGGTGGCGAGTTGCCAACGCCAATTATTTACCGGAACGGCTTTAACCGGCGGCTGGGCCACGAAAGTATCTGGCTCGTGGCTGCTGGGGTCGCCGTTGCCAACGCCAAGAATTTTTCCGGCCCCGGTCAGTTTAAAATGAATCGGGTTTCCTGCCGTTGGCACCACCCGGCCTTGGGCGTCCGTCACCGCTACGGTAAATACGCTGACGTCTTCGCCATCAGCGTTGATGGTCGCTCGGTTAGGCGTAAGCTGCACGGCCGTCGCTTCCCCGGTCGTCTCCACTTTGGTTTCAGCCACCTGTTTGCCTGCGTTGAAGCCCTTGGCGGAGAGTATGCCGGGCGCATATTTTACCTGCCACGACAATTTGGAATTGCGTTTCATCGGCTGTTTTCCCAGGGAATTTCCCTGCAAAAACAATTCCACTTCCTCGCAGTTGCTCAGGGCATCAACGCGGATTTCCTGGCCTTCCTTGCCGGCCCAATTCCAGTGCGGCAGCAGATGCAACACTACGTTCGTTGTCCACCAGGACTGGTAATAGTAAAAATTGTCCTTGGGAAAACCGCACACGTCGAGAACGCCAAAATGGGAATTGATGCACGGCCAGGCGTAGGGCGTCGGTTCGCCGCGATAGTCAAAACCCGTCCACACAAAACCGCCGGAAAGCCAGGGGCGATCGGCAAAATAACTCCACCACCGCTCCGCCGTGTGCGCCCAGCTGGGAAAATTCACATCATAGGCGCTCACATAACCGCGGGCCTTGTCATTCTCATAGATGCCGCGCGTGCTGACGGTGCTGGCCTGCTCGGTGCCCACATTGGGCTGGTCGGGATGCTTGGCGTGATAATTATCCATATCCTTGCCGATGTGATAATTCCAGCCGCGCACCTCAATGGCGCCATTGATGCCATCAAAAGTGTCCCCTTGTGGGGCGGCGTAGGTCACCGGGCGCGTCGGGTCGAGCTGCTTTACCAGGCTTTGCATGGTGCGCGTGACGTTGGCAGCCTGCGGTGTGGACTGCACAAAGAACTCCTCGTTCGCTACGCTCCAAATGCCGACGCTGGCGTGATTGCGGTCGCGGCGAATCTGGTCTTCCCACTTGCGCAGATTTTCCGAATCGCTCCCCAGCAGGCGGCTTTCATCCATGACAATCATTCCCAGGCGGTCGCAGGCATCGAGCAATTCCGGAGTGGGCGGGTTGTGCGAGGTGCGATAAGCGTTGCAGCCGAATTCCTTCAGCCTGGCCACGCGGAAATATTGGAGCGCATCCGGCAGTGCGGCACCCACGCCCGCCATATCTTGATGGTTGCAGGTGCCGTAAAGTTCGTACGGCTGGCCGTTCAGCAAAAAGCCCTTGTCTTTGTCAAAGGCGAAGGTGCGGATGCCGAAGGCGGTTTCTACCCGATCCGCTACCGATGAAGCTTGTCCTTCGATTTTGGCTTCAAGCGTGGTGATGAGTTTGTAAAGTTTGGGAGATTCCGGCGACCACAGAACAGGTGATTGAATTTTTAGAATCTTTCCATGATTGTCGTCAAATCCCGCTTCCGTTGTTTCAACCGCTTTCCCGTCCGGACCAATTATTTGGTAGGATAGCTCTCCGGCACCATGATTTTTTTGCTGGTTGATAATTCGCGTTTCAATATGAACCTCGGCTTCGCCTTCCGGTACGTTATGGGCAAATCTGGCATAAACAAACACCCCGTCCGGCGCGATGGCCACCGGCGCGGTTTTATCCAGCCATACATGACGGTAAATTCCTGCGCCTTCATAGAACCAGCCCTCAAATTTGGTTGCATCCACCTTTACTGTCACCAGATTCTTGCCGCCAAACCGAACAATATCCGTGACGTCCTGCCGGAACGGGTAGTAGCCGCCCTCGTGCCGCTGCACCAGCCAGCCGTTCACCCACACCGTCGCGTCGCGAAACGCGCCGTCAAACGTCAGCCAGATGCGCTTGCCCGCATCTTCCTTCGGCAATTCAAACGTCCGGCGATACCAGCCGATGCTGTTCTTGGTGTAGCCCGGTCCCACGGGCTTAAAACCGTGGCTGGTGTCGGAGTTTTTGTCGAACGGCAATTCAATCGCCCAGTCGTGTGGCAAATTGACCATCCGCCAGGCCGTGTCGTTGAATTTCTCCGCTGCCGGACCGCTGCTTTCGCCGGCCTTGTCCAGCCGGAGGGCTCCCGGCCAATCATCGCCCAGATGAAATTTCCAGTTGGCATCCAGGGAAAGATGTTCGCGAGGTGAATCCGTGGCGGCCACGGTGGTGAACGGCAAAAAAACAACAACCAAAAACCGGCCAAGAAGTTGTGGAAAGCGCATACGAATGGATAAAAAATAATCTTCCTAATTGCAACCGCAAAGCTCCATTCTTTCGGGTAATTTCAGCAGGTCGCTAATGGCTTACCCGGCAAAAGGCGGACTATTTTCCCCGAAAAATTTTACGGCGAAGCCAGTTCCAATCGCACACAATCATACATCACCCCTTGCGTCCAGTTGTTCGCGGCTGAGGTCAGCTTGAACACATTGGAGCCGTTCCGGAGTCGCGCCGCGTCGAAGGTCAAATCTCGCTCGCACCACCAGCCGCGAATGCCATCCCGGTGCATCACTCCGGTCGCCGGCAGCAGACCGGTGTCGCCAATGGTTTGGTCATTAAGTCGCACCGTCACCCGCGAACCATCGCGGGCGCCGGCAAACGCCAGACGCAGCGTCGCTTGGCCAGCTGGCGCATTGGTCATGGCAAACCGGATTTGCCAGGTGGTTTCCTCAATGCCGCGAGTATGAAATATGGCATCTGACGTAGTATTCTTGCCATCTTCATCCTCGCTGATAACCGGATGGCCAGTGCCAGTAATACGCGGTGGCTGGGCATAGTTCCAATCCCGCCGCCAGTCACTTTGACCGATGATGAAGTTGACATCCTGCGGAAATTCCGTCGGATACAAATAATAAAGTCCCCACTGCCAGAAATGGTCGCCATGTCGGAATTCGCGCGCCGTGCGATCCGGCACCCCGATTTGCCAGAGCGTGTGGCCAAACCGCGGCGGCTGCCAGGCCAGTTCCCCCAGTGATTTATTTTCGCCCGTTGCCACGGCGATATTCGTCAGGGCAAATTCTCCGATCACCCCGTCGCCAAAGGCATGCAGGGTATAGCGGCCCGGCCGCACCTGGCGGATGGTAAAATTTCCCGCCGTATCCGCCCGTGTCCAAAATTGGTAAAACTTGGTGTCCCGCTGCCAATCCACCACCGCTGGAAAGGCATAGCGATTGCCCGTGTTAGCCGCCGCGTTGGTCCAACCCGGTCGCCGGTAACCACTGCGTAAAGATGGCGGCACGTAATCCGGAGCGGCCACACCGACCCAGATATTGCTCATCCGGGCATCTGGCGCAAAAACATCCCTTAAAATAATTTTCCCGCTGACCGCGCCGCGTTCTTTTGCCGATGGATAATGGCGATCATTCACCCACGCATAAGGCCAACGCTGCATTTCGTTCGTTGCCTGGATTAATGCATTGCGCCATAGCGCCTCCGGCGCGTCACCGGCATTACAATAAATCGCGAATGGGCCAATGACTTTCGTCCAATCTTCGTTTGAGCCAATCGCCAGCGAGGTGCCGCCATAATGGCTGCCCTGCCACATATTCAGCAGCGTGGGGTTGCCGCCGGGATTCACGTCCAAATGGCCGGTGAGTTCGACTTTTGTCGGACCGCCGCCGATGTATTCGAGGCTGGGATTGATCAGCCAGAGTCCTAATTTGCTTTTGGTTCCCGACCAGCCGTAAGCCGGCGCATCTACAAACGCAGCGGAGTAATCATATTTGTGCTCAACTTCTCCTTTATGTATGCCCGTGGTCAGGCGGCGAACCTCTTTCATGTTTAACTGCGTGCCGTGATCCCAGTCGTATCCGCTGGGCATGTGCCGCTGCCGGTCCGTATCAATGGAGAGATAATCGAAAACGTCTGGATTGAGCTTGAGGCAATACCTGGACTCGCCGGTTCCATAGCCAGCCTGACCGGGGTCATGGTGCAGCACGGCACTGGCATAGAGCCAGGACTCGCCGCGCGCCAGCGAGTAGCGGAAATCCGTGTCGAGCGCAGCATTGCTGACTCCGGCCACATTGCCAGCGACGCAGGAAACTTCCACACGGTCTTCCGAATGCAGGCGGACGGACGCCGCATGGACGATTGGCCGGTTTCCCTTGGCACCACCGACGGAAGACCAGTAGCCACCGTTTTGCGTCAGCAGCTCCTGTCCATGATAAAGTAACGAGCAAAGCGTCCCGTTTCGCTTTGCGACCTCGGCCCGAAGTAAACCGTTATCCAGCACAAACCGGTCCGCCGTTTCGGATAGGCGGACGGGCGGCGAGGTTTCGGCGCTATTGCCGCTCGCACCGCAAACCACGCCAGCCAGCCAGCACAACATGAAGACAGCCAGAAAAAGGGAGTTTTGGTTCACAGGTTCAGTAGGTCATAAATCATTCAACGGGGACGGCGAGGCAGACGCCGGAAGCTGCCAGCACGTTACAAAGATTGAACCGAACGTCACGGTTGTATTCGCAGGCCGCAGATTTAAGTGCATACCCCCAATTTGCTGTTTTCTCTTTCCAGCACCCCCTTCGGCGAGAACAGCCGCCGGATAGTTGCGGCCAATCAGATCTTGAAGTCTGACGCGGAAGGTGCCTGCATAAAATTAATATCAAGGTTTTTCCCGAAAGCTCGTGCTTCGGCATTTGTCGTTTTGTATCCTGTTCCCCGTTGGTTTTTGAATCCTATGACCCCTACGATGGACACGAAGGACAATTCTCAGCCGGTGATGACACCGGTTGCCTCCAAGCGCAATGATCTGGAAATCAAGGATGCGAAACTTATTTTTGAATCAATCTGGCGCGAATTGGAAACCGAATTCGGGCATGAACATATGCGCTTTCCCAAGGAGATCATCCTCCTTGGGGGGGCACCGGGGGCTGGCAAAGGCACCAACACCGCCTTCATCGCCCAGGTGCGGGGGTTGACCTGTCAGCCGGTGGTGATGAGTTCATTGCTTAAATCTCCCGAAGCCCGTGCCTTGAAAGACGCTGGCAACATGGTCGGCGACCGGGATGTGGTCGCGTTGGTATTGCGAGAGCTGCTGCGGGAGGAATATCAGGATGGCGTCATCCTGGACGGCTTTCCGCGCACCCATGTCCAGGTGGAATGTTTGAAATTGCTCGTGGATCAAATGAACGCATTGCGCCGCGAATTTTATAACACGCCGCTGAGCATTCATTTTCGCCAGCCCACGATTCACATCATGGTGCTCTTCGTGGATGAAAAAGAATCCGTGGCCCGTCAACTCAAGCGGGGACGCGAAACCCGGGCGCTCATTGAGGCCCCCGGGCGCACGGAAAACAGCGCCATGCCGGAAGACCGGCCAACGGACCACGATGAATCGCTGGCTCGCCGGCGTTACCGGGTTTTCAAGGAGCAAACGTGGGATGCCCTGCAATCGCTCAAAGAGATCTACCATTACCACTTCATCAATGCCCAGGGGCCAGTGTTGGAAGTGGAGGCCAACATCCTCAAAGAGCTGGAATATCAGAGCACGCTGGAGCTGGATTCGCGCACGGTTGACCGCCTCCGGGGCGTGCCGGTGGCGAGCCAGATCATCATCCACGCGCGGCAGGAAATGGTCAAGCGGCTCGATAGCTATGAGCTGGAACACGGCCCGCTGTTTGCCCGGGTGGTCGCCTTTATAGAAGACAAGATCCTGCCGGTGGTCTTGCGCCACGCCATTTCGGGCACAGCCCATATTAACTCCGAAGATGGTCTGCTGGATGATCCGCTGGCACTGGCCATGCTGATTGATGTTTTTTCCGAGCGCGGTTACCACGCGGGTGTGGATATTCATCGGATTGAAATCCCGGATCGAATCGAATTGGCCACCGGCAAGATCACCTGCCGAACTAAGAAGGTGTTTCGGATTGAGATCCGGTTCCAAGGTTCAGAAATTCGTCGGGGCTGATGGAATATCGCGGTTTTCTCTGGGCCATTCCCCGTTGCGTCGTTTCTTAGCATTATTATTAGTTGAAATTTTCCGGGAAGCGGTTTATGTATGAGGCCGAACAAAATAAGATATTAAACATATGAAAATTATTCTAGCTACCATCACGTTGGCCCTCACCCTCGCTGCCCGGGCCGCTGACCTGACGGTCTCGATCACCGAGGTCCACCTGTGCTGCCCGTCTTGCGTCAAAGGCGTCGCCAAAGCCGTGGCCGATGTCCCGGGCTTGACTGCCAAGGCGGATCAGGATTCTGGAACCGTGACGCTGACCGGCCCGGATGCGGCCACCGTCCAAAAAGGAGCGGATGCGCTCGTGGCCGGCGGCTATTTTGGCAAAAGTAGCGATGCCACGATCAAGCTCAATGCCGATGGCGGCGCGAAAAATCAGAAGGTGCAGTCCCTCAAAATTGAAGGAGTGCATCTTTGCTGTGGCAAATGTGTCAAAGCGGTGAGCGCTGCGCTGGGCACCGTTTCTGGTGTCACGGGCAATACTGCCGCCAAAGGTGCCAAGTCATTTGAAGTGACGGGTGATTTCAATGACAAAGACGTGCTCGACGCCCTGCAAAAGGCCGGGCTCACCGGCCAGGAAAAATAATTCTATTGTTGTGTTCTCAACGCGCGGTTGCCAAAGGCAATCGCGCGTTTTTGCTTTATGGTTTCCGTTGGCAATAACGGATTCTGCGCGCGGAGCCATTCCCGGATCTCAAGACCGCCAACGGATTACTGCCAACTTGAGCAGGTTATTACCCCACCCACGTCAACTTCTTCCCCTTCGCCCGGAGGCGGACGTTAAACAAAATCATTGCTAACGCAGACAAGATGAACAGGATTTACCGGATTCAAACAAGGGTGAGTCCGGCGTTGGCGATATCCGTTTTTTCATCCTGATCCTCCCCTTCCTATTTGCTTTTATCCATGTTAATCGATCTCCTTCCGTGGACCTGTCTATTTTCTCGCATATTTTTTCAACAGCCAGTGGGTGGGCAAATAGACGGCGCTGGGCAGTGCGGTCATTAGAAATAATAGCCACGCCCAGCCCGGCATCCAGGTTTGGGCGGCCGTATCACTGAATCCATAAACGTAATCAATGTTCACCGGAGCGAGCGGGTTGGCCAAAGTCGCACCGGGGGCCGGCATCAGGAAATAGCTGATCAGCATCGCGGTCCAGGCCACTCCGGTCCAAGCCAATAGGGCTCGCCGGTCGTAGCCCAAGCGGATGACGAGGTACCACAGCATAAACGGCAGCCAGCCATGAAAAAAGGAAAGGCTCCGCAAAAACAGCGACCGATTGGCGTCGAACATGTAATCGGTCATGCCGATGAATTTGATGCCGATGAGGTGTGCGACAAAATCGCCGCACCAAAGGACGATTTGCGGGAGGATGATGCCTACGGCAGCCATGCTGGCGAATAACCGGCTTTCCAGCCAGACTGCCGCCAGCGTGAGGAAGAGCGCCAGATCACAGAAATATAAAAAATTGGTCGGCCCGTATTTGCTCCAATAAACCGGCACCAGCACCGCCATGAATGCGGTGAAGGCTAGCTTAAGCGTCAGGGGAATGCGGGCGACTTTGTTCGTGGCGCGCGGTTCGATGGTTTCGGTCCGGAATGATTTGGTTAATGTCATGCGGCGATCATAGTCCGGACCGGTTGCCAGGTGTGAATTGATAAATATTTTTGAGAATTGAGTTAAGCAATATCCCCGGCATTAGCCCGTTGCTTGACCGATTCGTTGACTCCTGCCGTTGTTTGGCGCGTGAGCCGGCGAACCATGAATGCGGTTGGTTTTAAAGTTCCGCTGGCGTGGCCGATGAATCTTGGCTCAACTTCGTGAACAGTTTCTCCTCGTAGTTCACCACATAACTTCGCTTGCCTTTGGTCTTGATGGCATGGCCTTCGGCTCGCAAACGTTCGACCCCGGCCTGGACCCCGCCCGGATATTTTGGATTCACTTCCCCACCCAGCTTGAGGGTGCGCCAATACGGGGTGATGCGTTTCTTCCCGGATGCCAGCGCCTCGGCGGCGGCATGGGCGGCAATCCATGAAAAAATTCCCGTGGTGATGGGACAGGCGAAATCCACCCGGTATTTTCTGGCGAGCGCGGCGCGCAGCTCGTTGATCGTAACGACGCGGCCCTTTGGCACCCGCTGCATCAGCGCATTCACCTCGCGCGGCGGGGCCATCACAAACCGGCCTTCGCCCCACCGCTTCGTCAATGGGCCGTTGACCTTCCCGATCTTGGGCAGGTCTTTGTCGTCTGCCAGCTTTTCGCGCCAGGACTTTTTGGGCTTCATGGTGCTTTCCGGGCGGGCGCTGGCGCTCTGCTCTGCCTGGTCTCCGCCGCTCGCTTTTTCCGCCGTTAAAAATGGGCCACAATTTCAATTTCTACGCTCGCCCCTTTCGGCAGCGCCGCGACCTGAACGGTGGATCGGGCGGGATGATTTTCTGTAAAATACTTCGCGTAAACGGTATTCATCGCGCTGAAATCCGCCAGGTTGGTCATGAATACCGTGCTTTTCACCACGTTGGCGAAAGCCAGTCCCTGGTCGTCGAGAATGGCCTTCACGTTTTGCAGCACCCGCTCGGTCTGCGCCTGAATGTCCCCGGCAACCAGATTTCCGCTGGCGGGTTCAATGGGAATCTGGCCGGCGCAGAACAGCAGTTCGCCGACACGCACGGCGTGGTTGTAAGGACCGACGGCCGACGGCGAGTTTTTGGGTTTGATGATTTGTTTGGTTGCCATAGAGGGTCAGTTTCTCAATTTGAAATCCGAGGTCAAGTCGGCCCTCAGCCCCGGTCACGCCGGGCTTCCTGCCTGGGTCGTTTTCCTGGGTCGTTTTCATTCGCCGGGTGCCGGCGGGGCTGTTAAGCTTTGCGGCCAGACAAATGTCCGTTCCAGCCCACCACTCCGCGCTTACCGCCCGGCTGAAAGCTGCTGCCGAAATTCTCGAGCAGGCGGCCGCCAACCGCGCCCTGCTCGCCCAGCTCACCGTCGAGGACCGCACGCGCCTGCTCAAGGCCGCAGGCGATATTTATTGCCCCGATGTGGCGCAGCGCCGCCGGCTGGTGAAGGCCAGCGTGAAACAGCGCAAGGCCGAAAAGTCCGAGCGCGACCAATCGAAGCTGCACGAAACCGGCATCCGCAAATTGCGCCGGGAAAAAGTTTTCACCACGCCTAACGTTTTCCCGCCGAAGGCTTTCGAGCAGAACGAGGTGAAGGATGATCCGGATTTCCGTGAAGTGATCGAACCGCAGAACTGCTATATTTGCAAACAGGATTATTCGCAGATCCACCATTTCTACGACCAGCTTTGCCCGGGATGTGCCGAACTGAATTTTTTCAAGCGCACCGAATCAGCCGATTTGCGCGGGCGCGTGGCGCTGCTGACCGGCGGACGCGTCAAGATCGGTTATCAAGCGGGCATTAAGCTGCTCCGGGCCGGTGTGCATTTAATCGTCTGCACCCGGTTTCCGCGCGACTCGGCGATCCGCTATGCGGCCGAGCACGATTTTAATGCCTGGGGACACCGGCTGGAAATTTTCGGTCTCGACCTGCGCCACACGCCCAGCGTGGAGGCCTTTTGCAAACATTTGCTGAATACGCATACCCGACTGGATTTCATCATCAACAACGCCTGCCAGACCGTGCGGCGGCCACCGGATTTTTACGAACATATGATGGAGCGCGAGAACGGGTCATTACATGCCTTGCCGGCGGCGGCCGCCAAATTGCTGGGCGCTTACGAAGGGCTGCGCGGCTATCACCTGTTGCCCGAGGGCGACGCTGCCGTGGCCACTCGCCGCATGTCCCAGGTCGCCGGACTCACGCACGCGGCGGAATTGTCGCAGATTCCGCTCCTGCCCGATGAACTGGCCGCCCAGAAAGACTTGTTTCCTGAAGGCCGCCTGGACCAGGATTTGCAACAGGTGGATTTGCGGGAAAAGAACTCCTGGCGGCTGCTCATGCACGAGGTTCCCGCCGTGGAACTGCTCGAGGTGCAGCTGGTAAACGCCATCGCGCCCTTCATTCTCAACGCGCGACTCAAGCCGTTGATGCTCCGCACGCCGGAGCGCGATAAGCACATCGTCAACGTCTCGGCGGTGGAGGGACAATTTTATCGGAAGTTCAAGACCACGCGGCATCCGCACACGAACATGGCCAAGGCCGCGCTGAATATGATGACGCGCACGGCGGCGGCCGATTACCACGCCGACGGCATCCACATGAACGCCGTGGATACCGGCTGGGTGACGGACGAAGATCCCATCCACATTGCCGAGCGAAAAGTCGCAGAGCACCGCTTCCATCCGCCGCTGGACATCGTGGACGGTGCGGCGCGCATCGTGGATCCCATCATCGCCGGCTTCAACACCGGCACTCACCTCTGGGGAAAGTTCCTGAAGGATTACCGCGAGACGGATTGGTGAGGGTGGAGCGCCCGTCAAATTAAATCCGGTTTTGGGGAAAAGCTGGTCAATCAATTTGTAGTCCCGATTGTTCGAAAGTGCTGGCGAACAGCGCTGACTTCCTGTCCAGGCGGTAACCGCCAGTGGCATGGAGCATTTTCATGGCCTATACATAATTGCTGACTGGCGTTAGCGTTGCGTCAGTTATTATTCCGAAAAAGGATTATGCGCTTTATAAAAAATAAAAAATTTAGGTTTTTCGGTTTCCGGGCAACGCCTTCACCCTGATTGAACTGTTGGTGGTCATTGCCATCATCGCCATTCTGGCGGCGATACTGCTACCCGCTTTGGCCGCTGCGAAAACCCGGGCCAAGAAAATTTCCTGCGTGAACAATCTCCGTCAGTTGGGTATCCGTGCGAATATTTATGCCTGTGACAAACAAGACAATGTTCCCGAGGCGCGGTCAGTGACACCCGGTGTTAATTACACAAATGTCGTGGATCCGGCGAAATGGTTCCTCTTTTTGGGTGTGAAAGCCATGCCCTGAGTTCGGTGATCGGCCAAGAGCCTGCCTGGGTGCGCCGTCGAAACATGCGTCAGCAGGCTCAAAAGATGGCCGTCGGCTATCCTTGGCCGGCTGCCGTTTTTCATCCAATTCCCCGCCGGGCTGGAGGGGCATGTTTATGCCCTAGAACCATTCAGTGGCACCCAGATAGTATGCCGGCTTGAAATGGCGAAATTTTTTTCGCCATC
>CAISVF010000514.1 GCA_903888765.1 uncultured Verrucomicrobia subdivision 3 bacterium | reverse complement strand
GATGCGCTCGTGCTGGGCGCAGATACGCTGGTTTTTCTGGGGGGTGAAATTCTTGGCAAGCCGGGAACGCTTAAGGAGGCTGAGCGAATGATCATGCTTCTGCAGGGGCGGGTGCATCAGGTCGTTACCGGGGTCAGTTTGATTCATCTGCGCAGCCATCACGAACGCATCTTTGCCGTCAGTACCGATGTGTTATTTCATCCGCTTAGCCAGCTGCAAGCGCGGGATTATTTGAAGAAAATCCAGCCGCTGGATAAAGCGGGCGCCTACGCGATTCAGGATTCCGGCGAATTGATTATTTCCGAAATTTCCGGTTCCTATAGCAATGTGGTTGGCTTGCCCGTCGAACAGTTGCGCGAGGAATTGGCGGCATGGAGCGCTGCGAAATAAATTTATATCGTTACGAGCTGGCGCTGGTATACCGGCGGACGGAAATCCGCCAGAACCATTCAGACACTGCCGCCCACGCCAAACCAAGACCGACGAGCAAGAGCCACGAACCCGGCGAACTGACCTTTTCCGCCAGCACTCGCACTGGCACATTGGAGACCAGCAGCACCGGCAGGGCGAAGGTAAACACCGCCTTGAATGCGCCCCGAAACGCCTCGTCCGGCATGCGCGCGATGTTAAACAGATTGTAATACCCCCACACAATGCCCTGCGCCCGCACCGTCCAGAAACAGATCGTCGCCAGGATGAACATGAGCGAGTAATGAATCAAAACCCCTGCGCCGCACAAGGCCGCGAAGCCCAGAATTTGCCCGGCGGACGGATGTAAATGCAGTTGCCGCGCCGCAAAAGTGATAACGCACAAGGCGAACGCGGCATTGACGAAGGCTCCCAGATCCACCACCCGCAGCGAGACGAGAAAGCGCGTGTTCACGGGCAGCAGCAGTAGAAAATCCATCTTGCCGGTGCGCACGAGTTCTGAAAGGTTGGTGCAATTCGTCAGAAAAAAAGCCTGATATATCTGCTGAATGAAGTTGCTGGCACCGACGAGCAGCACCATTTCCCAACGGGTCCAGGTGCCAATGGATTGGGTTTGCGAATAAATCACCGTTACGAAACATAATTGCAGGCCGAACCACAGAATCTCCACCACAATCCACAGAAGGAAGTTTCCCTTGAACGACATTTCCCGCGCCACGGAGTTTTTCCAGAGGGCTAGATAGAGCTGCAGATAGCGGCGCAGGTTCATGGTGCCTTGGCTGAATAATCGCACATGCGCCACTGCAAAAACGGCGAACAATGCTTCGGGGTCGCCTTATTGCGCTGCGGCCAATATGCCTGGAAATCTTTTTCCAATCGGCGCAATTCCCGGCCCCCGCGCCTCGCCAGTAAGGCTGCGGCCGCCTTTTTATTGGCGGCGACGGCCTGCTGCCATAGCATGAAATGGCACGACTCCGACGCCATCCGGGCCGCGAGATCCAGTTCAAGGGTGAGCATTTTTCCCTCCGGGTGCTGGCTTTTCGCCTGGCGCAAAAGCGCCCGCTGCTTTTCAATTTCCCGGAGTGCTCCTTGAATTTTCCTCGCGGGAATTTTCGCCGCCCACTTCAGGCCGTTCCGGCAGAAAAGCTCGCGGTCCGCCGGCGGCGGTGCGGCTATGACCGTGCCGAGGGGCGTTTCGTTGGGTGCCTTTATGCCAAGTTTTTGATGGGCCAGCCCCAGATGGAATCCGGCGGCCGCGGCTTTGCCGGTGGCATCGCCAAACACATCGCGGCTCAAGGCGGCCAGCAATGCTTTTTCATCGAACGCGTGGGCGTTCCAGGCCAGAGCCGCACCGGCGGCGAACAGCGGCCAACTTACGGCAAGTGGCTGCGGATGACCACCGTCGCCCCAATCCGTGTTAAGGAAGCCGAG
>CAISVF010000513.1 GCA_903888765.1 uncultured Verrucomicrobia subdivision 3 bacterium | reverse complement strand
GCTGGTCGGAGTTAATGGCGAGGTGATGGTAAAATTCCCGGGCCGCCTGTGTCTGCGTATCCAGCGTAGCCTGGAGCGCCCCGGCGGCCGCCACCCGCACATTGCGCGAGACATCCGCCAGACATTTTTTCAACGCCTCGGCGACCTGGCTACCGGCCGCATCCACCAATGGCGAAAGTGTGCGCACGGCCGATTCCCGCACCATGGCGTTGGTATCCAGCAAATGGTGGAGTAAGGCCTGCATGACCCCGGTTTGCTCGGACCATGGCGATAGCATGCCCACTTCCACGGCGCGCCAGTACGAGTTGGACTCCGCAGCCAGCAGGGTGAGCAAATCATCCCGCGCGGAAACGTCACCGGCCCGCGCCCGCGCAATGACCTCGGCCCGCTGGCGGGCGGGTCGCTCCATTTTTGGCCCATACCATTTCCCGGTCCAATCTTGCGCCCAGTCCACCGTTTTGTCCTGATGACAGCGGTTGCAGGCATTCGGGATGTTATATTTTTGGGTCAGCAGCGGATCCGGACTGGTAAAGCCGTGGTCATGCCGCCAGTGCCGCTGCATATAAGGCGTTTGCGGCATGTGGCAATTCACACATTCGCCCCCGGTTTCCTGGACGGTTTTGGAGTTATAAGCCGACAAATCCACATTAAGCACCGCGCCATTGGTGGCATAGCCATGCACGCGGTGGTGGGAATGGCTGACGGGATCAATCGCCGGCGCATTGGTTGCTCCGGCGCCGTGGCAGCGCAAACAGAGCCAGTTACCCGGCAAAATATTTTTCATCGAATGCGGATTGTGGCAATCAAGACACATCACACCGTGGTCATGCATGCGGCTGCCCAGAAAGGCGGTATACTCGTAATCCTCGTCACGATTCTGGCCATCGGGATAAAACCGGTCGCTTTCATTCACGGTCTCCAGCGTGAAATGATCCTCAAAATTATCACCCGGCTTAAAATCACCGGTCAGGTTGCCGCGCCGCGCGTGGCAGAACGCACAATAATTCAGCACCACATTCCGCGAAACTTTGGGCACCGTGGGATCTTTCAAATTCGCCTTGCCGAACTTGGCCTGCCACTCATTGTGAGCCTTTAGCGGACCATGGCAGGCCTCGCACCCGACGGACCTTTCTGCCATCGTGGTATGATACGAGTCGGTGGCGGGGTCATAATTTTTCCGCAGCCGCGTATTATGGCATTCCGCGCACATCGCATTCCAACCCATGCCGCGCCCCGTCCAGCTGCCCCATTCGCCGGGCTGACGATTTTCTGTGCCAAAGGAATTGAACCATTCGTTACTGCGCGGATCGTAGGAGGCGGCGAGGACCTGTAATCGGCCGCCGGGGAAAGGCACCAGAAATTGCCGCAGCGGGTCCCGCCCGATCACCCGCTGGGCCTGGAACGTCTCCTGGGTGGTGTTCAAGCCCACGCTGGAAACCTGATAGCAGTTATTGGTGAAGCAGACCAGGGCGCGATCTACTCCCTCCAACACCGAGCGGGCCGGGGAAAAAGCAGCCCCATCCAAAGCCGGGTTAAAGGGGCGCTCCGCCAGGCCGTGATTGGATTTTTCCCACAGCGCATAAGCCTCTTCATGGCAGGGCTGACAAGAGGCGGAACCGGCGTAAGCACGAAACACGGTTTTTTCGTCTTCCAAAATGGAACCGGAAGCGGAGGATGCCACCGGAGCCACCGCAGACGCTGGCTGCCCCCACTTGCGAAAACCCAGAGCAGCCCAGACCAAGGTGGCAGCCGCCAGCAGCAACACCACCCCCAGCCATTGACGCCGTAGATTGGGCCCCGGGCGTTTCATAGCCGGCCAACCAGATGGTCAGCGCGGGTGATAAATAGCGTGGTCATTTCCGCGGAGAATAATCCACGATTCCCCCCGTAATTTCAAATTCTCCCTGCAACCGGATGTCGTCGGAGGCTGCCCCGACCATGATCTTGAATTTACCCGGCTCAATCACGCGCTTCATTTCCTGATTCCACAGCGTGAGACATTCCGGGGCAATGGTGAACGTAACGGTCTTTGTTTCGCCGGGCTGCAGCGCAATCCGATCGAACCCGCACAGACGTTTTTCCCACGTGGTAACCGAACTCACCTCCTGATTGACATATAATTGGGGAATTTCATCGCCGGCCAAGCGCCCGGTGTTGCTGATCTTGAAAGTGACCGTCACGTTGCTGCCGTTGACCTGGCGCGATGGTGCGATCGCAAGCTCGCTGTATTTGAACGTCGTATAACTCAGGCCGTGGCCAAACGCCCAAAGCAGGCCGGCCACGTTCACGCGCGACTTGCTGCCCGGCTCCACATTGGCGGCCGGTTTCGCGGGAAAATTCAACTGCAATTGTCCCGCAGTCTTGGGAAAGGTGCAGGTCAGCTTGCCGCCCGGATTGTAATCCCCGAACAGGGTTTCCAAGATCGCCGGACCGCCTTCCATGCCGGGGGAGAAAGCCTGCAAAATGGCCGGACATAGCCGGTTCGCCCAGTTCAGCGCCACAGGACGACCACTGATATTCACCACGATCGTCGGACGCCCAGTGGCCGCGATGGCGCGAATCAGGTCGTCCTGCCGCCCGGTAAGATCCAGCCCGGTTCGCGAGCAGTTTTCGCCAACCGTTCCTCGCGTCGAGGGCATGCCCCGAGGAATATCCCCGACGACCACTATGGCCACATCCGCGCGGCGGGCATTGGCTACCGCCACCTCAATTTCCGCCTGTTCCTCCGCCGTCGGCGGCTCGCGCATGATTTCCGTATCCGGCCACTTCGCATCGAAATGGTCACAGCCCCGGGAGTAAAGGATTTCCGCGTGCCCGCTAAAGCGCCGCTCCAGCGCGGCTCGCACGGTCACCACCGGAGCCGTCAGCGGACCGTAATGCCCCGAAGCGTACCGGGGATTGTCCGCGTTGGGACCACAGACGGCGATCGTCCGGATTTTGGCAGGGTCAAGCGGCAGCAACCCCTTTTCATTCTTGAGCAGGACGAGGCATTCGCGCGAGGCGCGGGCAGCCACCGCCAGATTGGCCGGACTGAGCACTTTCGCATCCGCATTGGTCAACGGGAAATAGGGTTGATCAAAGATGCCCTCCCACATCTTCACCCGCAATACCTCGCGCACGCGGGCATCGAGCACTGACCTGGGTATGGCCCCTTCATTAACCAATTCGCGTAACGGTTTTACAAACACCGACGGCGGATTGAAAGTCGTGCGGACATTCAAGCCGGCCATGACTGACTGGCGTACCGCCTCCTTGTAGGTGGCCGCCGTATGATGCTTGCTGCTGAGGTATTCGACCGCATCGCTATCGCTCACGACGTAGCCGCGGAAGCCAAAACGCGTCCGCAGTACATCGGTCAGATAATAATGGCTGCCCTGGATCGGAACGCCATCATAGTCGTTGTAAGAACTCATCACGCCCAGCGGGTTGGCTTCGCGGATAACCCGTTCGTAGGGCCAGAGATGGAGCATCTCCGCTTCGCGCGGACCGCAGCGCGGATCCACGCGGGAAAGGCCCTCGCGCGCACCACGATTATCCGCATAAATGCAAAAATGCTTCATGGTGGAGACCACCTGTTGCGCCTGAATGCCCTTCACCATGTTAATGGCCAGTTCGGAAACGAGAAAGGGATCCTCACCGTAGGATTCCTCGCAGCGGCCCCAGCGCGGATCGCGCATGACATCCATGATGGGGGAATAGACATTGACGTAGCCCAGCGCCCGGGCTTCGCGGCCCGTGACCTCACCCATCTGGCGAATGAGTGCGCGGTCCCATGTCTGCCCCATGCCCAACTGCGTGGGAAAACAAGTCGCCTTAAACGCCTCGACCCCTCGAATACCTTCATCGGTAAATTCAGCCGGCACCCCCAGGCGGGTATCCTCAATGAAAAAGCGCTGTACCTCATTGAGCGCCCAGGTGTGCTTGGACGTGGGCCAGAGAAATTCCACCCCCGGCAATTTTTCGTCAAAGTAGGGATATCCGTTCAGGTGCTCATCAATGTTGGCCACGCCATCTTTCCAGAATGCGGTGTGCCAGGATTCCGTGGGCAGAGTGCCGGTGGGCAGGTAATCTTTGAGCACGCGATCGTAGCCGTAAAGCGTGGCCATCTGCGCCGTCTTTTCGTCCACGGTCATCTGCGCGAGCAGATCATCCAGGCGTTTTTCCACCGGCTGCGTGGCATCCTCGTAAACATCCTTTTTGCCGTTTTTATTCAGGTCAATCCAGCCGTCATGATACAAGTCGCGGCGGGTAATCACAGGTCGGCCGGACTGAAAACAATCTTCATAGGTCGGCGCGTACAGCAGTCGCCCCGCAGCCGCAGCGGCGGCACCGCCGAGATTCACCCCGGCGCTATCGCGGTTGGTATTAATCAACTGAGCAAATACGGGGCTGGCTGCCAGCCAGGCCAGCGGCAAGAGGAGGGACAATTTTGGCAAGGTCATGGTCATGGTTTAATTAATAGTTTAGTGGCAGCGGGTGATTTTCCAGCCCGGTCAGCCGCCAGATCAAAGCGGGCCGGGGGCGACTGCGATTGACGGATGAGTTTGGCATCCAGTGCGCGGACGGCGAACTGTTGTCACCGCCTGCCCGCCAGAAAAGCGCAGAACGCGGGGCCTTGGTATTGGTCCCCGTGAGAAACGGCAACCAGTTTACCCCATCCGGCGGATGGTTCGTCGGCATCGCCCTGCCCGCTAAATTCAGGGCAGTCGGAAATACATCGAGAGAACTCACCGGCAAATCATAACCTGACTTTCGCAGGTTTGACAACGATGGGATTTTTTTTGCTGGGATTTGTGTGAGGCCGAGGCCTCAGGTCGGCCACACAAAGTCAGGCTGGCTGCAAAAGCACGGTGGCGACTGACGCGCAGGCTTTTGCAGGACGGGTAATAGCCGTGGGTCTTGCCATCTGAGGTGCGTGCGCTGGCATGAGTCCGGCCGCGTCCGCCGCCAGTTCTTTTCCGCTCGCGAGGCGTCGGATGCCCCTGCCGCGTTTTCCACGCCGATGCCCTCAGCACCCGCCAGAAATTGCTCACCCTCCCCCAGCAGCGCCTCGATCAGTTGCTCGTCATTCATGCCGAGGCCGAGTAGCGCGACTCAGATTTGCTTTCTCGCCTGACCCTGCTCCAATCGCTCGCGACGGACAGAATCAAGCAGGCCTGCGAAACGGTCGCGTGACGTTCCACCCCCCAGCGCCGTAGGCGCAACATCTTGGTAGTAACCACACCCAACCAAATTTCAAGTTCCGTCAGCGGCCTATTCGGCAAATCATGCCTCGCCGGTTTTGAAAATATAGCGCGGGTCGTGTTCCTCGCCGAACTCCTCCAGTAGGGCAACGTATTCCACACGGAATGATTTCTTGCCGTGATTTTTTTGCTGGTTCTCAATATAACCAATCACTGTGCCAAGCTGGACTGGAAAAAGTGAAAGGAAGATGTCACGCGGTGCCGTCCCCCCTGTGCAATGCGGAACAGATAGAGCAAACGGAGCTTGTCTTAGGCGGCTTGTGATACATAAGGGGTCCATGAACTTCAAGCCCGATTTCACTCCTTGACCGAGGAACTAGGGGAGTCTCGACAGTAGAACTGAAGGAGG
>CAISVF010000512.1 GCA_903888765.1 uncultured Verrucomicrobia subdivision 3 bacterium | reverse complement strand
TCGCGTTTTTGTTTGGCCTCCTGCTGTTGAGCAATCTGGTTATTGCTCACACTAATTTATTTCGCAATCGGGAAACGGCTTTTCTGTTGTCCCTCCCGGTCTCGGCGCAGACGGTGTTTCGGTGGAAATTCATCGAGTCGGTGGTGCTGGCCTCCTGGGCGTTTTTATTTCTGATCGCCCCGCTGCTCGTCGCCTTTGGATTGGTGCGGGGCGTGCCCTGGCATTTTTATCCTCTGACGGTGCTGCTCATCGGTTTGTTTAGTGTGTTGCCCGGGGTATTTGGCTCGGCGCTGGCCATTGCCATCGGCCGGCATTTGGACCGGAAGAGTTTTCAGATGGTCCTCCTGGTGATCGCGCTGGTGCTGCTCGCGTTCGTTGCTTTTTGGTGGAAAACCAATCCGGTGGATGATGACTTGTTGGATAAGCGCACGCTGGAGGCGCTTGACCGGTTGCTGGCCAAAACGAGGTTCACCCTGTTTCCGTTTCTGCCGAGCTACTGGCTTTCCTCGGCTGTGTTGCAGTGGGCGGAAGGCATCCCGCGCAGCGCGGCCTTTTTTGCGGCCGTGCTGTTAAGTTATACGCTGTTTTTCGGCAGTGTGGCGTTTACCCGGTTAGGCCGGATTTTTTACGACACCGCCTCTGCGGTGCAAAGCCGGGCGGGCGGCGGGTTCAAGTTTGAACTGCCCTTTCATCGCTCAAAAAACCAGTCTCGAGTGCCCGGCGGTCTGGAAATCTTCTTTGACCGCATCCCGCTGCTGGCCCCGGATACCTGTGCGCTGGCGGTGAAAGACATCCGTATGTTTTGGCGCGACACCACGCAGTGGGGGCAATCGGTGATGTTTTTTGGCCTGCTAGGTGCCTATATCATCAACCTCCGCAATTTCACGCATCAACTCAGCAGTCCGTTCTGGATCAATGCCGTGGCTTTCCTCAACCTGGGTGCCTGCGCCTTTAATCTCGCTTCGGTCACCACCCGGTTCGTATTTCCGCAGTTCTCCTTGGAAGGTCGTCGGCTGTGGATCATCGGGCTGTCGCCGATGGGGCTGGCCAGGGTGGTGAAAACCAAATATTGGCTCGCCAGCGTTGCCTCCCTCGCCATCACCCTCGGCTTGGTTACCCTCTCATGCTATTTGCTGAATATGCCATGGAGTGACGTGGTTTTTTTTGGGGCGGTCGTCACCGTGATGACTTTTGCCCTGAACGGCCTCGCGGTTGGCTTGGGGGTCTTGTATCCCAACATCAAGGAAACCAACCCCAACAAAATTGTCAGCGGCTTCGGCGGCACGCTGTGTTTCGTCCTGAGCTCGGTCTATATTATCGCGGCGCTGGCTTTGCTGGTGGCTGGCGGCAGCGGACTGCATGCGCGGGCGGGGTTGGCCCTAGGTTGCATCACCGGTTTTGTGGGATTATCTTGCGCGGTCGGGTGGTTTCCGATGAAGCTGGCCTTGCGGCAGCTTAAAAATTTCGAAGCCTGATCCACGCCAATGAGGGGATTGCCATAGGCCCTTGCATCCAGCATCGCTCGCCCACCCTTTGAGGGCACCCGGCCGGAACCGATGCAAAAAATGGCTGGTCGAACGAAAAAATAGTTGCGCTTAATGGCGCGGCAGGCATTTTGTGGGTAAGGATTCAGTCCGCCGACTGAAGTAGTTTAATTCCCAATGAACACATCCGCTAACCAGAGCACGCCGGTTAATCTGCCGGCGCATCTCATTGCCCATATCAATGTAAAACTCGCCCTCATTGGCTGTCCCCCCGTGCCGATGCAAGGCGACCAGGAGTTTGCGGAGATCACCGCGGCCATGGCGGCGCAATCGCGCGAAAAAGACCGCCTGCTCGGTCAGCATCTCTGCCCTGCCGACCAGCGCATTCAGAATTTTCTCCACGATTATCTTCAGGAAATCCCCACGCCCAAGTTGCCGGCCCGGACCTTCACGCTGGACCGTTCTGGACTGGCGCGGGTGTTGTCGCTGCCCGTGGACCGGGATGATTTTTCCTCTGACATCATCAATTCCTATCGCGTCAAACAAGGTGTTTTGCATAATCCCAAAAGTGACCGCCGGACCACGGCGGGGATTTTTCATATTGTCGAGGGCGGGTTGCCTATTCCCGACGACAAACTGGCGGTGCCGAAAATCACCTTTGCCAAAATGCTACAGCACGCGCTGACCCCGCCCGGTGAGCTGATGAAATTGCCGTTTACCGCCACCCAGGTGCATCCGGCGGAATGCTTTGTCTCCCTCCTTCTGCGTCCGTTGGTCTGCCCGGAAGTGCCCGGCTATACGTCCGGAAAAACGATGGAAGTCCGTTTCTTTGTGCCTGGCAATCTGGTCAGCAACCTGGATTTTGTGGAAGCCATATTCGGAAATGGCGGGGATCCGCTGCTGCCGGAGAATGATGCTGCGCTGGATAGCGAACATTGGACGGGCCACACGGGTTGTGTGATTCTGGCGCCGCATTTGACGAGGGTGCCGAAGAAATCTGTCGGCCTGCCGCACTTTGATCAGGCAACCGAGCGCCAGCGCCGCGATGGCATGTGCTGGCGTCAGGAGGACGAGCTTTATAACGGTGGCAACGCGTTCAAGCTCACGGTTCGCGATGCGACCGGGGTCATCGTTACTATTATCGCCGACAACTATTTCGGCTATTGCAAAAAAGAGGTGAAGACCCAGTTGAGCTACGCCGCGAATCTGTTTGGCTTGGCGGAAGAGGAGCATGCGGGCGGGGCGCTGGTCTTTCCGAGTTACGACTTGGGCGAGGAGTTTAAAGGCGATGTGCTGTCGCGGCGCCTGCCTCATTCGTTTACCGAAATGGTGGCGACGTTCGGCGAGATCATGGAGGTGCAGCCGGAAGGCTACGCCGTGGACAAAAAGTTTCCCGAGATCATCTATGTGCCCGCCTCGGCGCGCTTTGATTTGCAGAGCCAGAAAATATCCTGGACCAATCCGGTTTCCGGGGAGCAAAACATCCGGCTTTCCCCCGAGAAAACCTACGTCCGCCCCTCCGGCTATAAAATTCGCATGGAAAAGCCGCCGGGACACGGGCGTCAGTGGCGCCTCGTCGGCACGATTGCCGAGGGAACTTTCTGCCATAAACCCTGCACGGTTTCCGGCGGCGGCAAATCAGAAATTTCCAAGTCGATCACCGACGCGATTATCACCGGCCCGGTGTTTGTTGCGGATCTGAAAAAAGATTTCGATCGCGTGGCCAAGCTCATCAACCGCGACTACTCGGACCGCTTCGCGGATAAATCGCGGGTGGATAAGCGCAGCGTGCTGTCTTCCGACCGCTCGCTTGGCTCGGTCATCAAACTGCTCACCCCGGACGAGCACGACTATACGCCGGAATACAATACGTGGCTCCATTCCGTTCCGCAGCACGTCAAGGAACTGGTCTTTGTGGTGAAGCGCTACAACAAACCGGAGTGGAACGGCCGCTGGCGCCAGCATTTCAGCGTGGACATCATCAACGGCACCCCGGGCAATGAACTCAAGTGTGACGGCCGTAAACTGGTGACGACGTATTTGCGCGTCGGCTTCGACGATGAAGGGGCCTGGCGCACCTTCGGTTTGCGGAAGGATTTTCATCCGGCAGTAAAAGTGCAGATGGAAGACGACATCACCGCCTCAACGGTGGTTCCGGCCTCGCTGCTCGAAAATCTGCCGGCCGGCACGGATAAAAACCATTCGCTGAAATTTGCGCGCAACTGCGAGCTGCGTTTGTTCCAGCGGCCCGACGACGCGATCCATCGCGGTTATGATAAACAGGCGGAAAGTGATTTCGTGCAGCCGGATAATTTCTTTTCCAACTACCAGCCGCTCACCCCGGGGGACGCCAGGGAAATGATCGCGGATGCGCTGAATTTCTACCAGTTCACGGGCTTGATGCAGCAATTCGTGCGCGACGTGGCCGAGACCGGCTGGCCGGATTATTTTGTTTGCACTGCCAACCCGCGCCTCGTGGATGGGAAGCCGACGAAAAATCCCCGTTATTTGCAAAAGCGGCCCGACCTTATTCGCGCCTCCGAAACCTATCTCGCGGAGATCGCCGCGCGCCTGCGCCGCCGCGTGCCCATGAGTCAGCCGCTGTACACGCCGGTCACCGCCGTGCTGCCGGGGCGCCGTAACAATCCGCCGGATACCGGAGTTCGCCCGCTCGCCTGCTACAACCCCGTCCATTTCATGGAACTGCCGGAGTTTTTCATGGAAGTGATTTGCAGCATGACCGGCAAATCACCCTCAACTACCGGCGCGGGTTCCGAGGGCGCGCTGACGAAAGGGCCTTTCAATGCCCTGCCGCCGATCATGGATTTGAACAATGCGCTGGTGTCCTTCATTCTCACCGGGCATAACGCTTTCGTCACGGCCGCCGGCTACGTCGGGCCCCAGTTGCGGGTGGATCATGATATCAGCCTGATTGTGCCGGAAGTATGGTCCCGCATGAGCGCCGAGGAGCGGGATCCAAAATTCCTCATGGCCAACCGCTTTCTGGAAAAATGTTCGGATTTCGAGCACGCCGGCGGCAAGGTGCTGGCGAGCCGGCTGGGCTGGCGCATTAACGCCCGGTTTGTGCACGCATTTTTTGGCCGGGTGTTCAATCATCCGCACGCCGTCTTTACCGAGGCGATGCTCAAGCCGGAATTGCAGGATATTAACATTTTTGCCGATGGCCTGGATAACATCATCGCCACCCAGAAGCGTGTTGCGAAAATGTATTTCGACGACGGCAGCATTGCGCAGGCGTGTCCGCCGCTGAAAGCGCTGCTGCATATCATGCTCCACGACAATTTTGAGGGCCAAGGCTTGGAGGACCCGGAATTCCGGAAGCAGTTCACGCGCGAAAATCTCCTGGCAAGCGGCTGGTATGCTGCGCGGCTGGCGGCCAAACAGAAAGTGGATCGTATCTTGTGGCGGCGGCATGTCGACTATCTGAATCAGTTTTTGCGCCGGCCGAATTACACTGACGTCGCGGATAAACTATCCATCGGCGACCGCCTCATTGCCGCGCGCAAAACGCTGGAGCGGGTCGAATCTCCGGAATATCCGAAGCAGCTCGCCGGCACGCTCGGCGCGGAGCCGGTGGACTCCTATCTGCCAAATTGAGCCTGTCCTGACGCCCGGCGGATGCGCCAGCCGTTTTTTTTGACGCACAGGCAGGGAGGAAAAATTATGAAATTTCCACTTGCCATGTTAACTTCTGTGTACTAGTTGTATTCATACACTAATTCAATGCCCGCCGCCTTTCACATCAGCACCGGCTCGAACACGCCGATTTACCAGCAGATCACCGAGCAGGTGCGGCTGGCGGTCACGACCGGCCGGCTGCAGGTGGGCGACCAGTTGCCCAGCGTCCGTGCCCTGGCGGAAGAATTGGTCGTAAACCCCAACACGGTCGCCCGCGCCTACGGCGAACTGATGCGGGAGGGCTTGTTGGAATCGCGCGCGGGCCGGGGCGTTTTCATCACGCCCAAACGGAAGATTTATTCGCGCGCCGAGGGCTGGCGGCGGCTGGAATCACTGCTGCACGCGCTGATCGGGGAGGCGATGATTTTGGATTTCACGCCGGAGGAATTGCGCGAGGCGTTCGAGGACAAACTGAGCCAGTGGAAACATTCGAAAGGAGGCGACCATGATCATAAATGAGGATTCCGTCATCCAAACCTGCGGCCTGACCAAATATTTTGGCACCAAGCCGGCAGTGTATGAACTCAACCTGGACGTGCCACGCGGCTGCGTGTTCGCGTTCCTCGGCCGGAACGGCTCGGGCAAGACGACCACCATCCGCATGCTAATGGGGCTGCTGCCACCGACTCGCGGCGGTGGAACCATTCTCGGCCGAGATATCCGCGCGTTGACGCCGGAAATCCGGTCGCGTATCGGCTATCTCACGGAGGAACACCAGCTGTACGGCTGGATGACCGTACGGGAGAGCGGCGAATTTCAATCCCGCTTCTTCCCCAAGTGGAACGATAAGATTTTTCGTGGCGTGGTCGGGCATTTTGGTTTGAAACCGACGGCCAAGGTGAAGGACTTGTCGCGCGGCGAACGCGCCGGGCTGTGTCTGGCACTGACGCTTGCGCCGGAACCAGAACTCCTGATGCTGGACGATCCGGGCCTCGGCCTCGATCCGGTGGCGCGGCGCACGCTGGTGGAATCCATGATCTACCTGACGCGCAAATCCGACCGCACGATATTCTTCTCATCGCACAATTTGTCGGACGTCGAGCGCGTGGCGGATTATCTTGCAGTGTTCGACCGGAGTATTTTGCGCGCGTGCTGCCCGCTGGAAAATTTTCGCGATAGCATCCGGCAAATGCGGCTCCGTTTTGTCGGGCCGCCGCCGGCGCTGCCGCCCATTCCCGGACTTTTACAAGCCATTCGTACTGACAACGAACTGCGCGTAACCTGTGTGCAAAATGCGGGCGAAATGGAAAAAACCCTCCGCTCGCTTGCGCCGTTGGAAATCGAACCGGTGCCATTGAGCCTGGAGGACGCGTTCATCAGCTATCTCGGCGAACGCGGTGAAAAAACCTTCATCCTGTCGGAATTGGAGGCACAAGCATGAAAACTTTAATTCAAAAAGACTTGCGGGAAAATTGGAAAGCAGCCTTGATTGGTCTGCTCGTGTTCGGATTGATATTGCTTCAAGCGGTCAAGGTCAGTCTCAGTTCGCTAGACAATCTTCTTTCGCACAATTGGTCGGTCCAGGCAAACGTGCTCCAGCCGGTGATCTGCCCGCAACTGCTGGTGGAAGCGGCTTTTTTTTGCGGTCTCTTCGGTGCGCTGTTGGGCTGGCTGCAAACGCGCAACGAAGCCCACCGCGACCTGTGGGGTTTCCTGATTCACCGGCCGGTTACGCGTACGGACATCTTTTGGGGCAAAACCATCGCCGGCCTGGGTCTTTACGCATTTGCGGCGGGCTTGCCACTGCTGGGTCTGATCGTCTTCGTGCAAACGCCTGGGCAAATCGCCGCGCCGTTCGAATGGGCGATGACCGTGCCGCTGCTGGAAATTTTCCTCGCGGGCATCGCGGCTTATTTTGCCGGCCTGCTGAGTGGCTTGCGGCAGGCGCGGTGGTATGCCAGCCGTGGGCTGGGTATTGGTTGGGTAATTTTTGTTTTCGTTAGCATTTTCGCCTGCCCCCAATTTTGGCCCTCGTTGACCAATGCTTGCCTGGGCATCGTTGCGCTCGGAACCGCGGCGTGGGGTGCCTACCAGAGTGGTGGATTTTATCGCCCGTCGCCGAAGCTGGGAAAACTGGCGTGGATTGCTGTCATGACCGTTGGCGTGGGCGTGGTGCTCGTCGCTTTCGGGGGCCTGCTAGCCACGTTATTCGGACCCCAAATGCGCGAGTCAAACTACAGCTATAGTTATTATGTGACTTCGCAGACCGGGGTGATTTACAAGGTGACTTCGCATGGAAATAACAACAACAATGAGATTTTTAATCTGGACGGACAGCCTTTGCTGGATCCGCAAACCAGACGAAAAATGGAATGGAAACAATTTCAATCAACTATCGCTGGTGGCGCCTCAGTTTACGCCAGACTCAAAACGGACGCTTCGGAAAACCCGCTCCGCAATACTGCCCGTTTTTTCACCCTGTGGAATGTCACGGACAAAACTCTCTGGTATCTGGACCGACATGGCAAGTTGCTTGGATTTGATTGGCGTACCCGGACTTCGGTCGGCACCCTGCAAGCCCATGCAGCCGACGGCACTACCGTTGTTGAACCCTTCCTCATCAGCGACAACATTTATTACAGCTTTAATGCTTTCAGTGACGCATCGCGAAAATTCATCCCGACAGCCAACGCCGTTTATCGCGTGGACTTCAAGGAACGCACCCTGCAACCGGTTTTGACACTGACGAATGACGAAGTGATCGGCTATGAAACCCAGCAGCAAAGTTACGGAACTGAGGAAGTGCAAACCTTCCTGTTCGCCACCCGCCAGACGGTCTGCCTGCTTGAGCATTCCGGGCATCTGGTTTTTCAATTGCCTTATGAACCGGGATACGCGAAATACCCCAATATTGAACTGAGATCCCTCAATTACGGCAAAAGCACGACCAACCGCTACGTGCTGGAATTTAATCCAGATTACCAAGCCAATAAAAATGCCGCCTGGAAAATACCAAACCACTTTGTCTGGATCGGTGCAGTCGGTCAAGGTGTGACCAAAATAGCCGATTTGAATTCGCTACAACGTGAAACCCTGTCTCCACCACGATGGCCGGACAAAGTCATGAACACGCTGGTGCCACCGATGGCGGCGGTGGTTGGATTAAGCTTAAAGCTGTATCGCCACCAAAAAATCCAGTATGAAAAGCCCGAAGGACTGCCGCTCGCGGTGATTTGCGCCGTGGTTTGTTGTGTGCTGGTGCGGCGGTATCATTTCCCCACTTCGGCCAGCATTGGGTGGACCGCTTTTGTGTTTCTGTTTGGCGTTCTGGGTTTGCTGGCCTTCCTCTGCGTACAAGAATGGCCTGCCCGCGAACACTGCCCGCACTGTCAAAAACTTCGGACGGTGGATCGGGCCAATTGCGAACATTGTGCGGCGGCATTTCCCGCGCCGGAGAAAAACGGCACGGAAATTTTCGCGCCGCTGGTCCAAACCGCGAGTTGAAGTGTCGAGAACTGATTGGGCAGAGGCTGCGCAAGCGTGCTATGGTTCTAGGCAAAGGCCGGAAGCGCGTTTTACTATCGCAAAAATCGCCAAAAAAATCTGCCCTGCCTGCCGGAGTTGTGCTATCTTTTCAGTGTCATTAATTTGACACAATCCTGAAAGGGTGAATTTTTTCCACCGAATGTGATGTAACCGCGTTGTGGTTGCTTGGTCGTATTGGACAGGCAACCCTCGGCTGAGGGCTAAAACCCCTGTAGCCTTTGGGACCGCGTAGGTTCAGCCAAAGAAACAACCGTTGGTATCCTTATCAATAATTTGAAGGGCCTCGGCCAAAGTTCCCACCTCGGAAGGCGTCAGATAGCGATGCCATTTGCCGTCCGCACGTTTCCAGAAAATGCGCCAGACTCCCAAACCAGGCAGGTGCCGGATTTTGGCAATAGATTCTTCAATATGCTCGCCGGGACGACTCAACGCCGGGCGCACGATGAATAGTTCGATGGTCCGATCGGTGATTCGCTGCCCCTCACGGACCCGGTCCCGCAGATGCAGAGGTGGTCGGTGCCGAGACCAGAAAGCATCCTCAATGAACCTGCATGTGCCCGGCAAGTTCACTCTCAGTAAAGGGCATTTTAGAGTTCTCCCTTGAAGGCTTGGTCCAGAATGGCCGGAAGTAAAGCGTCCAATGCGGCGGCGGTCGCCGCCTGCAACGCGTCGAGCTCGGTCACGATTTCCGTGTTCATTTTTTGGAGCACAGCAGTGCCCGCAACCGCTTCGTGGTTTGCTCGCGGTCGAGTCGGCTGGCGGCCATGTCCAGTGTCAGCGCCTCCCACGCCGCCGCGTCGAGCTTTTCGTCCGGTAACAAATCGTTTTCGCTCAGAAACACCAAACACGTCGCCAGCGCTGTCCGCTTGTTGCCGTCCACAAAAGGATGATTGCGGCACAGGTAAAACAGATATGCCGCCGCAATCTCCACCGGCTCGGTGAACAACGGTTCGCCCATCATCGTGGCCTGGGGCGCGGCTGCGGCCGATTCCAGCAACGCTGCTTCGCGCAGGCCCGCCCCGCCGCCATGCGCGGCCAGCACTTCGGCTTGAATGGCCTTCACCGCCTCCACCGTGGGATGCGCCAGCGGACGTTTCATGCCAGCCGCCGGAACAATTCGGAGTTTTTCTTGATCAGGCGTTTAGCCGTGGCCGCCGCCTGATCCGGCTGGATGACCGGGCGCATGGGTGTCAGCACAATCGAGCCGCCTTCATGCACACTGACCGCCACCTGGTCGCCCACATGCAACCGCGCCAGGTCCATCAGGGCCGAATCAAACATCAGCCCCTGCGAATTGCCGATCTTCGTAATGGTCTTCGTCATGCGGTAAAACTATGTTTTACAGCGCTTCCTGTCAAGCCGGTTGGCCTTTGATTTGAGCGAGCTGGGAACGAGCGAGAAGAATTTAGCGAAGCAGAAGGGCGAAGCCCGAACCAGTGGGCGGCGAGAGAGTCCGCGCGCGGCCGAGGAGGGCGGGGAGCAAGGCGTCCAGTTCGGCGGCGG
>CAISVF010000511.1 GCA_903888765.1 uncultured Verrucomicrobia subdivision 3 bacterium | reverse complement strand
TGAAATATTTTTTGCCCCATTCTACATTCAAGTTCCGGGCAGCAATAACATTGCTCAGAACTATCTGAGATTGCATGATCTCAAAAGTAGTCTGAATAAAATATGGATTGTAATCGTTATTCTGAACCACCGAAGAACCGTCCAAGCCTTGAATATCTCCGCCATCGGACTCCACTTTAATCCTCGCGGTACTGGCATAGGATTCTGGCAGGATGAAAGTAACCGCGGTGGCAATAATGGCGGTGATCAGGAAAACGGTAATGATAATCGCCTTGCGAATGCGAATTACCCGCCAATAATCGAGGAAATGTAAACGAGCTTCTGGGGCGGTCGAAGTTTTAGCTTGGTCCATATCTAAAAAAATAATGGGAGCCTGTGTTATACCCGGCTCCCAACAAGGGGCTTAAACCGTGGTGATAAAAAGGCTCCCTCTTGAATTCAAAAATTAGCTGCTAATCCCAAATATAAGCGATTCCGTTGGTAACTACGTCCCGATAAGGCAGAAGCCCCAATCAAATCATCGTAATTATAACCGCTTTCCAAGGAGAAATGACGGTTGATTTCATAGCGCAAACTCACGCCCACATTATAATCTTGGTCAGAATTATTGTCGGCCGAGCCTCCGACATAACTTGAATCCTGAAACCGACCAATCAATGAACCGCTAAGTTTCTGGGTAATGCGATGATTGATGCTCGCATAAAGTACCGAGGTCTCCGTATATTGCGTCAAGTGTCCGCTCGACGACACAGTGGCAACATCGGTTGCATTGATGTCGTGGGTGAAACCCAATTGAATATAACTGCCCGGAGAATAGCTGTAGGACAGAGACATATCGGCGTAAGGAGCAAAAGAGGTGTTCGGATGCAGAGGATCGTTATAGCTGTCAGTAAATGATGCCCCACCTCGAACTGAACCACTCACACTCGTGCTGAAGGAATGCTCAAGCCCCAAGTAGGCATAGTGGGAAACGTTGTCACGGTCGGCGCTGTGGTAGATAAAATACTGATTACTTAACGGACTCAAGCGATATGCCGCAATGGGTGCATCCGCAGTATAATTAACCCAGCTAAATTCATACCCAACAAACGCAACGGTGTTCGGCTGCACATTCCACTTCAAGTCCAAACCAATGCTTTGCTCCAAGCGATTCAAAGCACCGGCATAATTTGCTGGAGATTTGCCACTTCCCGCCACCGGAAGACCGGAGGTAACCAACCCTCCGCCCGCTCCCTTCACCATTAATTGAGAAGGAGGTGCTGTAGGAAGAAAATCGAGAGCTGTCGCCCCGCCCTTTTGATAGTCAAAAATCCCATTGCCATAATGAATGGCCGTACTAAGCAAACGGGTCCATTCAGTATCCAAGCCAAGCGTGGCATGATTGGCAATATTATCGCCCTGAATACGATAAGTAGTACCCGTGGTCGGCGAGATTAATTCCGGCATTGAGCCAACCGTAAAAGTGTCCTTGATTTGCGCCTTCCATCGCTCAGAAAAAGCATGGTCCAGCCAAACATCCGCCTGATGAGTTTGATCAATCGCATTGAGATTGAGGTCTTGGCGATCCTGATAATAGTACAGCCCGTAGGTATAACGGATGTTAATATCGGTTTGGCGGAAAGGCTGATTGATCGTAATGGTCGGAACCAACTCGCCACCCGCGCTGCCCTTTTTGGTGGCACCAGAATTGGCTATGTTATAATTGTCATCATAGAACCCGCGCAAAGACCCGGAGACGTTCCAGAACTTGGGGGATACCAAGCCTGCGTCCTCGGCAAAGGATGACTGTAGGCCAGCGGCTCCAGCAGCCACCAGTCCGGCAAAGACAAATTTATTTTTCATATTTTAATGTCCGGATAAACAAACACACCGCCTTCGGCAATGCATGCCCTAAAGGGCAGCAATAACCAACTGGTTCATATTTAACAGACAAACAAGCTGCTAGTCAAAGTTTTTTTCTTTTTTTTCTGCCCCAGCAAATACTGCCTGGACCTGATTTTCAGGGACAACGAAATCCTGCAACCTCCGCTGACAATTGGCAGCTGGCCCCGATTTCCCAAGCCCATCATTAGCCAAACCAGCGAAGAACGCCTTTGAATTATTAACAGCCTGTATATAATCACCTGGAATAATTAATAAAATTGAACGATCCCACCGTTCGGCAGTCCCGATTTATTTCTCCATGCCGTAAACCAGAATTTTGAAGGATCCGGGGGCCATTTTACCCCGTCGCTGACCGGCAACAGGAGCTTCAAATGTCGCGGCGGCCAGATATATGTTGTGCGTAGCGGGGTCAATGGTCATGGTGCGCGAACCACGTTCGGTCTGGAGGGTTTGCACTACGGTAAGCGTGTCGCCGGCAGCGCGTGCAATGGTAGTGGTGCCGTCGCCACAGGATGCGAAAGCGAGCTGTGTTCCAGGATCAAAAGCATTGGCATCCACGCCGTCACCGATGGGCACGGTGGCCAGAACTTTGCCACTGGCGCTGTCCATCATGGCCATGAGTTTGTTGCCGCAGCCGAGGAAGAGATGATGATGCGTTTCGTCAAAGGCCAGACCGCTCGCTTCTTCGCCAGGCGAGATGGGCCAGCGGTGTACCACGGTGTGCTTGCCCGTATCAATGGCGACCAACTCGTTTTTGTCCTCCAGATTGTTGAAGACCAGGTTGGCCGACACATCGACGACGGCAAACTCGGGCTTGCCACCCAGCGGGATGGTGGCGACCACCTTGCCGGATTTGGCATCAATGACGGTGGCTGATTCGCCGCGCCCGTTGAAAGTGTAAAACTCCTGATGGCCCGGCTCGAAGAGCATGCCGTCAGGATTAGCGCCGGTCTCCGTCTTGCTCAAAATTTGCAAGGTGGTGAGGTCCACGAGAGCAGCCTTGCTCTCACGACCGCACGTGACAAGTCCCCGATGCAATTCCGGTGCCAGCGCCACGCCGTGAACGCCTGGAGTATTGGTGATTTCTCCGGCAACCGTGCTCTTTGCTAGATCAATGATCACCACTTTGGAAGCATGCGAAACATATAGCCGCCGGGCGGCGGAGTCCACGGAGAGATAATCCCAACCGCCCTCGCCGCCGATGGGAATTTCTTTAAGCAGATGATACGTAATATCCGCGCGGACCAATGCCACACTGGTGACGAACAAGGTCGCCATGAACAAGATGGATTTCATACTGCCATTATCCATTTTAAAGCGGAGGATTGCTAGAAAAATCCATCAAATGACAAAAATTTAATTTGTCTGAAAGGGTTGTAGGTTTGGCTGGGCATAGCACTTTAGTGGTATTCCTTTGACCGTTTCCCTTCTTTTATTCTACGGTTCGCATATGCCAAAATTTTTTGGGTTTAGATCGTTTAGATATTTTCACTCGCTTTTCTTTGCTGGCAATCGCCTGCGCCCTGTGAGTTCAGCCGGAAACCTGGCCGTGCTGTTAAGCCTATGGGGGCTGGCGGCGCTCGGGGCCGGAGTTCCCGCTACTGACTTAAGATTAGCACCGGAAAAGCCGCAGGCTATTTACCAACCTGGCGAACGTATTCTCTGGCACCTCCAGGCACTGGGAACCAATGCCACCTTCGCCAAAGCCAAGTATTTTTTTAAGCAAGGCGGCGGCACGATCATCAACCAGGGCGAGGCACTGTTTGAAAACCGTTCTGCGACGATTGAGACTCGCCTGCTGGAACCCGGCACCATTCTGGCAGAAGTTGCGGCTACCGATACGGAGGGTAAAATTCATACTGCTTTGGCGGGTGCCGCTGTGGCACCGGATAAGATTCCGGTTTCATCACCCTGCCCGTCCGACTTTGACTCGTTCTGGCAGGCTAAACTCGCTGAACTCGCCACGGTTCCGGTCCATCCGGTGCTGACCAGCGAACCCAGTGATAAAGCAGCGGTGGCTTATTGGCAGCTGTCGATGAATAATATTCGTGGCACCCGCATTCGTGGCCAACTGGCCCGGCCGCAGGCGGGCCGGAAATTTCCGGCGCTATTGATTGTTCAATGGGCGGGCGTATATCCGTTGAAAAAAAACTGGGCCACGGACCGTGCGGCGGAGGGCTGGCTGGTTCTAAATATTATGGCGCACGACCAGCCGATCAACGAACCCGCCGCTTTTTATGAAAAGCTGTCCCAAGGTGCGTTGACCAATTATACCGCGCTCGGCAACGATGACCGTGAACAAAGCTATTTTTTGCGAATGTATCTGTCCTGTTATCGCGCGGTGGAATACCTCGCAGCGCGAGCCGATTGGAACGGGCGAACGCTGATCGTCAGCGGCACCAGTCAGGGTGGCTTGCAAAGCCTGGTGACTGCGGGCCTCAATTCCAAAGTGACCGGGCTCATGGCCCTGGTTCCAGCAGGTTGCGACGATAGCGGAGACCTGATGGGGCGCAAGCCTGGCTGGCCCTACTGGATTGCTAACGCCGGGGGACATGACCTTAAGAAAGTGCGGGAAACGGCGCTCTACTTTGACGGCGTCAATTTCGCCGCTCGCATCCATTGCCCGGCGCTCGTGGGACTGGGCTTAATTGATACCACGTCGCCGCCATCCGGTGTCTTTGCCGCCATCAATCAGATCAAGGGCCCCAGAGAAGTGATCGTGCTGCCCGAGGCGAATCACCACGGCGATAATAAAACACACACCGCCTTCCTGAAACGCGAAAGCGCCTGGCGCGAGGCGCTACTCAAAGGAGATCCGGCGCCCCTGCTGCCCAAGGGCAAAGGCGGTGCCTGAGCGCACTCCCTGATCCGCCCGATAGAGGCTCACATCCTTGCTGAGTGGCGTCCGATTTGGCAACCTTGCGCGATGCCACGAATTGCGCAAGCCGATACCCGAAAACAATCTCTAATTGCGGCCGCCCTTAAGCTTTCCGCGCAGGCCGGCCGGCTTCCATTCAGCGCACCCGTCGCCCATGTTTATAATCCACTGAAATATGCCTGGCCGGCACATCAGGAATTTTTGGAGCGCTTTGGGGGCGGCCGCAAACGAGTGGTTTTTCTGGGTATGAATCCCGGTCCGTTTGGCATGGTACAAACAGGCATTCCCTTTGGGGAAATCGGTGCGGTGCGGGATTGGTTGAAAATTTCCGCTCCGGTCGCTGCCCCCTCGAAAACACACCCCAAACGACCGGTGCTTGGCCTGGCCTGCCCGCGCTCCGAAGTAAGTGGGCGACGGTTGTGGAAGCTGTTTGCAGACCGATTCGGTTCGCCGGAACAGTTTTTTGCGGAACATTTTGTGGTAAATTATTGTCCGCTGGCCTTTCTGGCCGAAAGCGGCAGCAATGTGACCCCAGACAAAATCCCCGTGGCGGAACGCGGTCGCCTGACCGAAATATGTGACGACCATCTGCATACTTTGCTGCGTATTCTGGAACCACAGTGGCTCATCGGTATCGGCGCATTTGCGCGGCAAGCCGGCGAGCGGGTAGCGGCGTACAGCCAAATTCGCGTGGGGCAGATTTTGCATCCCAGTCCGGCCAGCCCCAAAGCAAACCGCCATGATTGGGGCCTAACCGCCACGCAGGAGTTGATGGCCCTGGGTGTTTGGCAATAATTGGATTGCTTAAAGCAAAATTACGGCTACAAAGGAGGCATGAGTGAAGCAGTCATTGCCCAAAAATCCCCATATGTCCTGCCGATGAAAATCGGTTCGTTTTATTTTTGCACTTGCGGGAAGTCCAAAACCCAACCGTTCTGCGACGGCGCACACAAAGGCTCCGGCTTTGCGCCGACTAAAGTGGATTTGACGGAAGCCAAGCAAGTCGCCTGGTGCGGCTGCAAGCATTCGAAAAACGGTCCATTCTGCGACGGCTCCCACGCGAAACTTTAACCACCCAGCGTCGTCTCAAAAGCGACGATTTCCAGGAACAGGCCAAGGCACTACCCGCACTTCCAACGCCGTGAGCAGCGAGTTGACAACCTCAATCGGGTTCGGTCCATTCACCGGTGCGGAGGTAAGGTTTTAGCTTCTCCTTAAGCGTTTCCCGGCCGCGATGAATCAGCGATTTTGTGGCGGAAAGCGTGCAACCGATGATCTCGGCGATTTGCTCATAGCTTAATTCATCCTGGCGGCAGAGCAAAATGGCCGTGCGCTGGTTTTCCGGGAGCTCGCCCAATGCCTCCTCGATTTTATCCGCCAGTTCAGCATGCAAAAGCTGGTCGGTGGGCAGGAATATTTTCTTATCCTCGTATTGCTGCCTCGGCTGGTCTTCGTGTTCCGCGTGCGTTTCCTCCAGCGAAGTGGCCGGATGCCGGGACCGGCGGCGGATCTCATTCAGGCAAAGATTGCGCGCAATCGTAAACAGCCAGGTGGAAAATTTGGCGGTGCGCTCATATCGGTCGCGGGATTTATAAACCTGAAGAAAAACATTTTGCGCCACATCCTCGGTCTCAGTCTCATCCCGCAGGGTGCGGAAAATAAAATTGAATAACGGTTGTTGATATTTTTCCACCAGCTCGGCAAAGGCCGCGCGATCGCCGCGTTTTACACGGAGCATCAGGGCGGCATCTGGGTCGAGCAATTCAGACATTGTTGGCACAGTCTATGCAAGATTGGATTTGCGACAAGGCTGCGCTCGCCATGCGATCTTCCCCAAGATAGGCTTTTGAGCGCGGCCGCAGCATTTTTGGCACCGTTTTTGGGGTTGCTTTTTTCGCGGATCCGCTCAAGATCGCCCGAAATCCATGGTTCAACGTCCGGCAATCTATTTTTTAGCAACCGCCTGCCTGCCAGCCCTGACTAGTTATGAATGATCCCATCTCACGCAAAAAATTCCTCACCCTTTCCACCTTGGGCAGCCTTGGCTTGCTGACCGGTTGCGCCCATGCCACCGCCCGCCAGATCCCGCCCGATGGCAAGTTACGCCATGCCTGCATCGGGGTGCGCGGCATGGGCGGAGTGGATCTGGCATCCTTTAAGTCCCACCCCCGGCTGGAGATCGTCGCCATTTGTGATGTGGACGAAAACCACCTGTCGGAAGCGGCCAAAGAACTGCCGAATGCGCGAACCTACACCGACTGGCGCGAATTACTGCTCCGCGAAGGCAGCCAGCTAGATTCTTGCAATATTGCGGTGCCTGACCATATGCACGCGATTATTGCCCTGGCGTTTATTCGCGCCGGCAAAAATGTTTATTGCCAAAAGCCGCTGGCCCATGATGTGGCGGAATGTCGCGCCGTGGCATTAGCCGCCAAAAAGGCCGGGGTAGTGACCCAGCTCGGGACCCAACACGCTGCCGGACAGGGCGACCGGTTGACGGTTCAGTTGCTGCGCCAAGGTATTCTGGGCAAGATACAGCGCGTCATTTTGTGCTCGAACCGGCCGGGGGCGGAAGCCTATCGTCTGGCGGGCCCGCGCCCGGCAAGCGGCACGCCAGTGCCGCCGGAACTAAACTGGAATCTGTGGTTGGGCACCGCCCCCGAACGGGAGTACGCGCCGAAAATTTATCATCCGACGCTTTGGCGTTCCTGGCAGGATTTTGGCACGGGCTGGTCGGGTGATATTGGTTGCCATATCTTCGACGCCGTGTGGAAAGGTTTACGGCTCACCGCGCCAGTATCGGTCGTGGCGGAAGTGCAGGATTCCTGGAAGGATTCCCCGGAGCGGCGGGCCGATACCTGGCCTCAAAGCAATCATATCACCTGGACTTTTCCCGGCAGCGAACAGACGGAGCGAGCGGAGCTGACGGTTGAATGGTTCGACGGCGACAAATTTCCCCCTCCAGACGTGCAGCATCTGGCGCTCGCTGATCCCAAGATTCCTGAGTATCCCCCGGAATCGGCCATGGTGATCGGCACGGAAGGTGCACTGCTGCTGCCGCATCAATCCCTGCCCGTGCTCCTGCCGCGTGACAAATTCAAAAACCTGCCGCGCACAATGGAAAAAGGTCCAAGCCATTACCATCGTTTCGTCAATGCCTGTTTGGGGGGCGACTCCACGGAATCGCATTTCGGCCAGACCGGCCCGATGGCGGAGGCAATTATTCTGGGAACCGTGGCCATTCGGCTCCCGGGACAACTTTTGAAATGGGACGCCCAAAACCTTCGGGTGGTTAACCATCCCCAAGCCAACCAACTGTTGCGCCGGAGCTATCGCAAAGGCTGGGAAGTTAATCTGAAAATTTGAAGGCTGCGATGCCAAGCTGCGATTTCACCGGGTTGACTTGGAGCAGATCGGCAGAAACGCTCCGATTTTGCGTGCCGAAAGTGCCGCTGGCAAACCTGAGTTGCTAACAGCTCCGCTCTGGCTTTGTCGCAAGCGGGCGCAAAAGCCAGCCTCTGGCCGTTAAGTTCCCGGCAGAGATTCCGGAGCAAAGGCCGACGGAAGCAGTTTGCGCACTGTGAAAGTGCGAATTTTTTTGAGTACATCGCTGTCGGCCACAAAAACTTTGGCATCCCGCGCGTATTCCGCCAGCAATTGACGACACGCACCGCACGGCATCGGACCGCCCGCACAATTCGCCACCACAGCCACGGCAATAAAATCCCGCTTCCCTTCCGTTAATGCTTTAAACAGCGCAATGCGTTCGGCACAGCAGGTCAAGCCATAGCTCGCACTTTCCACATTCGCCCCGCCGATGATTTCGCCTGACTTGGTCAGGAGTGCTGCGCCAACTTTAAACCGGGAATAGGGCGACACGGAGGCCTCGCGCGCCAGCGCCGCCGCGGCGACTAATTTTTGGGCATCAATTTTCACGCTGGTTTACGCAGGCTCCATTCTCCATAAAATCCGGCAAAGGATTCGATCAGGGCGGCACCGGATTTTTTAACGCGTTCCGCAGTTTCCAGCACTTCCTCGTGCGAAAGCTGCCCCTGACTGATGCCCGCCGCCGGATTCGTGATGCAGGAGACTGCGGTTACGCGCAATCCGCATTGCCGCGCTGCGATCGCTTCCGGCACCGTGCTCATGCCAACTGCATCCGCGCCCAAGGCGGCAAAGGCGCGGATCTCTGCCGGGGTCTCGTAGCTTGGACCGCTCACGGCAATATAGACGCCCTCGCGCAATTTCAATCGCGCCCTCTTTCCGGCGCGCATTAATATCTGCCGTAATTGTTTGTCATAGGTCTCCGTCAAATCCACAAAGCGTGGTAATCCAGGCAGCAGAACTCCACGCAAGGGATGATCACCCATAAAATTCATGTGATCGGTGAGCACCATGAAATCGCCGGCACGAAATTTCCGATTAATGCCGCCGGCGGCATTGGTGAGCAACAAATCCGTAATGCCAAACGCCGCCAGCATACGCACGCCAAAGGTGACGCGATCCATCGCATGACCCTCGTAAAAATGCGCCCGTCCGCTCAACACGATCACTGGAGTCTGGCCAAGCTGGCCAAAGTACAATTCACCCGCATGACCGCTCACGGTCGGCTGGGGAAAGCCGGGAATTTTGGCGTAGTTGATTTTTTTCTCCACGCGCAACCCGGCGAGCACATGATGAAATCCGCTGCCGAGGACGATGGCAAGGGTCGGACGCAGCGGGCAAAGCTTCTGGAGTTTAGCGGCGGCCGCTTGAGGAAGTGCCAATTTGCTCATGGTCATGTTTGCGATTTCAAATCATCGTCCTGACTGGACAGCAAAATGTCGAGCATCCTTTCAGGCTGGTTGAGAAAGTCCCTGGTGATTTGATAATGCTCCGTATCGGTATAACGGATCTCCGCAATGCCTGCTTCTGATAGCTGGTAGATTTTGGCCTGCGGATACGCCAGCAACAGGGGCGAGTGGGTGGCGATGACCAATTGAGAGTGTTCGCAAACCAGCCGGTGCAGCAGCGTTAATGCGCTTAACTGGCGTTGCGGAGACAAAGCTGATTCCGGCTCGTCAAACAAGTAAATGCCGTTTCCCTGCAACCGGTTGTTTAGCAGGGATAGAAATGCCTCGCCATGCGATTGAGCATGAAGGGACTTGCCGCCATAAGCCTCAAAAGGAATGCGGGAGGGAAATTCGGCTTCGATCTTTTCCAGCTCGGAAGCAACGTTGTAAAAGCTCTCGGCTCGCAAAAAGAACCGGTCGGATGGGGTACCCCCGCCGCGCTCTAATACCAGACAGCGATGGAGGGGCGAGTGGGTGTCGTGAGTGGCAAACTGCAGCCCGCTGCCGCCGCCTTCAGCGTTACACCCCAGTTTAACCGCAATGGCCTCCAGCAAAGTGGATTTTCCGGAACCGTTTTCGCCGACCAGAAAGGTGACTGCCGGATGGAATTCCAGTCGCTGGAGGCGCTGAATGGCTGGCACACAAAATGGATAGGCGGCAAAATTTTGCACCCGGTCTCGCTCTAGGCGAACCGCATTCAGAAACGATCGCTGGCTAAGGTGCCCCTTAGCATGGGGGTTTGACCGGTGCATTGATAAGTGAGTTAACCCTGAACCAATCCTCCCGTCAAATCAGTTCAGCCGGATGGCAAAAAACCGGCGAGAGCTAGACTCCCCGGATTTGCAGAAATACGATGAATTTACTTTTTTGCCGCCACCGCCGCAACGTACCGCTCCAGGCGGGTCGCCGCTTCAATCAATTGTTCGTAGCTGGTGGCAAAACAAGCCCGGCAGAAACCCGAGCCATTCGGCCCGAAAGCCGTCCCGGGCACCATCGCCACTTTTTCCGTTTGCAGCAAGCCCACGGCAAAATCCTTCTCGCTCAGCCCTGTCTTGGAAACCTCGGGAAAGGCATAGAATGAGCCGCGTGGCAGATGGCATTTCAGCCCGATTTCATTAAACCGGCGCACCATGAAATCGCGGCGGCGATGATACTGGTCGCGCATCGCTTTCATCGCATCTTCACCGCGGACCAATGCTTCGATGGCGGCTTCCTGGCTCAAGATGGACGCACACAGCATGGAGTACTGATGCACCTTCATCATGGCTTCCACGAGCGCTGCCGGGCCACAGGCATAGCCAATCCGCCAGCCGGTCATGGCAAAAGCCTTGGAAAAACCGTGCAGGAAAATGGTCCGCTCCTGCATGCCCGGCAGGCTGGCAATGCTGGTGTGAACGCCTGCGAACGTGAGTTCAGAATAAATTTCATCGCTCAACACGAGCAGGTCTTTTTCTATGGCAAATTTCGCAATCGCCTCGATTTGCGCCCGGTCGCACGTGCCGCCGGTGGGATTGCACGGCAGATTCAGCATTAGGAGCTTGCAGCCCGGTTGCCACGCGGCCCGGAGCGCTTCCACGGTAAGCGCAAAATCATCCTTGGCAAATGTCGGTACGGGCACGGCCAGCCCATGCGCCAGTGTAATGCTCGGCGAATAGCTGACATAACACGGCTGATGATACATCACCTTGTCGCCGGGATTAATCAGGGCGCGACAGGCGAGATCCAGCGCCTCGCTGACACCGACGGTGATGATAATTTCATTTTCCGGGGCGTAGCTGATGGAGAAGTTTTTCTCCACATATTTGCTGATGGCGCGGCGCAGTTCAATCAGGCCCAGATTGGAGGTATAGTGGGTTTTACCTTTTTCCAAGGCATAAATGCCAGCCTCGCGAATGTGCCACGGCGTATCAAAATCCGGCTCGCCAATGCCGAGCGAAATCACGTCTTTCATCTTGGCGACAATTTCAAAAAAGTCGCGGATACCAGACTTCGGCAAATTCAAGACGTGCTTGGCGATGAAACGTGAATTATCCATGAAATAAAAGTTTGGTCACGACTTGCACAAATCGCCCGGTTTTTCGTACGGAGAAGCTTTCATGGGCGAAAAACTGCGCAGCCATTGAATCGAATGATCACGGGGCCACTTTGAGCCGTACCGCCTCCTCCGTCTTTACCTCAAGCAGAAAACCTTGTTCTTTGTAGGAACGGAGCATGAAGTGGGTGGCGGTGGAAAGAACGCCTTCGAGCGTGGAAAGTTTTTCCGATACAAAAGCCGCCACCTTTTGCAGGCTCGCGCCATTGACAAACACCAGCAGATCATAACCGCCGGACATCAGGAAACAGGATTCCACCTCATCAAACCGGGAAATCCGCTCGGCCAACCGGTTAAACCCTCCGCCGCGTTCAGGCGTGATGCGCACTTCAATTACCGCCCGAACCACGCCGGAATCTTCCCGCGTCAGATTCAGCACGGGACGGAACCCCAGCAGTAAATTCTGAGCTTTTAGATCAGCCAGTTGCTGTTCCACCTCGGCCACGGACAAATTCAGCACTTCCGCCATCTGGGCCGTACTCAGACTACCGCCTTCGAGCAATAATTTTACAATCGGCTTCATTAGAAAGGTAATTATCGCAAAAAAATCCAACAAATCCATCCCAAAGTAGCCGCCGGGCGGACTTCAAACGGCCATACCGACGAAAGGAGCTGATGAAAGGAGCTTGACGTGTACGGCTTTTTTGATTGTCTTAAAGCATATGAGAAAGACAATTGTTGCCGCATTTGCCGCCGCTGCCCTGCTATCCATCGGATGTGTCAGCACCGTTAGCGACACGCACACCTTTGCCCTTAGCTACGGCAAAGACTCCGTGGCCGGCCGTTATCCGCGTACACTGGACCAAGTCTATCAGGCTGCCGCCGCCGTCATCACCGTTAACGGGGTGATTATGAACGAATATATCCCCCACGATAATACCAATGCCGTGCGCTCCCTGTTGGGCCGCGTCAACGACCGCAAAGTGTGGGTCCGGGTAGAATCCATTGATCCAAAAGTAACCCAGGTTGACGTCCAAGCCCGCACCAAGTGGGGTACCCGTGACCTTGATCTGGTGCATGAAATCGAAAAGGAAATCGCCTTGAAACTGGTGCAATAATCAGTTTGCAATTCATTCGGATTTTGCAACGCCGGGCAAGTAGCCCGGCGTTTTGCCTGAACTCCCCTGCCCGCTGCAATTAGTCCGTCACAAACCTGCTCTCTCAGCAAGCGCCCCGGTTCAGGACAAAACGAAGCTATATTAGTAACTCACCACGCCTTTCGCGCTGGGCTGCTCCCAGCCAAAAAACTCGTCGGTATCGTTGGGATTGATATAAACTGAAGACAGCTATGAGCAGCGGCAAGCCATCTCAACGGGGCCTTCAAAAAGGCCTTATCAACCGGAATTTGCCTCCGGAGTCAAATTAAACTCGCGAAAGACGATTCAATGAGCGAGGACCAAAGATCACTTAGCATTCTGTTCAAGAATGGGTAAAAAGTAATTATTCAAATCCTGAATGTCGCTGGGCCGACCGGCGGTAATCAAGCCATAGGTAGCGGTGTCAGGCTTGCTAAAACAAACCGAGCCATCCGTCATGGACATATTCCAACCTTTGGATTTGAGGTGGGCAAAATAAGTGGAATCCTTCATCTGACTGTCAATGTAGTCCATGATGAATACGTGCCGACCATTCACCTTGCTGGCTTTTTGATAAACCCGCAGTCCGGTAGAATCCACGACCGGGTTATAGGTATAGCTACACCGGATGCCGCCACTGCCATTAATACTGCCGTAGCTTAACAGTCCGGCGGAGGAATAGTTATCCGAAGAAAGCGGCGAACCAGGCGGATAACTGGGATCAAAAAACAGCCGACCATCACCGACAAGTTTGGCGGGATACAGATATCCCAGGTTGTCAAAATTGGCTTTCACGGCACTGATGCTCGCGGCATCCTGGGCCACATGCCCGCCATTGATAGGCCCACCAAAAACCACCCAGCGGATATAATTCGATAAATCAATCACGTTTCTGGTGCGGCTATTCAAGCCGGAAGCCGCCGAATAGCCGCCCCAAATCGGAAACCAGTCATCATTATCCGTGGCGTAAATGGTGCAGCCCAAATACATCTGGCGGAGGCCATTGACGCATTGCGTGCGCTTGGCGCGCTCTTTAGCCGAAGCTAGCGCGGGCAGGAGCATTGCCGCGAGGATGGCGATAATGGCGATCACCACCAGCAATTCAATCAGCGTAAAAGCACTTCGTTTCGAACATTTCATAAACATAGGATCAACGGATAACTTAGGTAATTAGTCTGACATAAATCCGCATCCTCCACCATCGCCAGTTCTGGCGAGTGCGCGTTCCGCCGCAGCCCGGCCGGCACACAAAAAACCCGGCACCAGAATTACTGGTGCCGGGTTGAATTAGGTCGATTAAAAATTACGGATAGACCATCCGGTAAAATTCCGTTGGCTTGGTTGGATCAATGGTGAGGATCACCTTGTTGGTGGTTGCTGAACCTGCAACCGGGCTCCAATCATTGGTATTGGAGCTGATACCATTGGTCAGATTATTTACCTGTGCCAACAAACGCCAGCCGATGTGATCCGTCGGCCAGGACAGTGTCAGGGCGCCACCGCTAAAGCTGTTAGTAACGGTGACAGGCGTGGTACTGACGTTAGGCACCCCAGCGAGGACCTGCAGCGTGCCATCCACCGCCAGCAGGTTGGTCCAAACATAGGTGATCAGGCCGTTGCCTGTGGTCACTGGAAGATTAGTAACGGCAAAAGCCCCGGTGACCGGCACGCTGAACAACTTGAAGGTGTCGCCCGTATGCAAATCGGGGCCCAGGTTATTGACCTGCAAAGTGCCACCGGCTTCAATCGTTTTCGCCGCCAGCATATCATTGATGGCGGGCGTATTCGTGCGATTGATCTCCATGACGGTGGTCCCAGCCAAGTTCGCGTCGTTGGTCACCGTCAAAGTGGCAATGGCATTGGCACCACCCGGTGACACCGTAGTGCCGGAACCCGTCACCAGACTGCCGCGTAAAATGCCGTTACCCTGCAAGGTTTGCGCCGCGAGCGTCAGGGTGCCGGAAGCCGAAGCATCCAGAATACCCGGAGCAGTAATCGTGATCGGCGTACTGGCCGATAGGTTCGCCGAGGCCCCCAGAGCAAGGACGCCATTACTCACCGTGGTCAAGCCGCTGTAACTCAAATTCGCACTGGTCAACGTCCAGCTGCCGGTGCCCACCTTGATAATATTATGTCCTTCAATAATGGCACCGTCGTATTGGGCGCTCGTGTTCAAACCGCCGACGAGAAAGCGAGCCGCCGACCCGCCGGAGGCCGTATTTACCGCGATGGTCGCTGTGGAATCACCCGTCAATTCCCCGATGGGAATGGTGGGGCCGCCGGCCAGAACGTTATACATATACTGGTTGGGGGCGAGAATCATGCGCGTATTGGGAAAGCCGGTGCCGGTATTCAGACGAAAATCCCCGGCGTTGTTCGGCGTGGTCGCGATGTTGGTGGCTAGCAGCACCCCATAGAATCCATTCCAGTTGCCGCCCACGTTGCCGCGCACGTAGCGATTGACGTATATCAAAGTGCTATTGGTCGGTCCGGTCACCGAACCGGGAGCAAAACCAATACCCGCACGCGTAGAGCCTTGCACGATAGCCGTGATATTCGAGGGAATGATGACCGGGTTTTGAATGCCGCCGTAGTCATTACCGACGCTGCCGCTGATAAAGCCAGCCAGTTGCAAAATACCATTGGTGCCGAAGGTGATCGGGCCGCTGCCCAGCATCGTAGCGTTGGCCGTGGTGCTGCCGCCGCCGCTGATAATACCGTTATTAATCACCGTGCCGCCGCTGAAGCTGCTCCCGGTGCCACCTGGATTCAGGGTCAGGGTGTTCCCTCCATTCATTACGAGGGCGACTTTGCCGCCTGCACCGGTATTGTCAATAATATCGCCGGCAAACGTGGTGGCTGCAATTTCATTAATGGTCAGGGTATTGGTACCGGAACCACCGTTGTTGTTGATCTGCCCCAAGATGGTGCCGCCCAATCCGGACAAGGCGTTTACGGTTTGGTCAAAGCCATTCATATCAAGTGCACCCGCAGCGGTCGGGCCGCCATCCAGAATGAGCCAACCGGTCGTTGCGCCGCCGCTAGGAATAGCCGAGGCGTTGCCTAATTTCACTACCCCGTTGCTGATGTAAGTGTTGTTCACATAGCTATTCGCGCCGTTCAAGTTGACGGTTCCGGTCCCGTCAACAATCAGTGCGCCGGAGCCGGTAATGGAATTGCCCAGCGTCAGGGTACCACTGCGCGTAATTTCGAGCCGGCTATTATTGGTAACCAGACCACTGCCGAGCGTGCCAGACCCGCCGCCCACGCCCACTTGAACGGTTCCAGAGCCGATCGTCACCGGACCGCTCATGGTATTGTTGCCCGCCAGGCTTAAAATGTTGGCGTCATTATGCGTCAAGCTGCCGGAGCCGCTGATCGCGTTGCCGATAATCTCATCGGCCGGCTCGTTGAAAACCAGCGCGCCGTTGTTCAGCACCGGCCCGGAGCCTAATATTCCAGCCGTGGTGCCGTTGCCGAGGGCCACGGTGCCGGCATTGATGGTGGTCTGGCCGCTGTAAGCATTGGCTGTCAGGATGGTAAGCGTATTGGGGTTGTTGTTGGTGAGCGTGCCGCCGCCGAGAGAACCGCTGCCCTGCAAAACATAGCTATTGAGGGTGCCGTTCACGGTGACCGTGTTCGGGGTCAGGGTGCCAGTGAGATTCACTGAAGTGTTGCCGGAGTTGTCGTTGAATAACGCATTATCGTTTTGGCTGAATGCCACGAGCGCGCCCAAGCTGTTCGTCCAATCAGCCGTCAAGCCGGCATCCCATGCGTTGCCACCGCCGTCACCCTGCCAGACCAGGTTTTGGGGAACATAGGGACTGATCACCAGGTCAATTTCACCCGGGGTGGCACTGCTCAGGGCTGCCACCTCCCCGCTCTGGCTAAAGCCATTCACGACCAGGTTGGCTACATCACCGCTCAAGGTTCCAGAATATTGGATCAGCTTGTAACTTCCATTGGTTAAACTGCCGCTGACATTCAAAGCAATGGTCCCCGACGTAAGGTTCAGGTTCTGGCAGACAATCAAATCCTTGGAGCCGGAGGACACATCCATATTGACGGTGCCGCCATTCAGAGTCAGCGTATTATTTATGTTAAGAGTGCCATAGACACCATTTGTTCCGGGCGTAATGCGCGGACCAGTGCCCGTGCCGGACGAGGTGGTCACGCTACCTTTGATCGTGCCGGTGCCGGCCAGAATCTGGTTGATCGTGCCACCGGAAAGCATCAGGCTGCTTTGCGAGGTAACATCCAATGATGTCCCACTGGCCAGAACAATGGCCGCAGTGTTGGAAATCGTTGCCGCCGCCCCCAGAACAATGCTGCCGCTATTGATCAGTGTGGCCCCCAGATAAGTGTTGGTTCCATTGAGCGTGAGCGAACCCCCGCCTTGCTGGGTCAACAATCCGCTACCACTGATCGGTCCGGCATAAACGATATTGTCCGAGCGGCTAAAAATCAGGCTGCCGTTATCCGCGATGCTGGCGGATGCACCCAGGCTACCGGTTACGCCGCCATTGCCGACTTTCAGCGTGCCGCCGCTGATGGTGGTGGCACCGGAAAAATTGTTATTGGCCAGAAGCGTTACCGAGCCTGCGCCTAATTGGCTTAACCCGCCCAGGCCGTTGATGGGCAAGGCAAACGTCACTGCATCGGTGCGCTTAAAGGCCAGGGTCCCGTTGTTGGTCACGCCGGTGGAGGTGTCAATGCTGCCGGAAGTTCCATTGTTACCAAGCTGCAAAGTGCCGGCATTGATGTAAGTAGCGCTTGAGTAAGTATTGTTGGTACCCAGAATCACCGTGCCGGCTCCCGTCTTGGTCAAGGCAATGCTCGTGGCACCATTGTCCGTGATTTTAGAATTAATAACCAGATTCCCGGTTAAGTCATATTGGTGAATGATCAAATCCTGGCCGTTTCCGGAAGTCAGGGCACTGCCACCGGTGATCGTGGATTGATTGGCACCGACCGCCGCAGTCACCAATACGCCACCGGAGGTGATGACGTTGGTACCGGCCAGAGTCAGCGTGCGAGCGGAAGCGGCTGCAAATCGCACCGACATGGTATTGGTGCCAGCAGTCGCCGTCAGGTCAGCAGTCATATCGGTGTTGGTATTGTTCGCAAACTGGTTCACATAGGTCGCACCACCGTAAATATGCGTGCCCCCCTGGGCACCCGCTGAAGTGTTGACCCGGGAAAATTCACCGCCAGCCCAAGTCGCCCAGCCACCTACGATGCCCGACACCGTGGTGTTATTATTGGTTGTCGTGGTAAAAATGCCCACCGTGTTGGCGGTCTGGGTGCCACTGCTCCCGGTATTAGGCTGAATATCCGCCGTGCCACCGGCATTGCGGGTGATGGGGCCGAGATAAATAGCGGGAGAACCACCGGAAAGACGCGTATTCTGCTGAATGATAGACGCACCTGGATTAATGGTGGTCGTGCTGAATTGCTGGAAAGAGGTTGTATTAAGACGATTGCCAACCGACAAGGTGCCGCCGTTCAAGACTAGCCCTCCCGATGGGACGCCGTTATACAGAATCTGGGAAACGGTATTCCCACTGTTCAGGAAATCTAGAAAAAGCGTGCCCTGACTAATCACGGTATTGCCCAAGTAACCGTTCGCGTTGCGAATCGTTGCCTGCGCTGCACCGGACTTGGTCAAACCTCCAGAGCCGGTAATGGCACCGGAGCCGGCAAAAATGTAATTGCTCGAATTGTTGCTGATCAATGTCGAAAATGGCGACACACCGGACGGCAGGTTGACGGTCGCAGTTGCCGCAGAATCATTGAACAGCACGTTGTCCAGATTATAGAAAACACTGGCGGCTCCCCCCAAAGACCAGTTTTGCGTCAGATTCACATCCCAATCGCCGCTGTTGGCTCCGGTCCAGAGCAGCGTCCCCGGCGTGGAACTGCCGCTGATCCCCACCAGAACACTGCCGGGGTAGGTGGTTGTATCCAGGGTCGCATTGATACCACGGGGGGTTTCCACCGAGAGATTCGCAGCGGAACCGGAAACCAGCGCGGTCTGGTTTGTGATCAAAGTGTAGGTGCCCAAGGCAAAAGATCCCGCTACCGGGTTGAGCCGGATGGTCGTGGTGCCATTCAAACTTAACTGGCCATTGATGGCAATCACGTCGTTCGACGCGCCACCGGTGATCGTGGAGGTCCCCAGATCGTAATTGACAATGCCGCCATTGAGGGTCAGCCCGGCACTTAATTTGAGCGTTCCCGGAAGGCCCGCTTTGTAGATGTGCATTGCGCCGCTGCTGTTGGGATCGCCAATGATGTCCGCCGGCCCGCCGTTGGTGGTGCGACCCGCCGTTAAAATCTGGCTGGAACCGAGCGCAAAAGTTCCCTGGGTCAGATCGAAAACGGCTCCCGGAGCCACCGTAAAATCTGAAGAACTGGAGGGTGAAACCCCATTGGTCAGCGCCAGGGTACCGGCATTGACAATGGTGGATCCGATATAATTGGGTGCACCACCCAGCAAAAAAAGATTAGTGCCGGCTTTGGTTAAACCAATTTTACCGGCAGTATTTTGAATGGTGCCGTTGAAATAAAACGCCGGCCCCGCATTGTTGGTCGCACCCACGGTCAAGGTCACCGAAGCTGTCCCGCTTACTTGATCCACCGTGCCGGCACCAAAAAGACCGTTGATGGTCTGGCTGTTGCCGTTCATGTCTAAAATGGCGTTATTGGTCACATCCCCAAAACCAATACCGCTGGGAATGGCCGCCGCATTGGCAAGTTGGAGCGTGCCGCCGTTAAGGGTCAACGGACCCGAAAAGATATTCGCGGCCGCCCAGCGATTGGTGCCGGCGCCATTCACATTCACCGCGGCCTTGCCGCTCAAGACACCGTTCAACCAGATGCTGCCGTCGCCGCCCAAATTGAGTATGTTGCCCGTGCCCATGTTGGTGACAATGCCGCCCAACACCGTTTTGGTGCCGGCAACAATATTGGAAAAACCCTGGCTGGCATTCAGATACATCGGCAGGTTATTGGTATTGTTTCCGGCTGTGTCATAAACGCCACCGGAGTTGGTAATGACGTTGCCGCCAAACAAGAACGAACTATTGTTGAAAGTCACGCCCGCAAGGTTGTTCAGGCCCACAATGTTATTGAAATTGGTCGTGCGCTGGGTGCCCGCAAAAACGAGGCTGTCGCCGCTGACCGGAACCACACCCGCCCAATTGGCCGCCGTGTTCCAGTTATTGTCGGAACCGCCACCCGACCAGGTTTTCTGGGCTGCGGGAACCGCGGCTGTCGCCAGCATCAGCGAAAATAACGCTAAAGCTGTTCGCCAGCGGTAGCCGGAGGCTTTGCGCGAAAATAGGTTAATGAGTTGTTGGGGAAGAATGGTTTTCATGTGCTGTTTTTTGGAATGAGTTAATAACATTCAGTAAATTCAGTTTAGTTTTGCTGGACGATAACAATGGGCATGCTGGCAATATATCCGCCTCACCTAATAATAACCATCGCCAGTTCTGGTGATGTCAGGATGGCGGCAGCGGCAGGTTGTCGCGGCGGGAATTCGCCTGGTTTAGATGCTTGGCTACCGCCTCGGTGCGGGAGCGGACGTGCAGTTTTTCGTAGATGTGCCGGATGTGCGTATGCACGGTGGCGTAGCTGACTTTCATCTGCTCGGCGATTTCCTTGTAAAGAAAGCCCTTGGCCAGCAGGTCCAACACCTCCGCTTCGCGCGGGGAAAGACTTGCAGATTCGGCAGTGGCCACCGGCGCAGCGTGCTGAAAGGACTGGACGATCTTCCGGGCAATATGACTGCTCATTGGCGAACCGCCGGCTTGGACATCCCGGATAGCCGCCAGCAGTTCCGGCGGCGGCGTCTGTTTGAGCAGGTAGCCGGTGGCGCCCGCCGCCAGCGCATTGAAAATATGCTCGGTATTTTGATATACGGTGAGCATGATGATCTGCGTTCCCGGCAGTTGCGGCTTGAGCCGCTGCACACACTCCACCCCATTGAGGCCGGGGAGATTAATATCCATCAGCACCACTTCCGGCCGCACCCCGGGAATTTCCATCAGGGCATTTTCCGCACTGCCGTGCTGGCTCACGCAGCGATAGCCGGGCGAGCTGTCAATCAGCTTGGTCAGGCTGGCACGCACCTGGGCGTTGTCTTCCACAATGGAAACGGAAATGCTCATTGCCCCCAATCTAAGCTGCGGCCTCATTCCCGCCAATCGCCACAACTGGCGATGCGAAGCGCTGGGTATATACTGTCAGTTCGACGCGCGTGCCACCGGCTTCGCCGCTCTGAATGTGGCAGCGTCCCCCGACCAGTGCCAATCGCTTTTGTAAATTTGCGAGCCCGGAGCCAGAAGCGAGCCGGTCCGGGCGGCTGCCCTTGGCTGATAAACCCCGGCCATTGTCCTCGACGACCAGTGTGAACGACGTGGCGTCCAGCCGGAGCCGCAGCCAGACTTCCGTGGCCTGCGAATGTTTCACCACGTTATGCAAAGCTTCCTTCAGCGCGAGAAACAAATTATAGCGCAATTCCGCTTCAAGTTGCAGCGCCGGCAGCAGCACCGGCAGGTCCATGCGACAGCGAATTTCCGCCACCCGCAGAAAATCCTCCGCATAGGCGGACACGTAATCCATCAAGCCTTCCAGCGTGTCGTGCTGCGGGTCCACCGCCCAGACAATTTCATCCATCGCCTTGGTGAGTTTGCGCGCGGATTGGGTGATGCGCTCCAGATTGGCCTCGGTCTGCTCCGGCTCGCGCCGCGCCAGTTCGGTGAGCAATGTAATCTGCGTGAGGCCGGCGCCAATATCGTCATGAATATCCTTCGCTATGCGGGCGCGGTCGCGCTCGATGGCGTGCTGCTGCTCCATCAGCGCCAGCTTGCGCCGGTATTTCCGCGTGGCGGCCCGGCGCACGATCACAATACTTCCTGCGGCGAAAGCCGCGCCAAGGATCAGCTTGAACGGCCAGCTTTGATAAAAATAGGGCTGCACTTCAAAACTCAACGCCGCCCCCTTTTCATTCCACTGACCCTCGCTATTGCAGGCGATGACCCGGATGCGATAGTTCCGCGGCAACAGATTCCGCAACTGCACCGTGCGACGGGTATCAATATCCACCCACTCGGTATCCAGACCATCCACGCGATAACGAAACCGGGCTTTATCGCCGGCTTCAAAACTAAGCGCCGTAAACCGGAAGTCCAACTGCTTGCGACCCGGCGGAATAATAATTTTCTCACCCGTTAGCGGCAGGGAATCCTCATCCACGTGCAGTTCTTCCATCAGCACCGGCGGCGGCTGGGCTTTGGCGGTGACTTCCGCGGGATCAACCCACACCACCCCTCCTCGCACCGTGGTAAACCACAGCCGCCCATCCAAGCCGCGCCAGCAGGCGGGTTGATAGAGGTCGGAACACTCCACCGCCGCCATGCCATCGTGCCGGCCATAGGTGACATAATCCAGCTTGCCCGACTGCCCGGGTGCGTCCGCGCAGGCATTCAGCAAGGTTTTGGCCACGCAATAAATGCCCTGATGAGTGCCCAGCCATAGCCGGCCTTGCGCATCCGCCAGGATCTGGCTGATCACATCCACCGGCAAACCTTGCTTGGCGGTGATGCGCGCAAATTTACCCGCCTTAAAACGGAGCAGACCACCTCGAAATGTCCCCGCCCACAGCGTGCCATCCGCATCCGCCAGCAGGGAATATATAGACTGCTCCGCCAGCGCGTCCTCCGGACGAAAGGCCGTCAATTGATCCGGCGCGCAGCGAAATAGCGTGCCATCGTCCGCCCCCGCCCAGACGGTGCCGTCCGGAGTCTCCGCCAATGCGCGAATTGCCGCCAGCGCCGCGTTGCTGTTGGTGCCCAAAATGCGGCGCTCCCGCCCGTCGGAAAAAGCGAGGCCGTTCTTTGTGCCCATCCACACCCGGCCCAAATGATCGGTCAAAAGGCATTTAATGCCGTGCACCTCCCAGGACACGCGCTCGATCTGGCCATCGCGAAATTGATACAAGTCCTCGCCCGCCGAGGCACTCAGCCAGGCACCCCCGGCCGGCCGGGGCGTGATGGAAAAAACAAAATTGGCTGAGGCGCTTGCCCCCACCGGAGATCGCGTGATGGTTCCCTTCTGCCAGCGGCATAGACCGCCGCCGGCGGTGCCGATCCACATTACCCCATCCGCATCGCCGCAAATGGAAAGCGCCGTGCGCGCCGCCAGTCCCTCGCTCACGCTGATGACATGAAATCGCCGGTCGCGCAACCGTGCCAACCCCCCGTGATCCACGCCCGCCCAGATCCCGCCGTCACTGCTCTGGAACCAGGCTCCCACCCGGTCGCCCGGCAG
>CAISVF010000510.1 GCA_903888765.1 uncultured Verrucomicrobia subdivision 3 bacterium | reverse complement strand
GAAAATTCGCAGTTTTCGAAGCAGCCCGTAGCCGTAGCTACGCAAAATTGATTTGGTTAAATAATAATCGTCGTTTTATTTCATTGGACTGGGCGAGGTTACGCCGGGCGAGGGGCGAGGGCAAGCGAAGACAAACCTGAACTTTGAAACCAGAGACCGGACCGGCAAAAGCGGAAAGCGGGATGGACTGTAAGTGGTAACGCTTTGGCAAAGAATGGTTAGCGGAATGAGTGGGGTTAGTTTTTATTTTTGCGTCGAGGTTGTCTCACCATCGAACACAATCCGGGGCGGCTTCGGGAAATAAATCACATGATTACCGTGAATTTACGCAGGTATTCCGAGCCGGATACACTTCGGGAAATCTCGCCGCGCACGTTGATTGCGCTGATGGATGAACACCGCGAATTTCTCGCCGGCAAAGGCGTGGAATTGCCGCCGGTGGGGTCTTTGCAGACGGCCACCGGAGGGCAGGACTTGGATTATCGGTCACTGGCGACGATTTTTTTGTCGCCGGATGATATTCCCGCTGAGCTGGTGGAAAAATTTCACATGGTCAAGCAGATGTCCGCGCCGGGCACGATGGACAAGATCATTGACACGGTGCGGGCACGGCAGACGGAATTTGTTTTTCCCGCCGACAGTTCGCCGGAGGATGTGGCAGCCAACCTGCTGATGACGAATCGGCCGTTGTTCCAGGAAATCTACGCGCAAAAGGCGGTGGCACGCTACCGGTCGTTCGTCTATTACGTCGCGCGGCGCAAGCGTCCGAATTTTCATCCGCCGGCCAGTCTGGCGGCACTGGAAAAAACGCTGAACAGTTGGTATGAGGCCCACCAGCGCGGGCGGAGCGCGCGGGTTTTCTGGCGCGAGCATGGGCATGAATACTGGTTCTACGTCCGCCATGCCCAGCCGATCAAGCGTGACGGTTGCGTGGATTTGAAGGATTTGGAATCCGGCAGCATGATCTACCGGCCGGAACGGCATGACGTGGTGATTTATGACTCGGATGCGGGCGAGATGCGCGTCCACGCGGATTGCGAGCAGGAGCCGGAACTTTTCCGGCTGGCGTTCGGGATGCACCTGTTCAACGACCCGAATTATTTTCCGGCGAGCAAGGGGAAATACACGTTGGAACCGCTGAAAGCCGGTCGCAGCGTCCTGGCCTGCGCCGGGATTGACGGGCTGCTCGACATTTCGCTGAAGGAAATCGAGTTTCGCGGCCACGGGGAGCTGGGTTTGCGCGAACGGGTTTCGGCGCTGGATGTGTTTTCCATTTTCGAGAAGCGCGAATACAAAATCCCGGCGGCGGCGGACATCTGCATGGCGCGGTTTTCCGTCTTGTTTCGCGACGCGAAAAAGCCGCGCTCGTTCACGATCCGGCCATCGAATTTTGCGACCTTCAGCCGGGATGATGATTCCATTCCGCTTCATATCTGGCTGGAACGCCAGAAATTCGTGTTGCTGAACCGCGAGGAAAACAACAATGGCAACTGGTCTCTCGAATTCTCATAGCAGCGATGGACGGCCGCTCCGCGCCAAATGGTTTTTGCCCTACGACCCTCACCCGGCCTGCGGCCACCCTCTCCCGCGCCTGCGGGCGAGGGACAGGCGGATCGGCGAAACATCATGAACCGTGGACTTTGGCCGTCGCTTGAACGCCTTGCCGAAACGCACCCGCCGGCGGCGGTGCTGGCAGAGTGGCGGCACCTGGCCGGCGCGGATTTCCCCGCGCTGAATCGCTTTCTGTCCCCGACGCAACGGCGGGCGCAAAATTATCCGTGCCTGGGCGAGCGCGATTGCGGCTGCCGCCATGAAGTTGATCCCACTGAATTATTTTCCGTCTGCCAGTGCGAGGAGGGCGGCTGCGAGGCGGTGAGGCTGACGCCAGAGGAAATCATCATTCATGAACTGGACGCGACGCGATTCGGCGATGCGGTGGGCGGGGCGCTAGGTTTCGAGGCGGCGGACGGGGCGGGCGTGACCACGGCGGCACCAAAAGTCTGGCCGGCGGGAATCCACACGGATACGCGGTCGCCGGTGTTTCTGTCGCTTTGTCCGGGAGAAAACGAGCTGCTGAAAAATCTGGAGGCCGTGGCGGCGTTTTGCGGCGAGCCGTTTATTGTGCTCTCGCCGACGGCGCGAGTGCGGTCGGCGACGGTGAGCGCGTTTTTGCAGCGGGAACATTGCGCCTTCATTCCGCTGGCCTCGTGCCTCACGCCGAACAAGGGCGGTTTCCGGTTGACGGGTTCGATTCGTCCGATCCTTGAACGCTTCGAGGCAAATTTGGTGGCACCGGTGGGAGCGGTGCGAACCGCTCCTGCCATTGGGGCAAAGGCGGGCAAGAAATCGAAAACGCCGGATGTGGCGGTCCGTGGCTCCGTAGGCCGGCTGAGTTGGGACAATGATTTCAACGACGTGTATGTGGATGGTATTCATTACGACTTAACCACCCGCGAAGGTGCGCGCTATTGCATCCGGTATCTGGTGATGATGAAGGCGTTTGACAAAGCGAGAGCCAAGCACATTGAGCGCGACATAAACAAATATGTGATAGAGCAGGCGAAGCGCGAAGTGATCAAGCCCGGCACCGATGGCAATTTACGCATTCAACGCTATTTTAACGGTCCAGGAAATTATCCCCGGTTGTGCAAAGCCCTCGTAAGGGCGGTCGGTCGGAATCGTTGTTTTTTCCTTCAGGTTTAGCCGCTTCAGCCATTTTACTCTATTTTACTTAGCGCGTTTTGCCCTTTGTTTGCGGGGCGAAACGCGCTTTTTGCATTTGACGCTGTAAACAATCGAAAGTCAGTTTGAACCGGCGCAAAGTTGGCGGCGTGAAACGGAATTATTCGAAGAACGCCACAACTCCGCTGCCAGGTGCGCCGGGTGTCACGCCTACGGCACCGGCGGCT
>CAISVF010000509.1 GCA_903888765.1 uncultured Verrucomicrobia subdivision 3 bacterium | reverse complement strand
TTCCGTAAATTCGCCGACGAGATAGCGCGCCAGGTCAATGATGTGTGAATTGATATCACTGTGCACGCCACTGCCGCTGGTGGCCTTTTCCAAACGCCAATCGAGGGGAAATTCCGGATCGGCCAGACGATCTTGGGCATAGCGCGCCCGAAAATGGTAAATTCTCCCTAGCGCGCCTTCATTTATCATCCGCTTCGCCAGCGCAATGGCAGGAATACGGCGGTAGTTATGGCAGACCATGTGGACAGCCGGAGATTTCCGGGCGGCGGCCATGATGGCCTCACATTCTTTTAGATCGCGGCCGAGCGGTTTTTCACAGAGAACATGCTTGCCACGCTGGAGCGCCGCGATGGCCATTTCTGCGTGCGAAAACGTGGGGGTGGCAATATCCACGATATCAATCAGCGGTGACTCGATCAGTTCTCGCCAGTTGGTCGTGGCGTGCTCCCAGCCGAGCCTGGCACGAGCAGCCTGCACCCCAGCGGCATCCCGCCCGCAAATTGTGTGCAGCACGAGGCCGGCTTTGAGATCGAAGAACTTGGGCGCCTGCCGCCAGGCATTGGAGTGCGCCCGGCCCATGAATTTGTAGCCGATAAGTCCCACGCGGAATGTCTTTGCCATAAAGTTGATATTGAACAGAATGTGTCTCACTTTATAGTGAGCCTAAGAAATCAAGTCAATGACACTTACCACTACTGAAATTGCCAAAAAACTTGCGGGCGAAGTCATCGGCGACGCGAGCGCCGTGCTCACGGGCTTTGCCCATGCGGATGCCGCCAAGCCGGGAGACCTCACCTTTGCCGAGACGGAAGAGTTTTTAACCTCCGCGGAAAACAGTGCGGCCACCGCCATCATCGCGGGTAAAAACGCTTCCTCCACCAAAAAAACCATCATCCGGGTCGCGAATCCGCGCATTGCCTTCGCCAAAGCGCTGGCCATCTTTTTTCCGGAACCAGAATTTGCCGCCGGCATCCATCCCACCGCCGTGGTAGCCTCCTCGGCGCAGATTCACCCAACCGCACATGTCGGACCACACTGCGTGGTCGGCGAGCACGTTGAACTGGGAGTCGGGGTGGTTTTACAGGCTGGCAATGCCATCGGTGCGGATTCGGTCCTGGGCAGTGCGACCCATTTGTTTCCGAACGTGACCATTTATCCGCGAACGCAGATTGGTCAGCGAGTCCGCATTCACGCCGGCGCAGTTATCGGTGCCGACGGATTTGGTTATGTCTTGGATGCGGGGGTACACCTTAAGGTGCCCCAGGTGGGCAAAGTCATTATTGGCGATGACGTGGAAATTGGGGCGAACTCAACTGTGGATCGTGGTGCTCTCGGCGCCACGGTCATTGGCAAGGGCACCAAAATTGATAATCTGGTGCAGATCGGACACAACGTGCAAATCGGGGAGAATTGCATCCTGATTGCGCAGGCCGGTATCGCTGGTAGTTCCAAGCTCGGAAACTATGTCATCATCGCCGGGCAGGCGGGCGTGGCCGGTCACCTGAACATAGGCCATCAGGCCATCGTTGGCGGACAGGCCGGGGTGATGAACGATATTCCAGACAAAGGCAATTGGCTGGGATCACCAGCCCAGCCGGACAAGGATTTCAAACGCCAGGTCATCGCCCTGCGCCTCCTGCCGGACCTGCTCAAAAAAGTTTCCAGCTGGGAAAAAAAGTTCAGCGGCGAATAAAGCCACTCGAACCAAACCTTCAAGCGCCCTCAAATGCCGCCATTTGCGCGGCCGCTTGCTCCCATTCCTTGGTAGCTTCGGCCAGCCGGTCGGTGACGTGCGACAATTCACGATTGATTTGCGTGGCTCGGCCTCCGGAATGGTACGTCTCCGGCTTCTCAAGCTCTGCCGCATAATCGCGTTCCTTCGCTTCAAGATCGGCAATTTCTTTTTCGAGGGAGGAAATGCGCTTTTGTATCTCTGATTTCTGGTTGGATCGCGCCTGGCGCTGGGCGGCCTCCTGCCGCTTCTGCTCCTTGCGATCCAATGGCGTCGCAACCGGGCGGCTGACAACACTGCCAAAGCTGGAACTCGTCAATGCGGCGCGGGCGGATTGCGCGGTTTTATCCAAATAATATTGATACCCGCCGCCGAAATGCCGCAGCGTGCCCGCCTCCACGCGCACCACGTGCGTGGACAACGCGCGGATGAAGTGCACATCGTGGCTGATGAAAACCAGCGTGCCTTGATATTGCTTCAACGCCTCAATCAGGGCGTCCACACTGGCCAGATCCAGGTGGGTGGTCGGTTCGTCCATGAGCAATAGATTGGGCGGATCCAGCAGTAGCTTGACGAGGGCGAGCCGGCTTTTTTCACCGCCGCTCAGGACGCTAACCGGTTTGTAAATATCATCTCCGCGAAAGAGAAAGCTGCCCAGCACGGTCCGTACCGCCTGCTCGGTGATCCGCTGCGGCGTATCGAGCGCTTCCTGAAACACCGTGTGCTTGGGATTCAGCATCGCCGCACGATGCTGCGCGAAATAGCCGTATTTGGCGTTGTGCCCCAGCTTGTGTTCGCCGGCCTGCGGAGTGAGCACTTGCGCCAACAGCTTCAGCAAAGTGGATTTACCCGCACCATTCGGACCAACCAGCACAATGCGCTGGTCGCGTTCCACTTCAAAATCAATGCCGTCGTAAATCAATTTCTCGCCGTAGCCGAATTTGATTTTTTCCAGCGTGATGACGCGCTGGCCGCTGCGCTGCGGCTGCGGAAAACGAAATCCCATGGTGGCATCCGGACCGTCCGGCACCTCAACCATATCTTCTTTGATGCGCTCAATTTGCTTCATCTTGCTCTGCGCTTGAGCGGCCTTGGTGTTTTTGGCACGAAAGCGATCCACAAACAACTGCATCCGGTCAATTTCGCGCTGCTGCGATTTCGCGGTGGCGATCAGCGTCGCCTCCATGGCTGCTCGCTGTTCGAGATAACTGTCATAATTACCCGTGTACCGCATGATGCGCGAGGAACGCAGTTCCGCAATGTGCGTGCACAGATTATTCAGGAATTCGCGGTCATGTGAAATCAGTAGGATCGCGCCCGGATAATATTTTAAATAATCCTGGAACCAGATCAGCGTTTCGAGATCCAGATGATTGGTCGGCTCGTCCAGCATCAGAAGATCCGGCTCCTCGGCCAACAGCCGCGCGAGGTGGGCGCGCATAATCCAGCCGCCGGACATTTCCCGAGCGGGACGGTTGTAATCGGTCTGCTTGAAACCGAGGCTGGCAAGAATCTGCTTGGCTTTGGCGATGAACTGGCCGTCGTACTCGTGCTCGTGGGGCACCGCGATCTCCAAAACGGTTTCATTAGCTGCCGGCTCGCTTTCCTGTGGCAGATAACCCACGCGCGTGCCACGAATGAACGTCACACTGCCGCCGTCTGGCTCTTCCTTGCCCAGGATGATTTTGATGAGCGTGGATTTGCCCGCGCCATTGGGCCCGGTGATGGCAATGCGATCGCCCGACATGATGTTCAAAGAAACATCATCAAACAGTTCGCGTCCGCCAAATGATTTGGAAAGTCCGGCTACGGTAAGCATGATAAAAAATCTGAAATTGAAAAACCGCCGCGTTTATCTCAACTCCACCACGCGGTCGCCCTGCTGCAAGGCTTGAATTAACTTGGGCAGGACACTATCAAACGCCGCCAGTAACGCCGGGGTCCGGCAATTTCCCAACCGCACCCACACCACTTGATTTTTCGCGCCAGTTTGCCAACTCAAACTGATGAAATCTTCATCTTTGGAAACGATCACACAATCGTTTTTTTTAGCGTAATTCCAGATTACCAAATCACCGGCTTCACCCATACCAAGGTCAAGAACGTGGTTGGCTTCGTGCCCGCGCGAAACAAAAAAGCGTGCCAAAGTCTGCGGAAGCTGGTTGTGCACGAGAAAGGTCACGCGGTCTGAAGCACAACGTGGTCGGTCTGCCGGGCGCCATATTCAATGGCCGCCAGAATGTCCTCACGCTCCAGAAAAGTGTAATCCTTCAAAATTTCATCGAACGATGCTCCCGCGCTCAACAATTGTAACACGTCCGTCACGCGCATGCGCTTGCCACGAATGCATGGTCGACCGCCGCACTTGCCGTATTCAATCGTGATGCGCTTCAGCAATTCCGAATTCATCGCTGAACTATCGCAGATATTTGCGCTTGGTTCAAGTTCGATGCCCCGGTCATTTCGGCTTCAACTGCGGGAACAAAATCACGTCGCGGATGCTTTCCTGGCCGAGGAGCATCATACACAGGCGGTCAATGCCGATGCCGATGCCGCCGGCGGGCGGCATGCCGTGTTCGAGCGCCACGAGAAAAGTCGCTTTGCGACGCAGGCGCACAATTTTCCCCGTCGCGGCGCGACGGACGGAAATTAGCCAGCTACGAAGTGGCTGGTAAATGTGCAAATGATAATTCGTCCCGGCGGGACGATGGAAAACGCCGGACGATTCCACCGTCCTTTCAGGACGAAATTTGTTTTGCGGCCAACCAGACACTTCGTGTCTGGCTAATTTCCGGCTGTCCCTTTGGGACTCGAAAACGGCGATGGTCGTCGGGTCGTCGGGCGAAAGCTTGGCGAGCGGCACGAGTTCCTTGGGCAGGTGCGTGACGAAGGTGGGCTGAATCATCCTGACTCTCATAATTGTTCAGATTGTCTTTCCTTCAGCGAGGTGGTTAATAATTGAAGCCACTACATCACGATCTATCCAAACTTTGACTGTAATGCGCTGGGACAAAATGGTCATTCCAGTCTTGCCAAAAATGAACTCGCTTGGACTTGAATGAAGAAAGTAAGAATGACCGAGCTGAATCATTTTTTTTTGAATGCGCTTGGCTTAAGTTAATACGCACCCCTTCTTTCTCGATGAAGCCGTCTCTAAAAAGTCGAACTTCAGGTTTCCCTTTTGTCTTACAGATGTCTAAGTATCCGTTCCGAACTATTTCGTCCAAACGGCGTTGCATCCTTTGTTGAAAAGTTAGTGGTGCTAGAAAAGAACAGGCATTTTCAACCAGCTTGACTTTTATTACCGTAGGCGACCGACCGAAAACCTTGGGTTTCCATTCGCCAAGAATTTTTATCCATTCGCCCGAAGGAGGCAGAATGCCCAGTTGAGAATAGTAATAGGATAGACTCGCGTTAACGCTTCGCTTAAGTCCATCATAGTAAAGACTTCGAATGTCAGAGTAGCGTAGAGTGGTCTGACGAAACTTCAGCGTGGAGCTGAATAGAGATAGTTCGTCATTCACGATAAGAGGCGCTTCGTCTGTTGGTTCTACATTTTTGTAGCTATATTCTCCGAGAGGGTCTTTATTTAGCCAGCCATTGAACGCCTTAGATGCCGTCGAAAAAACGGATGATCCACCCACACTTTTATCGCCCTCCGTCAGAGCTTTAAGAGTGTCTGAATATTCCTTTTTCGTAATCTCACCCTTCGCCAAGCGTAGGTCGAGTTGACGTTTTACTTCTGGATCCATATGAAAAAATTTCGGCTGGTTCTACAAAAACACCACACCTACGGCGCTTATTTCGGTTTCAACTGTGGAAACAAAATGACATCGCGGATGCTTTCCTGGCCAAGCAACATCATGCAAAGCCGGTCAATTCCGATTCCAATGCCGCCAGCCGGAGGCATTCCGTGTTCGAGGGCAACCAGAAAATCTTCGTCCAGTTTTTGCTGCTCACCACCAGCTTGATGCTCCAGAGTTGTTCGCTGGGCAATCGGGTCGTTTTGTTCGGTGTAGCCCGGCGAGATCTCCTGACCGTTAATACAGCACTCAAAAACTTCAACGGTGGTTGGGTCATCAGGTGAAAGTTTGGCGAGCGGCACAAGTTCTTTTGGCAAGTGCGTGACGAAGGTCGGATTAATCAGCGTCGGCTCGATGAATTTGGAGAACACGGCGTTCGTGACTTCAAAATCTTCAAACTCTTTGCCGATTTCCGCGCCCATGTCGTGTGCGCGCTGATGGCGTTCGGCGGCGGAAATCGTGAACCAATCTGCACCGGCCTTTTCTTTGACGAGGTCGTTGTATTTCGCGCGCCGCCAAGGGCTAGTCAAATTGATTTCTTGGCGTTCCGTGCAAGGCATCAAACGCTTCAGAACATCATTCAGTCCTGCAAGCTGTATTGCAATACTCCTAGCTGAACCCTCTTTTCCATGTGACGAAATCATCGGCGCCATTGCATCGGAATAATATTTTTCTTTGTTGGGCAGATTTCCGCTTCGTTCCAAAAGGCCTCGCGCTTCGCTTTCAAAGTCGGCGAGCGTTTTGGCATTTGCATCTGATTTTTCCTTTTCAAATACTGAAATGAAATTTTGCAATGCT
>CAISVF010000508.1 GCA_903888765.1 uncultured Verrucomicrobia subdivision 3 bacterium | reverse complement strand
GTCATCGAGTCCGTGCCGATCGGCGGCAATCCTTCCGCGCTCATCAAGAGCCACCACAATGTTGGCGGTCTGCCGAAGGGCATGAAGTTCAAACTGGTTGAGCCGCTGAAAAACCTGTTCAAGGACGAGGTGCGGCTGCTCGGCGAAGAACTGGGCGTGCCCAAGGACATCGTCTGGCGGCAGCCGTTTCCCGGCCCCGGCCTCGCCGTGCGCATCCTGGGCGAAGTGACGCCGGCGCGCTGCGAAATTTTGCGGAACGCCGACGCCATCGTGGTCGAGGAAATGAAGGGCAGCGGGTGGTATTATAAAGTCTGGCAGAGCTTCGCGGTGCTCCTGCCGGTGCGCAGCGTGGGCGTGATGGGCGACGAACGCACCTATGATTACACCATCGCCATTCGCGCGGTGGAATCGCAGGATGGCATGACCGCCGACTGGGTGAAGCTGCCCTACGACCTGCTGGAGAAACTGGCGAGCCGCATCATCAACGAGGTGAAAGGCGTGAACCGTTGCGTGCTCGATATTACAAGCAAACCGCCGGGAACAATTGAATGGGAGTAAGTGTCGCGCTGACATTACCCCATCGCCCGTTAGGAGTTTATGGTCAAGACCTGCCGACGCTTCATTTGCCTCTGCTTGCTGGCGTTGGCGGGTATGGGATCCATTGCCAGCGCGCCGGCCGTGGAAGAACCGGTCGCTAACTTTCAGGCTGCCAAGCCGGTCTGGCCTGCGGGTCGAGAAGTAGAGCGCAATCTGCTCGTGGCATTTCGCGCCACCTTTGATCGCCCGACGAAACCTGCCGCCATCTTGCGCGTCACGGGAGCAACTCTTTATCGCGCCTATGTAAATGGCCGGTTCGTTGGTCACGGCCCGGCGCGGGCGGGCCATGGTTTTTTTCGGGTGGATGAATGGAACATTGCCCCGCTCCTCAAAACCGGGCCGAACGAGGTGGTCCTCGAAGTGGCCGGCTACAATGCCAACAGTTATTCCCTGCTGGATCAGCCTTCCTTCCTGCAGGCCGAAGTCGTCGCTGGCAAACAAGTAATCGTCGCGACCGGCGGGGACGATTTTACTGCGGTTCTCCGCCACGACCGATTACAGAAAGTGCAGCGTTACAGTTTTCAACGGCCTTTTTCCGAGGTTTGGCAATTGCCGGGACCGCCGGCTGAAACCGTTCGCTGCGCCATTACCGCTCCCCGGTCGCTTGCTGCCAGAGGCGTTCCGTATCCGGCATTCGAGGTGCGACAGCCGGTGGCGCATATCGCGGAAGGCGAAGTGAAGGAGTTTGCGGCTGCGAAAAATATTTGGAAGGATCGCTCCCTGACCGGTATTGGCCCGCAGTTGGGCGGTTTTCCCGAAGCAGAATTGGCAGCAATTCCATCTATCGAACTTCAGCAAATAAAAAACCTGGGCGGTCGCCCTGCGCCGGGCAGTCAGTCTTTCATGCTGAAGAAAAACACCTATCGCATTGTGGATTTTGGCACGGACCTGACCGGGTTTATCGGGGCGAGAATCACCGCCCGCGCCCGGACCCGGCTGTATGTGACATTCGATGAAATCCTCTCCGGCGGCGATGTGGATTTCAAGCGGCTCTCCTGCGTGAATGCCATACGCTACGATCTGGAGCCCGGCGATTACGCAGTGGAATCCTTTGAGCCTTATACGGCTCGCTACCTCAAGTACACGGTGCTGGAGGGCGAGTGTGAGGTGTCCAATTGCCACCTTCGTGAGTTGGCTAATCCGGAAGCGGGCCTCGCCCGATTTGCCTGCAGCGACGAGCGCTATGAGCGAATATTTGAGGCGGCCCGCCAGACCCTGCGGCAGAACGCCGTGGATATTTTCACGGACTGCCCGTCGCGTGAGCGCGCCGGGTGGCTTTGCGACAGCTTCTTCACGGCGCGCGTCGCCGCCGACCTGTGCGGGGACACCAAGGTCGAGAAAAATTTCCTGGAGAACTTTCAGCGCCCGGAAAAATTCAATTTTCTTCCCGACGGCATGCTGCCCATGTGCTATCCGGCCGACCACAACGACGGCGTGTTCATTCCCAACTGGGCAATGTGGTTCGTGTTGCAACTGGAGGAATACGCCGCCCGCAGCGGCGACCGGGCTTTGGTCGCATCGCTCCGCCCGCGCGTCCTGAAGTTGCTGGATTATTTCAAAGCCCATGAAAATTCTGACGGCATGCTGGAAAAGTTGCCGGGCTGGGTATTCGTTGAATGGTCTCAAGCCAACAATTTCGTGCAGGATGTCAATTATCCGTCCAGCATGCTCTATGCGGCCACGCTCGATGCCGCCGGTCACCTCTATCAATTGCCCGCACTCCTGGCCAAGGCGGCGCAGCTCCGGGAAGTCATCCACCGGCAATCTTTCGACGGGACGTTTTTTGTGGATAACGCCGTGCGCCGTGACGGGAAACTTCAAGTGACAACTAATCGCACCGAAGTCTGCCAGTACTTTGCTTTTTATTTCGGGGTTGCAACGCCTACCACCCATCCCCGGCTCTGGCAGATTCTCACCAATGATTTCGGTCCGCAGCGCAAGCGAACCCAAGCCTATCCGGAGATTCATCCGGCTAATGCCTTCATCGGCAACCAGCTGCGTTTTGAACTGCTTGCGCGAGCCGGGTGCGATCAGCAAATTCTCAATGAGGCCATTGATTACTGGCTCTATATGGCCGACCGCACCGGCACGCTCTGGGAAATGGATGCGCCTTCGGCCAGCTGCAACCACGGGTTTGCCGCCCATGCCGCCCATGTGCTCATCCGCGACGTCCTTGGCTTGCAGAGCGTGGATGCCGTGAAAAAATCACTTCAGTTGCGGTTTGCCGACCTTAAGTTGAACTGGTGCCAAGGTTCCATTCCCACGCCGCATGGTCCGATCGATCTTCAATGGCGAGTCAACGGCGACAAACTCGCTTATCATCTGGTCGCGCCGCCTGGCTATGAGGTAAATATCCAAAATGCCACGGGTAAGCATCTTGTGAAGGAATAGACTTTGATCCAGCGCAGTGTTTAAGTCGGATTTTGTTGCATGGCAGTTCTGTATGCAAACGTGTGAGGGGTTTATAAGTCATCAGCTCCCAAAAACTTTTGATAACATGTCTGGCTGGTGATGCCTCATGCACCCTGTAAAGTGACCTTGGGGAAAACTATTTTACCAAAGGCGGCTGAATGGGAATGGAGTCTTTGGCAAAAGGCAATTCTTCAGGGGTATGCACGCGATTGCCGGACGAATTCACTATCTCGGCGCTGAAAAAAACCAGCAATTCTCCGGAAGCATCGTCTTTATTACCCACCCGGTTCAGGTCCGTGGTTGTTTCCGGCATCCCGGAGATGACAATGGTCTGGTCATCCCAAATGTTCAAGTCAGTCACAAGCTGGCGAACCGCGAAGGTCGGCAACACAGTCACCACAGGATTGCCGTTAGTCAGGTTAGCTGCGCGGTTGGTCGATGAGTGATAACCCAAGAATCCGGTGACGGATGGGATGGCTGCCAGATTAACCGTCATGCCATCGGCAAGAACATACGGCACGACATCCAAAATGGGGCCGATTTCCACGGAATTGGTAGAGCGACCAGAAATTACATTATTGGACGAACTTTCGTAGTTCGCCAGGTTGGTCGTATTTATTACGGTTATGGTTTGGGTGGCCCTCATCTGGGTTTGTCGGCCGCTGATGGTGGTGACTTCCGGCTCGCCCAAATCTTCGACTTTCCGCGTCGCGGCCAATGCGGTCACAATAGTGCGTAAGCTTTCAGCCGTCATGATTCCTGTGCGCATTTTGGATTCACCCTTGAATGATGACACCGAAATATTGGTCAACAAATGCGGTGCTACGACCTGTTGAAAAATCCCGCCAGGCACTTCATAAAACCGCGCTTTAATATGAATTTGCACCGGCGGCGAGGCGATCTCGGCCATCACTTGTTCGATGACCACCATTTCCGCCTTGGTGGCTTTCACCCAAAGCAAGCCAGTGTCTTCGCTATAAAAAACGGTCTTGCCAGCAGCGGCGTCCAGATGAATGCCAGCCTGTTCAAAATAGCTTCGGGCCAAGGCTGGAATGGATGGGGCCACATTGGTGTCTTGGCCACTTGCCTTTGCTGCAGCCATCGCCTGTGCATAGGTCAGAAATGTTGTTTTATCCAAATGAAATGTCCGCGAAACCAAGGCTGATTTATTGGTAGAGGCGGTGGTGGCACCGGCTTTTTTCTGTGCCTCCAAAAAATCTCTCGGACGTATAGTGTTTATCTGGCGGATGGAATAAGTCGTGATCTCCGGCTCAGTAAGCGTCTCGGCACCACCCCGGAGTTGAAGCGCATGCAGCACGGCAGCGAATTCTGAATTAGACAGGACTCCGGAAATGTTGGTCAGTTTATTAAAGTCGCTCAGTTTATGTTCCACCAAATCCAAATCCCGCTCCGTCGATCGTACGTATAATCGGCTCTTTCCATCATTGAAAAATATCGCCTTGCCCGGAGGGGATTCCCAATCCACTCCCTGCTCGCGAAAGTAATCCCGGGCCAGGGTCGTCAAGGGCAGGATTGAAG
>CAISVF010000507.1 GCA_903888765.1 uncultured Verrucomicrobia subdivision 3 bacterium | reverse complement strand
TGTACAAAAAAAGTAGATTTAATTGGCGCGCAAAAAAAACGGCAGGACAAAATATGACATTTTATGACAAAATGTGACAAAAACCGCCATTTATCGGTACCAATACTACCTTGGATAGCATATTGGCCTGCTTACTCCACTCCGGAGAGGCAGCAACGGGATAAATGATAAAGTTTTGCGGTAGTGGTAAAAATCGGCAAAAACCGGTAAAGCATGAGCTAAAAAAACACCCTTTTAGTGGTAAATTGTAGCAGTTGGGGAAATCTGCAAAACTTAACCACCCGTAAAAACGAAAGTGGTAAAGAAATGGTAAAGTTTCGCGATTTTGCTGAGGAATTTCGATAATTTTTCCGAGGGGGTGGTAAAGAAAAAGTAAAGAAACTGGTAAAGTTTTTGTGGCGTTCCGGCTCCCGTAGGGCCAGTGTGTGACTCTCGGTGATGCATCTATAAAAGAGGTGGTTTTTAACCGCGCGGAGAAAATTTTGACACGACACATTGTGACAAAACCGGACATCCGACAGGGCGTTTTTTTACCTTTTAAAATGTACAGCCCTGTTTGGTCCGATCCGAAGGGGGTAAACTGCAAAAATCATCCACCCAAACGGACCGGAAATCGTACCGGAAATGGACCGATTTTGCCTTTCCTTCCCCGATCTGAATGACGCGTTCTGCCATGTCCGAACGTGGTAGTGCGCGCAGACCTCTGCGCACCGTCGTGGCGAACCCGAACCTGTTTGTTGCCAGGCGAGCGGCGTGCAGAGCACTTCTCGCCCTGGTAGGTGCTGGTGGGTCTTTTTCGGCGCGGCGAAGCTTGGCGTTTACACTTGACGATGGTTGTTAGTCTCTATATTGTTCCAACACAAAGCGGTTTATTTGCTGGCCAACCAGCGTGCGAAAGTCGGAGACAAAGGTCTTTCCGACTTTTTTGTTCGCTGCGTGTCGCCGGGTAGGGTGCCGCTGATTAGCGTATGAATGCAGATTTTTTAGCCGGTTTAGAATTTTGGGAGCGCGAAAAAGGCGTCAGTCGTGAGGTTCTCATGGCTGCCGTCCAGGAGGCATTGTTGCAGGCTGCCAAGAAGGCCGTCGGCCCCGCCCGCGAGCTGCGCGTCGTGATGGATTCCAAAAACGGCGATATCAAGGCATTTGCCAAACTTATCGTCGCGGACAAAGTGATTTCCCAGCACGACCAGATTTCGGTGTTTGATGCCCGCCGCCTCAAGGCGGATGCCAAAGTCGGTGACGAAATTGAAAAGGAAGTCACGCCTCAGGGCTTTGGCCGCATCGCGGCGCAGTACGCCAAACAGGCGCTGATGCAGAAAGTGCGTCAGGCGGAGAAGGCCATGCTGCTGACCGAATACAAGGACCGCGTGGGCGATATCGTCAGCGGCACCGTGCGCCGCTTTGACCGTTCGGATGTGATTCTCGATCTGGGCAAATACGAGGCCATTATGCCCAATAAGGAGCGCGTGCCCACCGAGGAATATCAGGTGGGAGAACGCATTCGCTGTTTTGTCAAAGCCGTGCAGGAAGGCGACCGCGGACCCGAAATTATTTTGTCCCGCGCCGACACGCGTTTCATTGTTAAGCTGTTTCAGCTGGAAGTCTCGGAAATTAATGACGGCACGATTGAAATCAAGGGAATCGCCCGCGAACCCGGTTTCCGGACCAAGATGGCGGTTTATTCCCGTGATTCCAAAGTGGATCCGGTCGGAGCCTGCGTGGGGCTGCGCGGGCAGCGCGTTAAAAATATTGTCCGTGAGTTGAACAACGAAAAAGTGGATGTCATTCCGTGGTCCTCCGACATCAAGACCTTCGTAACCAAGGCGCTGGAGCCGGCCAAGGTGCGCAGCATTGAGGCGGACGAAGTGCGCAAGCGCCTGCATATTTTGGTGAGCGAAGACCAGCTTTCCCTGGCCATCGGCAAGCGCGGCCAGAATGCCCGCCTGACGCAGCGGTTGACCGGCTGGGATGTGGAAATTAACGCCGAGCATGTCGTCATCAAAGGATTTGACGAGAAGGTGGCGGAAGCCATCGCCCAGATCGCCACGGTTCCGGGCATTTCCCGCGAACAGGCGGATGCCCTGGTGCATGCCGGAGTCACCCGGCTGGATGATTTATTGCAGGCTGAGCCTGCCGATATTGCGGATATTCCGGAGATAGGCGAACAGGCGGCGGCCATTTTGGAATCCGCCCGGACTGAAGCCATGCGCCGGCATTCGAGTGGCGGCGGCTCCGCCCATAGTTAGGTTTTATGGTGTCAGCCGGAATAGTTGAGCGGATTGTGATTTAAGCCATGTCGGCAAAGTGCACATTCCGGTCGGCGGCAGTCAAAAATATTTATGCCCGTTCGTATCTACGACATTGCGAAGAAACTTGGCCTCGAGAGCAAAGAAGTGCTCATCAAGGCGAAGGAATTGAGCATTGCCGCCGCCAAGGTTCCCTCCAGCTCCCTCGATAAAATCAGCGCCGAATGGCTTGAGGAGGAAATCATCAAGACCAACCCGGCAGTCGCCGCACGGCTTGCCCACCCTCCCGTCGAGGAAAAGCCCAAGGCCGAGCCTGTCGATGACAAAATCGTAGTTATCCACGCGCCAGAGCCGGAGCCCGAACCAGCGCCGGAACCGGAACCAGTCATAGAAATTTCCGTGCCTGAGCCGGTCGCGATCGCTCCGGTAGCAGAAGCTCCCTCCGCCGCTCCCGCGCCCACGCTGGCTCCAGACAGCGCCCTTTCTCAGCCGGTTGCTCCGGCTCCCGTTCCAGTGATGGCACCGGCGCCTGCGCCCGCGCCCGTGGTGCCCCCGCCCCCGCCTCCACCCCCGGCACCAAAAATTGGTGACAAGGTTGGTTTTATTCAGCTCGCTCCGCGCCCCGGCTCCTCCCGTCCCGGTGATCGGGACCGCGGCGGTCCCCAGCGTCCTGGATCGGCACCGTCCGCCGCGCGGCCGGGAACAACTTCCTCCAACGTGCGGCCAGGTCAGCCTCAGCGGGGTGATTCGCGCCATCCGATGCAGCGCGGTCGCGACGGTCGCCCTTTGCCGGGTCAACCACCGCCGCGCCCGGCCGCACCGGCCCAGCCGAAAATCTCGCTGCCCTCCGACGCCCAGATCATCACCATCAAGCCGCCCATTGTGGTGCGCGCCCTGGCTGAGGCTTTGAAGCAAAAGCCGTTCGCCATCATTGCCGAGTTGATGAAACTCAAGGTCATGGCCACGGTCAACCAGTCCATTGACGAGAAAATTGCCACGCAGATTTGTGCGCACTATGGCTTCAAGCTGGAAGCGGAAAAACGCGCTAAGGGCGAAGGCATCGTTCATCAGTCCGAGAAAAAAGTCGAACTCGACGTGGACGACAAGCTGGAGGATCTCAAGCCGCGCGCGCCCGTCGTGACGATCATGGGCCATGTGGACCACGGCAAAACCAGTTTGCTGGACGTCATCCGCAAAGCGAACGTCGTCGCCGGTGAGGCCGGCGGCATTACGCAGCACATCGGTGCCTACACCATTGCGGTGCCGCATCCCGAGCGGAAAGGCGAGCTCGCGCAAATCACTTTCCTGGATACCCCCGGCCACGCCGCGTTCAGCTCCATGCGCGCCCGCGGGGCCAACGTCACGGATATTGTGGTCCTCGTCGTCGCGGCGAATGACGGCGTCATGCCGCAAACCCTGGAAGCGCTGGCGCATGCGCGCGCCGCGAAAGTGCCGATCCTCGTGGCCGTCAACAAATGCGATCATCCCAACGCCAATCCTTTGAAGGTGCGCCAGCAATTGCAGGAAAAAGGGCTGGTGCCGGACGATTGGGGCGGCGACACCATTTTCGTGGAGTGCTCTGCCCTCACCAAACAGGGCATTGATAAATTGCTCGAAATGATTTTGCTCCAGGCCGACCTGCTGGAGCTAAAGGCCAACCCCAACCGGAATGCCAAGGGCAACGTGATTGAATCCGGCGTTTCGCCGGGCGGGCCGACCGCCACGGTACTGGTGCGCAAGGGCACGCTGCATCTCGGCGACGTCGTGATCTGCGGCGAGTTTTACGGCAAAGTGCGCGCGCTCATCAACGAGGAAGGCCAGCGCTTGAAAGAAGCCGGCCCGTCCGTGGCTGTCAGCGTGCTGGGTCTCAATGGCGTGCCCGAAGCCGGCTGGGAATTCAGTTCGGTGGACGATGAAAAAGCCGCGCGGTCGCTTGCCGAAGAACGCGCCATGGAAGCCAAGAGCCAGGATTTGGAAAACCGCTCCAAGGTCACGCTGGAGAACCTGTTTGCGTCGCTCGAAGCGGCGGCGAGCAAGGTGTTGCGTGTGGTGGTCAAGGCGGACACGCAGGGTTCGGTCGAAGCAATTGTGGAAGCCCTTAAAAAGATCGAGTCCGACAAGGTTTCCCTCGAAGTCTTGCACAGCGATGTCGGCACCATCACGGAAAACGATGTGGCGCTCGCATCCGCCTCCAAGGCCGTCATCCTCGGATTTCACACCCGGCTGGATAGCACCGCCTCGGAAAAGGCGAAACATGCCGGCGTGCAAATCAAGCTGTACGCCATCATCTATGAATTGATTGATCAGGTGAAGGATTCCATGGCCGGCTTGCTGGATCCCGACCTTAAGGACACCGTCGTGGGCTCGGCGGAAGTGCGTCAGATTTTCGAATTGTCCAAGGGCATTCCCGTGGCCGGCTGCATGGTCACCACGGGCCGCATCGTGCGCGGGAAAGTGCGCGTGCGCCGCCGCAAGGATGTCATTTACGAGGGCGTCACCCAGTCATTGCGCCGGTTTCAGGACGAGGCGAATGAAGTCCGCGCCGGCATGGAGTGCGGTATCCGAATTGAGGGATTTGGCGAATTTCAGGTGGGCGACGCGATTGAATGTTACGCCGTTGAAAAAATCGCGGCGAAATTGTGAGCTGTTTAAGCGGGAGTCGCGGCCGGATTAATGCGTTGCTCCGATTCCCCAGGCAACCCTTAAAACCATGATCAACCATGTCTAATCTTCGGCATGAACGCGTGTGCGAGCTGTTGCGGCGGGCGATCGGTGAGGCCATCCGGCGCGAGTTTAACGTCAGCGATGTGGGCCTCATCACGGTCAATGATGTGGATGTCGGCGGCGATCTCCGATCCGCCGTGGTCTTCGTCACCATTCTTGGCAATGCCACCCAGCAAAAGCACGGCCTCCAGATGCTGGAGCAAAACCGGATCCGCATTCAAAGCTTGGTGGCCAAGGCGGTGGTGTTAAAATACACCCCGACCTTGAAATTCATCGCGGATGATTCCATCGAGCGCGGCAATCGGGTCCTGCAGATTCTGGATGAACTGGAAAAAACCGCGCCACCGGAGCGCGGCCCCGCTGAAGCCCCGTGAAAAGTTATCCGAAAATCATTGATCGAATCCTCGAAATCATCCGGGAGCACCAGACTTTTTGCATCGTCGGACATGTCCGCCCGGATGGCGATTGCATCGGATCGCAATTAGCCCTGGCGCTCGCGCTGGAGCATGAAGGCAAACAGGTGACGGTCTGGAACCATGATGCCGTTCCCCAAAAATATAAATTTCTCAATGCCGAGGGCCGCTTCGAAAAGCCTCGGGCCGGTCGGAAATTTGATTGCGTCATTGCCACCGATTGCGCGAGTTTTGAGCGGCTCGGCTGCGCTGGCGATTGCATCGGCGACCGGAAAGTCTTCATCAATATCGACCATCACGAAAGTAACACCCGCTACGCCGACGTGAACTGGGTTTCGCCGCGCGAGCCTTCCTGCGGCGAACTGATTTATCGGCTGATGAAAGTCGCCCGCTGGCCGATCAATAAGCCGATTGCCGACCTGCTGTTTACCGCCATTTCCACGGACACCGGCTCATTCCAATATCCCACCACCCGGCCGGGCACGTTTCACGCCGGTGCGGAACTCGTCACGCGCGGTGCCAGCCTCGCGAAAATCTGCGATGAGGTGTACCAGTCGTATCCGCTTTCCCGCGCGAAACTGTTGAAACATGTTTATAGCAAATTCCGCCTGGCGGATCACGATCGCATCGCCTGGTTCTGGCTGAAGCAGGAGGATTTTCACCGCACCGGCGCGGAAAGCAATGATACCGAGGGCTTGATCGATCACATCCGGGCCATTGAGCCGGTGGTGGTGGCCTGCGTTTTCGAAGAGTTGGAGCCGGCGCTGACGCGGATCAGCCTGCGCTCAAAAAGCAGTCAGGTGAATGTCAGTGAAATCTGCGGCCTTTTCGGAGGCGGTGGCCATCCGGCAGCGGCGGGCGCGCGCATCGTCGGCACCCCGCTGTCCGTGCAGCGCAAAGTCCTCGCCGCCGTCAAGCGCGCCCTGCAAGCCGTCCGGTAATTTTCATTTTTCCATGCAAGAATTTTCCACTCTCGATGGGGCCATCCTCGTTGACAAGCCGTCCGGCCCGACGTCGCATGATGTCGTGGATGTCATCCGCCGGAAATTTGGCATCAAAAAAGTTGGCCATTGCGGCACGCTGGATCCGAACGCCACCGGCTTGCTCATTATCGTGCTCGGCCGCGGCACAAAATTATCCGAGCGCTTGATGGGCGATGACAAAGTATATGAAGGAGTGATCAAATTCGGCGAGGAAACCGACAGTTATGATTCCGACGGTGAATTGACCGGTTCCTTGCCGGTGATGCCGATGACGCTCGCGGAGTTAAATGAAGAAGCGGCCAAATTCATTGGCGATTTAATGCAAGTGCCGCCGATGGTCTCCGCCATCAAAAAGGGCGGAGTGCCGCTTTACAAACTCGCCCGCAAGGGCATTGACGTCGAGCGGGAGCCACGCCTGATTCATATTTATAATTTCCGGTTCACCGAATACGCCGAGCCGCTGGGTAAATTCCGCGTGGCCTGCACCAAAGGCACTTATATTCGCAGCCTGGCGCACGATCTCGGCCAGCAACTCGGTTGCGGAGCGCATCTGACTTCCCTGCGCCGCAGCGCCTCCGGCAAATTTGATGTGGCGGATGCGCTGTCGCTGGATGCGATTTTGCAGTTAAGCACCGTTGAACTCGAAAAACGCGTGCTGCCGTTTTTAAAGCTCGCCGCTGCATAAAGACCATCTCCCGGGATACTGCGCCCATGCTGACGTGAAAATCATCCGCGCCGCCAACGAACTGGATAATGCCGGCCGCCAGGTTTGCCTGGCGATCGGGGTTTTCGATGGCGTCCATCTGGGTCATCAGCAAATAATCCGCCAGACGGTTTCCGATGCGCGCAGCCAGGATGCCCTGGCGCTGGTCGTCACCTTTGATCGGCATCCCAACGTCATCGTGGCGCCGGAGCACGTGCCGCCCCAGGTTTTTGCGCGCTCACAGAAATTGCGCGCCATCGCCTCTCTGGAAGCGGACGCGCTGCTGGAAATTACCTTCGACAAAGATTTCAGCGAAAAGTCCGGAGCGCGGTTCATCCGCGAACTGGCGCGCGATTTGGGGCGTATTCACAGCGTTTGCGTGGGCGCGGATTTTGTTTTTGGCCATCAGCGGAGCGGGCACGTCGGTTTGCTGCAGACCTTGGGTGCAGAATTGCATTTTCGCGTTCACGGCATGGCCGAGTTGGCATTGGACGGAAAAACGGTGAGCAGCACCCGGATTCGCGAAGCCATTCGCCAGGGCAATCTGGATGCCGCCGGCCAGATGCTCGGACGCTCGTGGTCGCTTTGTGGGCCGGTTGTCCGGGGTGACCAGTTGGGTCGGCAATGGGGGGTTCCCACCGCTAATGTGGATACCGGCAATCAGATTTTGCCTCCCCACGGGGTGTATGCCGCTCGCATCCATTACGGCGGCCAATGTTACCGCGCGGCGTTGAATATCGGGGTGCGGCCCACCGTGACGGCTGGGCCGCAGCTCAGGGTCGAAGCCCATTTATTAAATTTTTCCGGCGACCTCTACGGGTTGGAGCTGGAGGTGGAAATTACCGCAAGATTGCGGCCGGAGCAGCGGTTTGACTCGGTGACCGCGCTGCGAGAGCAGATTGCCCGGGATGTGGCTGCCGTGGCCGCTGCCGGTTGAGAAAAGCATCCTGAAAACCGCAGTTTTGTTGGGGGTAAAAATTATTCCCGACAGTCTTGCGGTTCGGTTTCGTAAAGATTATGCTTGAAATTTTCCCCAAAACAACTAGGATTGACACGCGTCAGTCTTCTGGTGTTCGCGGTTCCGGCTTCACGGCAATGAACGCGGGTGTTTCGTCAGAAGCCGCTTTTCGCGGTCAGCCGTCAATTTTTTCTGAACCGGCGCACGGTTTGTTGTGTCTCATTTAGTCTGATAATTTATGTCGAAAAGCAAAGTCACGCCGCCCAAAAGTGCGCCGCGCAAAAAAAATAGCAGCTCGAAAGCGTCACCGGAAAAAGCTCCCGTGGCGCGCAAGCGGTTTGTAATTTCCAGTCGCGCCGCCAAGCCGGAAACAGCTAAGGGAGCCGCGTCTGCCTCGGCCAAAGGGGCCGGCTCCAAGCCGCCCACCCCGGCACCCGTTCCGTCCCTTCCCTCGGTGGATTTGACGGAAACCATCAAAACCTTGCTGCACCTGTCGCAGGAACACGGCTATATCACTTACGACGATATTAATGATATTCTGCCGGACAATTTAAGCCCGGAAGATCTGGATGCCGTGCTGTCCAAGCTGCGAGGCCTGGACGTGGAAATCGTCATGGATCAGGCGGAAGCTGAGCGGGCTGAGCGCAAACAGCCGGAGCAGGCCCAGGCGGAAGAAGCGGATGAGGACGCGCGCCTCGAAATCCTGGATGATCCGGTGCGCATGTACATGAATCAGATGGGCAAGGTGCCACTGCTGACCCGCGAACAGGAAGTGGAGATTTGCAAAAAAATTGAGGACGCCGAAGTGGAGATGAAGACCTTGGTTTATCGCCTCGGTTTCACCGCCAAGGAGCATATTGCCATCGCGGAAAAGTTGTTGTCCGAGCCGCCCAAAGAGCGTTTTGATCGCGTCATTGTTGATAAAAAAATCGGAAATCGCGAGGGTCACCTGAAGGATTTGCGCAAGCTTATTAAAAAGGTCCAGACGCTGGATCAGGCGGTGGATGAAAAGTATTTTGCCTGGCAGAAAGCCCAGCAAAAGGGCCGCAAAGAAGCGCTGGAGCAGGAGCTGAAGAAGCTGGCGGTGAAAGTGCAGGAGACGTTCGCCAAATTTTTCTACAAGCAGAAAGTGGTTGAGGAAATGATTGTCGTCGCCGGCAACATTCATGAGAAATTTCAGGCCAGCATCCGGCATCTGGCCGAGTTGGAAGCGCACCGCACGACCACGGAAAAGCGCTCTGCGGTCGAGGCCGAGTTGCAGAAGATTTCCACGCTGGAACAGTTTGTGCGGATGCCGCGGGAGGATTTTTACCAGGCGTTCAAGGATTTGAAGGCGGCGGCGGATCGCGGCCTCAAAGCCAAAACCCACATGGCTGAGGCCAATTTGCGCCTCGTCGTTTCCGTTGCCAAAAAATACACCAATCGCGGGCAGTCGTTCCTGGATTTGATTCAGGAGGGAAATATCGGCCTGATGAAAGGTGTGGAAAAATTCGAGTATCGCCGGGGCTATAAATTTTCCACCTACGCAATATGGTGGATTCGCCAGGCCATCACGCGCTCCATTGCTGATCAGGCGCGGACGATCCGTATTCCGGTGCACATGATTGAAATCATGAACAAGCTCTGGCGGGCGCAGAAGCAGCTTACTCAGGAGCTGGGGCGCGAACCTACCCCCGAGGAACTCGCCGATGAAATGCACATGCCCGTGGCGCGCATTCATGCGCTGCTCAAGATGGCGCAGCAGCCGGTTTCCCTCCATGCCCCGGTCGGCGATGATGGGGATGTGAGTGTCGGCGATTTCATTGAAGACAAGTCGGCGGAAAACCCCTCCGATGTGACGAGCTACAGCTTGCTGCGGGAAAAATTAAGCGATGTGCTGACCACGCTGACGGATCGTGAGCGGAAGATTTTGGAAATGCGGTTCGGCTTGGCTGATGGCTATGAGCGGACGCTCGAAGAAATCGGAAAGATGTATAACGTCACGCGCGAGCGCATCCGCCAGATCGAAGCCAAAGCCCTGCGCAAACTCCGGCACCCCACTCGCGTTCGCCATCTGCAAGGCTTCCTCGAAGGCGTTGAAGTGGTCTGATCCATCCGTTTTCATAACCGCCCGCAGCTCCGGCTGCGGGCGGTTTTTTGCTTTTGAAGCATGCCCCACTTGTCCGAGGTGTCGCCTTGCGCAAATTCTGCGCAATCCCCGGGGCAGTGCGCAGACATTGCGCGGCCCGATTGTCTAATATCCCAATAAATCGTGGATTAATCACTTGGCGCGATCCTTGCTTTAGGTTTATCAACCGTGCGGTAGCACTTGGGTGTTACCCCGGACAACTAAAACAAACTACAACCACAGGAAACGCAATGAAATTAAATCGTGTTATTACCATGTGCGCGATGGCAGCCACGCTCGCCATCAGCGCCACCAGCCTGCTCGCGCAGGACAACAACAATGGCGGCGACAATGGCGGCGGTCAGCGTCGTCAGCGCGGCGGCCCCGGAGGTCCCGGAGGCGGCAATTGGGATCCGGCCCAGATGCAGCAGCGCATGCTGGAGCGGGTTCAGGAACAGCTCGGTTTCACCAATGATACCGAATGGGATGCCGTGAAGCCCCTTGTGCTCAAGGTGATGGAAGCCCGCCGCGATGTGGGCTTTGGCGGCATGGGCCGCATGTTCGGCGGACGCAATCGCGGTGGCGATCAGGGCGGCGGCAATCGCGGTGGCATGTTCGGCCAGACCAGCCCGGAACAGGAAGCCCTGCAGAAGGCGATTGATGACAACGCTCCGGCCTCCCAGATCAAGGACCTGCTCGCCAGGTACAAAGCCACCCAAAAAGTGAAGCAGGCCAAGCTCGAAGCGGCACAGGCGGATCTCAAAAAGATTTTGACGGCCAAGCAGGAAGCGCAGGCCTATCTGCTCCAGTTAGTGAACTGATCATTACAAGCGAAAGCTGACGATCCATGGCCGCTACCTCCGTTCAGGATTCCAAACAGTTGCTGGCACGCATGACCGCGTCCCGGCAGCTGTCTTCACTGGACGCCGCCGCGCTCGCGAAACAGGTATTGCACAGTGAAGAGGAGGTCCTCCGCTGGCTCGCGAGGGAATATGGCCTTGGCTATACGACCTTGGAGGATATTGAGCCGGATCGTCAGCTTCTCTCTCTCTTTCCCGCCCGCATTTTGCTGAAGGAAGAATTGCTTCCCCTCCAGCGCGTGAATGGCCACGTGGAAGTCGCCACCAGCCGACTGTTCGCCACCCAGGGGTTTGACGCGCTTAAAACGCTGACCGGCCTCAACCTCAAGCCGGTTCTGGCCTCCACGGAGTCCATTCAGCGGGAAATCAAAAAGCGCTTGGGCGTTGGCGCGGATACCATCGGCACACTCGACGAGGAAAAATCCATCCAGGTCGTTGATGAAAATGCGGAAAATACCGACTTGGATTCCGGCGAAGAGGACGAGGCTTCCATTATCCGCTTCGTCAATCAGGTGTTAAAAGATGCCATCGAGTTGCGGGCCTCGGACATCCACCTCGAACCCTTTGAGGATGAATTCAAAATCCGTTACCGCATTGACGGCGAGTTGCAAGATACCGCCGTGCCGCCGCAGTTAAAACAATTTCAGCCCGCCATTGTCTCGCGCATCAAGATTTTGAGCCACCTCAACATCGCGGAAAAACGCCTGCCGCAAGACGGGCGCATCAAGGTGCGCATTGACCAAGCCGAAGTGGACATCCGGGTTTCCATCATTCCCATGCTGCATGGCGAGGCGGTGGTGATGCGTCTGCTGCGACAAAATTCCACGCTGCGTGGGTTGAGTGAGATCGGCATGAACCAGCGCGAGCTGGAGCACTTTCAACATGTCTTGCAATTGCCGCACGGCATTATTTTGGTTACCGGCCCCACGGGCAGCGGTAAAACCTCCACGCTTTATACCGCGCTGAACGAGATCAATGATTCGGTCCGCAAAATCATCACCGTGGAAGACCCGGTGGAATATCAGCTGAAGGGCGTCAACCAGATTCAGGTTAATGAGAAATCCGGCCTCACGTTTGCGCGCGGACTGCGTTCGATCCTGCGCCATGATCCGGATGTGATTCTCATTGGGGAAATCCGGGACGCGGAGACCGCCCAGATTGCTGTGCAGGCCTCGCTCACCGGCCATTTGGTGTTTTCGACGCTGCATACCAACGACGCGCCCGGAGCGCTCACCCGGCTGGTTGACATGGGGGTGGAACCTTATCTGGTGGCCTCCTCGCTCGAAGCCGTGCTGGCACAGCGTCTGGTCCGGGTGCTTTGTCCGCAGTGCAAACAGCCGGATAATTCCGCACGCGCTCAATCCTTCAAACTCAAGCTCGGCATCGCTGCGGATAAAACCATTTTCAAATCTGTCGGCTGTCGCGAGTGCCGCAACACCGGTTTTTTTGGTCGTCACGCCATTTTTGAATGGATGGATACGGACGAAGAAATTCGCCAGTTGATATTGAAAAGCGCCTCGACGGACCAAATCCGCAAGGCCGCCCGCGATGCCGGAATGCGCACGCTCGCCGAGGACGGCTGGCGCCTGGTGGCGGCCGGGGTCACCACGGTGGAGGAAGTGTTGAGTGTGACGACCGCCAAAGAAGTCGCCAGCGCAACCAAAAACCAGGGCGGAGAATCGGCCGCGAGCATCGCAGTGGCTGGCTGACTATTTCCATGCCCACGTTTTCCTACAAAGCTTTGCAGTCCGACGGCAAAATTGCCGAGGGCTTGCTGGAAGCTGCCGGCCGCCCCGACGCGCTGCGGCAGATGGAATCGCTGGGGCTGCGGCCGGTGAATCTGCTGGAAAAAAATTCGGCCGCAAAAAACGCCGCGGCAGCTTCCGGAAACCTGACCTTTGATTTCGCCTCCAAAAAGGTCTCCGCCAAGGAACTGGAAAATTTCACCCGGCTGTTGTCCAGCTTGCTCGCAGCCGGGGTGCCGCTGAGCCGGGCGCTCGTCATTCTGCATAAGGAGGCCTCGGCTCCGGCAGCCAAGGCCAAGTGGAAGGAAATCCATGATCTCGTCGTGGACGGCATGTCGCTGGCCAACGCAATGGCCAAGTCGCCTGAAACCTTTCCGCGCGTTTATGTGGCCATGGTCGAAGCCGGCGAGGCCGGCGGCTTTCTGGATGTGGTTCTGGCGCAGATAGCGGATTTTCAGACTCGCGAAAAGGAGCTGAAATCCAAGGTGATGACCGCGATGATTTATCCGTGCATCCTGCTATTTCTCGCGCTGGTCGTGTTGTCGGTGCTGCTCATTTTCTTCATCCCGAAATTCCAGAAGGTTTTCGCCAGCGTGCACGGTTCGCTGCCGCTGATCACCCAGCTGGTGATTGGCTTGAGTTATCTGGTGCGATCCTATGGCTTTTTTGTGGTACTGGGTATTGTCGCCTTCGGTTTTCTGGTGCGGGCGTGGTTTCTTTCCGAAAAGGGCAAGCGCATGTGGGAAGGTCTTATATTAAAATCCCCCCTGGTTGGACCGCTCATTGCCCAATTCGCCATGGCTCGTTTTTGCCGCATGCTGGGCACCTTGCTCGGCGCGGGCGTGCCACTGGTGCATGGTCTCAACGTCGCGCGCAAATCCATCGGCAATCAAATTCTGGTGGATACCGTGGGCCAGTCCATTGAGCGCGTGCAGCAGGGCGGGCGGCTGGGCCAGAGTTTGTCGGATTGCAAAATTCTTTTTTCCGGTTCCGTGTTGGAAATGATTTCGGTCGCGGAGGAAAGCGGCAAGCTGGATGTCGAGCTCGTCCGCGTCGCCGGGGTCACGGAATTTGACCTGGACCGGAATCTGAAAACTGCCGTGGCCTTTGCCGAACCACTCATGCTATTTCTCATCGCCGGCTTCATCGGCGTGATTTTCATCAGCATGTTGCTGCCCATCTTCTCTTTGCAAGATTACATCAAATAAATTCAAACATAGAAAACTATGCACCTACCACTCCCCACTCCCCACTCCTCACGCCGGGTTTTTCGCCGCGCTTTCACGCTCGTGGAAATGCTTCTGGTCGTCACCATCATCGGCATTCTGGCCGCCCTGGTCATCCCCAAAATTGTCGGCCGCAGTGAGCAGGCGCGCGTAACCGCTGCGCAAGCCGACCTGGCTTCCATTAAAACCACGCTGGATGCCTTTGAGGTAGATAATGGATATTATCCCAAGAGCATTCAGGATTTGGTGCTGGCGCCCAACACGGCCAAGAATTGGCACGGTCCCTATCTCGAAAAGATCCCGCAGGATCCGTGGGGCAACAACTATGTCTATTATTTCCCCGGCAAGCACAACTCGGGTTCCTATGATTTGCTGTCGATTGGACCAGACAGCAAGGAAGGCACGGACGATGATGTTGGCAACTGGTCAAAGTAAACTCCGATGTGGTGCCGCTTTCACGCTGGTCGAACTGATCCTCGTGCTCGCCCTGCTGGTGATTGCCACGTCGCTTGCGGCTCCGGCGCTGTCGAATTTTGTGCGCGGCCGGGCTCTGGATTCTGAGGCCCGCCGGTTGGCGGCATTGATGCACGCTGGCCAGAGCCGTGCTGTTTCTGAAGGTGCAGCCATGGTGCTGTGGGTGGATGAAAAGAGCGGGAACTATTGTCTGGAGGCCGAATCGAGCGGACAGAACGGTGATGCCCGGGCGGAGAATCTGACGTTGGATTCCACCTTGCAAATCGCGGTGCAAAATGTCGGCACCGTCACGCCGGTGACATTTAAAAATTTTCCGGCCATTAAATTTCTGGCCGATGGGATGGTGGATGAAAACAGTCCGCAAATTTTGAAGCTGACGGATAGTGCCGGTTTTTCGCGCTGGCTCGGTTTGAATAGTGGCCGCACGGGTTATGAAATTCGCCTTACCGAGAAATAGCTTGGGGGGCAAAGCCTCCGCGCTGGCGGCGAAGCGCCGCCGCCAGGGCTTTACGCTGGCCGAAGTGCTGGCCGCCATGTTGTTTCTGGCCATCGTGATTCCGGCAGCGGTGGAGGCGATGCATCTGGCGAGCCTCGCAGGCGAAGTGGCGGCGCGCAAGGGCGCGGCCGTGCGCGTGGCGGACCGGATTTTGAACGAGAGCCTGGTCACCACGAATTGGAGCAACGGGACTCAGAGCGGGACGACCAGCGAGGGAGCCATGGATTTTCGCTGGACCCTTACGAGCCAGTCGTGGCCGGAAGACGCGGCGCTGCAAACAGTGACGGCGGAAGTGAAATTTTCCGCCCAGGGTAAGGATTATTCGGTGAAACTGAATACGCTGGTCACCCAACCAGGAATGACAACGGTAAATTTGACGAAACCATGAAATTGCCAATGGCCAATGGCTGCCTGCCAATGACCTCCGCCTCCACCAGGGCGGCTCGTTCCCCATGGGAAATTCGCCATGGGAAATTCACTTCTGCCTTTACGCTGGTGGAGATGATTCTGGCGATCGGGGTCGCGGCAATCGTCTTGGTGGCGGTCAATGCCGTGCTGTTCGCCGCGTTACATCTGCGCGAAGTGACCACGGACGTGGTGGATGCGGCGACGCCGGTGGATCAAACGTTTTTGCTCCTGCGCCGCGATTTGCAATGTGTTGTCACCCCGACAAACGGCACGAGCAAGGTTTTATCCGGCGGTTTCCGCGCCGGTACCGGCATCTCCAGCACCGGAGTGAGCGAACCGGTCGCTGCGGAAATGTTTACCGCCACAGGCGCGCTGAGCGCCAATGCTCCGTGGGCCGATATCCAGCGCGTGACTTATGAGCTTAAAACCGCCCTGGACGGGTCGGGGCGACGCGATTTGTACCGTACCGTGTCCCGGAATCTTTTGAGCATCAATACGCCGGATGTGGCCGACGAACTTTTGCTGAATGGTGTGGAGAGCGTGAAGTTTACCTGCTATGACGGTTCACGCTGGAATGATGCCTGGGACACGACCGATGTTACCTCCTTGACCACTAATCTGCCGTTGGCGGTGCGCGTCGAAATCCAGATGGCGGGTGCAAGCAAACTGACTGAGCCCATTCAATTGGTGGTGCCCATCGATTCACAGTCGCGGACCAATGCCGTGATCGCGACCAATTAAAATGAAATTCCGCCACCTTCAATCACGATCCATCGCCCGGGGCCAAAGCGCCTCGGTGCTTATCATCGTGTTGTGGGTATGCATCGGTCTGGTCAGCATTGCTCTGTATTTTGCAAATGCCATGACCTATGAGCTCCGCGCTTCGGATAACCGGGTGAGCGGCGTGCTGGCCGATCAGGCGATTGAAGGCGCGGCGCGCTACGTGAGTCTGGTATTGCAAAACTACGCGACCAATGGTGCCGTGCCGGATCACACCATGTTCAAATGCGAGTCGGTCTCTGTGGGGGACGCCAAATTCTGGATTATCGGGCGGGACCCCGCCGAGGAGAATGACACCGAGCCGTATTTCGATCTGGTGGATGAGGGCGGCAAATTGAATTTGAATAACGTCAGCACGAATGTTTTCCAGTATCTGCCGAACATTACCTCGGATTTTGCCGACGCCATCATGGACTGGCGCGGCACCAACGGCATTGTGTCCCTGGATTACACGTCGCTTGGCTATGCGCCCAAATACGCCCCGTTCGAGACGGTGGATGAATTGCGACTGGTTTATGGGGCCACGGAAGACATGCTGGCTGGCGAAGATCTCAATCGCAATGGGGTCCTCGATGCGAACGAAAAAGACTTGAATAGCAATGGCCAATTGGATCCCGGCCTCTTTGATTATGCCACGGTGTACACGCGGGAGCCGAATTTTCATGCCGACGGCTCCTCCTTGACTAATGTAAACACGGCTGCGGAAAGTAAAATCCGTTCACTGTTTTCCTATCTCGGCACCAGTCGGGCACAGCAATTGGCGACCGCCATCAACAACCGGCTTCACCCGCAGCGGGGACAGGGGCAGACTTTTAACGGGATGTTAGAATTCGCCCTGTTTTGTAAAAATCAGGGCCTGAGCTCGGATGATTTTGCCGCAATTGCCGGGAATATTCAGACCAAAACGAATACTTATATTCGCAACCGGGTAAACGTAAATACGGCTAATTCGGACGTGTTGACGGCGATGTTCATGGGCGCTAACGTGGACGAACAGACTGCTATAAGTGCTGCGCAGACCCTGGTCACATATCGCCAGCAAAACCCGAACCATTTAAACTCCATCGCGTGGGTCATTGATGCTCTGGGCAACAACAACTCTGCCGTAACCGCGCTCGCCCGCGGGGATTATCTAACCACCCGCAGCTACCAATTCACTGCAGATATTGCTGCCGTTGGCCCCTATGGGCGCGGTTACCGGCGGGTCAAATTTGTTTTTGATGTGAGTGATGGCACACCCAAAATTTTATACCGTCAGGATTTGAGCCGGCTGGGCTGGGCACTGGGGGAAAAGGCTCGGGAAAATTTGGTCGCGAAGAATACGCAATGAAATCTGATTTCAAATTCAAACTCCGCCTGCCTAAAAAGCTGGCAACCGTGCTCGGCCTTGCGCTCGATGGCGACCGGCTGGATGGGGTGGTGCTCCGGCGCCAGCACGGTACCCTCACAATACAACAAAGTTTTTCGGCCCCTCTCTCGCTGGATCCGCTCACTGCAGCGCCGGAACTCGTGGGTCGGGAAATTCGCAACCATCTGGATACCGCCGGTGTGCGCGAGCGGCATTGTGTTTTCGGGGTGCCCCTGAAATGGGTTTTAACCGCCCAGACAGAGCTCCCGCCCCTGCCGGAGGCGGATGCGGCGAGTTTACTGCAGTTGGAGGCTGAAAAAGGGTTCCATTCAGACGTCGCGACTCTGCAAATTGCCGATTCCCGCATTCCGCTGGCGGATGGCAAAAAAAATGTTTTGTTCGCCGGAATTCCCGGCACCCATCTCGTCGTGCTGGAAAAAATCCTGGCAGCGGCGAAATTGAAGCCGGTCAGTTTTGCGCTCGGCATTTCCGCGCTGCAATTTCCCGGTGACGAAAAGTCCAATGGCGTGCTGGCGCTAGCCATCGGGGAACGGAAGGTGGCCTTGCAAATCACCACGAACGGCGGGGTGGCTTGTCTCCGTGCCCTGGAAGGAGCGGTGGCTAATGAGGCCGGCAAGCGCACTCTGTTTAGCGAGGTGGTGGCGCGGGAAACGCGCGTAACGCTGGGCCAATTACCAGGCGAATTGCGCGGCGCGGTCAAGCGTATCCGCATTTTCGGCCCGCGCGAGCTGGCGCGGCAGCTCGCGGATGCCCTGGAACCACGTTTTTCCCCGCTGGGCTTGAAAATCGAAGTCGTCGCAAATTACGCGCCAGATGAATTCGGGGCACAACTCCCGGTGGAAGTTTCGCTATCGACAGCCTTCAGTCTAGCGGCGCGTGTTTTGGTCGGGCAGCCGCCGGCTTTTGAATTCCTGCCGCCGAAGCCCAATTTGATTGAGCAGTTTGCCGCCAAATATTCTGCCGGACGGTTGCGCACGGCGGGCGCGGTGGGCGCAGTGGCAGCCTTGCTGCTAGGCAGCCTCTTTGGCTACCAGCAAATTCAGTTGTGGCAATTGCGGTCGCAATGGGCTCACATCGGGATGAAAGTTGGCGAGTTGCAGAGCCTTCAAGATAATATCCGGCAGTATCGCTCCTGGTACGACCGTTCATTCCGGAACCTCGCGATGTTGCAGCTCTTGTCTGCGACGTTTCCGGAGGATGGTTCCGTGACGGCCAAAAATATTGAGGTGCGCGATGGTAACGCGGTCACCTGCTCCGGCACGGCGCGCGATTATGCAGCGCTGCTCGCCATGCAGGCGAGATTGCGGGCGGCGGGCGGCGTCCGCGATCTGAAGCTGGAACAGGTGCGTGGCAAGGCTCCGATGCAATTCGTGTTTGGGTTTACTTTTAACCATGGAGGCCGCAGTGAAGATTAAGAATCGTCAGGAATTTCTGGTGGTGCTGACCGTTGCGGCTTTCGCGCTGCTGGTGGGCGTGAATTTTATTTTGGAACCGCTTAGCGGCTGGTGGTCGTCGCGGCAGTCCCAGATCAGGGAGTTGCACACGAAAGTGGACGATGGCACCCATTTGCTCAAGCGTGAAGCGGGCATTCGCAGTCTTTGGCGGGAAATGCAGGCCAACGCCCTGCCCGCCAACACCTCGCTGGCGGAACAGAAATTGCTTTCGGCAGTGGACGGCTGGTCGCGCAGCAGTGGCGCCGAGGTAACCAGCCTGACTCCGCAGTGGAAAAATGAATCCACGAATTATCTGACCCTGACTTGCCGGGTGGTAACCACCGGCAACCTGAGCACACTGAGCCGGTTCCTGTATGATCTGGAGCGCGGACCGCTGGCGCTGCGGCTGGATTCTCTGGAGTTGGGTGCCAGTGATAAGGAGGGCAGGCAAATGAATTTAAGCACGGAAATCAACGGGTTGGCCCTCGTCCAGCCGGATAAAAAATGAAACTAACCCGCACAAAAATCCTGGTGGCGCTCGTGTTTGCGGGCGGGGTCGGGGCTTTCGCCCAGACCAATAATAACGTTCCCCGTGCAACAGATTACGCGGCGTTCAGCCGTTTCATCTCGGACCGTAACATTTTTGACCCCAACCGCCAGCCCCATTACACGTCGAGCCGTCCGCGAACGACCCGCCCCCGGACCCGCCCGTCTCCGTCTGCGCCTGCATTCACCCTGGTGGGGACCATGGGTTATGCCAAGGGAATGTTCGCCTTTTTTAGCGGCAATAACGAGGATTTGAAAAAAGTGTTGCCGGTCACCGAACAAATTGCCGGCTATACCGTGGCCGATATTGTGCCCGGCCATGTGACCCTGGTATCCACGAATCAGGAAAAATTACACCTGGTCGTGGGGGATATGTTGCGCCAGGAAAATGGCAAGTGGGCCTTGGTGGGCCCGGGTGAAGTGCTGGTGGAGGAAAGCACTTCCGGGGCTGCTGCCAGCAGTCCGTCCGGCAGTGAAACTTCGGCGGCTGCCTCTGCATCCGCTGCAGAACCGAATGATATTTTAAAGAAACTCATGGAGAAACGAGCAAAGGAAACACAATGAAAAAAACGATCTTAAGCCTGCTGACCGTCGGTTTAGCCGGAATACTGTTCTCAGCCGCCGCGCAAAATCCTCTAGGCGATACCAATAACCCGCCGCCGCCGCCGGGCAGTGAGGCCGGACCGGATGCCGGCCTGCCATCCCCGCCTGATTTTGGCCCCAATCCATTACCGGATTTATCCGGGACGAACACCGTTGCGGCAGAAACCAACGCCGGATCCACGGTTATTCTGCCTTCCACCGCAAAACCTGCTTTGGCCGAGCCGATTGTATCCGCTTTTGTACCGCCCTCGCTGCCGGTGGGCACCAATCAGAACGACCTGACGTTGAATTTCAACCGCGCGCCATTGGAAATGGTGCTGAATTACCTGAGCGATGCCGCCGGGCTCATCATCGTGCAGGACACACACATAAATGGGAATGTGACGGTGGTCGGCAAACATTTGACCAGGGATGAGGCAGTGGATCTGCTGAATTCGGTGCTGAATAAAAACGGCTACGCAGCCATCCGCCAAGGCCGCACGTTGACCATCGTGGACAAAAATGATGCCAAGACGCGGGATATCCCGGTGAAAAGCGGGAATGACCCGGCCGAAATTCCAAAAAACGCAGAGATTGTCACCCAGATTATTCCGATCCGTTTTGTCGAGGCGCGGCAACTCGTATCGGATTTGACCTCCTTCGTCTCGCCGCAGGCCACTGTGGTGGCCAACGAGGCCGGCAATTCTGTGGTGATCACGGACACGCAGTCCAACATCCGGCACCTCATGGAAATCATCAAGGCGATTGATAGCAGCGCAGAGGCTTCGACAGAAATTCGGGTGTTTCCCTTGAAATATGCCAGCCCATCGGATGTCGCCTCAGAACTGTCAGGAGTTTTTCCCAGCAGCAGTTCCGGCAACACCGCCCAGGCACCTACCCGGTTTGGCGGCGGCGGCGGGCCGGGTGGATTCTTTGCGCGGATGATGGGCGGTGGCGGTAATTCCGGCAATAGTTCCAATGACCGTATTAAGAAGGCGACGCAGGTTACCGCTGTGGCGGATGCGCGCATACAGGCAGTCATCGTGACCGCTCCCAAGGATTTGATGATGGACATTGCGAGCATGATGAAGGAATTGGATGTGCCCTCGACCCGCGATCAAAAGGTTTTTGTCTTTCACATGAGCAATGGCGATCCGCAGCAGGCGGCGCAAGTATTGCAGACCATGTTCCAGTCCGGCACCACGTCGCGGAGCGGTAACAGTTCATCCCAGAACAGCCCCTTAATGCAGCGTGCGCAGAACAATACGACCACCACCAGCTCGTCCAGTTCCGGCAGTAGCGGATTTGGCACTGGCGGCGGGGGCGGCGGTCGAGGTGGGGCGGGTGGCCTGCAATTCTAAGCTGAAGTTTTCAACACGAAAATATATGAAGATAAATCATTTCAAAAAGCTCTATAGTGTCACGCTGGTCGTTTTGTTGGGTGCTGTCCTGGCGGTTCAGGCTCAGCGCTTCGGGGGCGGCGGCGGGGGCGGCGGTGGATTTGGGGGTTTTGGCGGATTTGGCGGCGGTGGGTTTGGCGGTAACGGCGGCAACCGGAATTCCGCTGCCACCACCACCTTTAATAACAATGGCACCGTTGGCAGCGCGGTGATTACCGTAGATCCACAGACGCATAATATTGTGGTGATCGCGGATGCCGAGACGAGTCAGCAAATCAGCAACGTCATTGCCAATCTGGATCGGCCCAAACCGCAGGTCTTGATCAAGGTGGTGTTTATGGAGGTTCAGCGCAATGATGGCTCGGAGATCGGCGTGGAAGGCGCCTATACCGGCGGCGATCTGGGCAGCAGCGGTAACAACAAAATTATCGGCAGCGCAGCCAATGTTTTTGGCTTGGCGGGAGCCAACTCGATAACCACAAACTTTATGGCAGCCGGCGTTAGTGGGGCGGCCGGGAGCACGCCCGTCGTTTCCGCCCAACCGTCGCTCCAGCCCGGCGCTAATGGTCCCAATGGCTTTTACCAGATCGTTGGCAAGGATTTCCAGGCCACACTAAAAGCAATCGCCACGGCAGGAAAATCACAGGTGCTGTCTCGCCCCTCCATTCTGGCCCGCGATGGCCAATTGGCAAAAATTGTGGTGGGTCAGGAAATATATTTGCCGAGCGGTGTTTCCCAGCAGGCTACCGCCGGTCTTAGCCCGGTGACCACCATCAACGGCAGCTACACCGAGGTCGGTATCATTTTGAACGTGACCCCGTTTATTGGTGCTAACAGCCTCGTGGAAATGATCGTCCAGCCCCTGATTTCATCGGTGGACCAGACCACTTCCGGTCAAGCCATCTCGTCAGGCGGGCTGCTGGGCAAACCCATCTTTGCCCCAAATCTAAACATCCGCTCGGCGGATACCGTGGTGGTCACGCCGGATGCGCAGCCGGTGGTGATCGGCGGATTGATTTCTAACACCAAATCTTCTGGCGATAGCAAGGTGCCGATCCTAGGGGACATTCCTCTGCTCGGTCAGCTTTTCCGCTCCAGCACGAAAGCCGCCGGCAAGACGGAGTTATTAATCTTTTTGACGCCGCATATTGTGGATTCGCCGGCCCAGCTTTCCGGTTACGCCTCAACGGAACTGCATCAGGCATCAACCCTCACCAACTCCATTACGGAGCTGGAACTAGACCGTTTCCTGGAACGTGTGCCGGTGAAGAAAAAATAGCCATTGCCTTCCGGCAGCTTCAAGGCAGATTACTTCCTCAATGGAATTGCAACGCCGCCGCCATTTGGTTCCCGGCATTCTTGCCGGGGCCTGGTTGCTGATCGTCGGTTGGCAGGTGGAGGAGCATTTGCACGTGGTTGAGGCTGCCCGGGCCGATCTACGAAACCGCTCGCATGAAATTGCCAGCACTTTAAGCGCTGTCATACGCGCTTCGCGATTTCGCGGAGCGGTGTTTCAGGAGCGTTTGGAGCCCGTTCTCAATGAACTGGTTCATTCCCGTACCAATGCGCTCGTCAAGACCGGCGGTTTGCTGGCCATCGGGCTGCTCAATACCGACGGTGACCCGGTGGTCTCGGATGGCGATACGAATTTGTTATCCCGCGAGTTGACCAGCGAAAGTGAACGCTGGAGCGCGAGCATGGTCACCTTCGTTTTGCCAGTCGAGGGCGTTAGCGTGAATCCCGAAGGGGTATCCACCAATGCCACGGTAGTGCTACCGTCGTTTCATAATTTCACTAACAACGGTTCGCGCGGTCGTGACTTTTCCCGCCGCGAAGCACGCCCGGGCGAGACGAATTTTTTTGAGCCCGCGCGAGCCAATTTCCCAGCCCCGCCCACCAATGCTTCCGGCGAGATGGATCTACCACCGCCTCCCGATGAAGGCCGTCGTCCACCGGAAGGTGGCGATCGTTCGCGCGCCGGTGGCCGGCGTCCGCCGTGGATGCGCTGGATGAACGAGACGGAATTCAAAGCGCTCATCACCAAGCGCGAATTGCACGGTCTGGTGCTGGTCCTCTCCACGGATAATTTACGCGCAGTGGGCACCAATGACTGGTGGTTGCGCTTCATTATAGGTTTTTTTGCCGGCGTTTCCGCGCTGGGCGCGGGTTTAGCCTGGCGCAACATCGGTCGTACCGCCGACCTGCAAATCCGTCTGGTCCGCGCGAGTGAGCAGAACTCTCATCTGAAGGAACTCAACCTGGCGGCCGCCGGCCTCGCCCATGAAACGCGCAATCCGCTCAACCTCATCCGCGGCCAGGCGCAGATGATTTCCCGCTTGCCCGAGGCCTCCCCCGCCGTGCGCGAAAAATCCCGGACCATCGTGGATGAAACCGACAAGGTAACGGCGCAACTCACTGAATTCATCAATTATTCACGGCCTCGCGAAGTCCGCCGCACCAAGGTTGCGATCACCTCCGCTTGTCAGGAAATCGTCCGCACGCTCGCCTACGACATTGGCGAAAAGAAGCTGCGAGTCGAGGTGGTCGGCGAACCGCTGGCAATTGAAGCGGATGAACAATTGCTGCGTCAGGTGCTGTTTAATTTGCTGCTCAATGCCATCCAAGCCGCTGGGGAAAATGGGAAAATCGAAATCGTGGTCCAGCGCGGCCCCGCCAGTGGGGTTTTGGAAATTCGCGACGATGGGCCGGGGGTGCCTCCCGAGCGGCGGCAGGAAGTTTTCAAACCCTATTTCACCACCCATCAAAAAGGAACCGGCCTCGGTCTGGCCGTCGTTCAACAGATTGTTTTGGCCCACGGCTGGGAAATTGCCTGCCTCGCCAATGAACCGCGCGGGGCTGTCTTCCGCCTCACTCATTTGAAAATCGCGGCTTGATCCGGTGCTTGGGCCGGCTGCTTTAAGCCAGCTGCGAAATTTCACCACCCCCGCCGGATGTAACAATTTGCTTCTACCGCTGTCTTGCTGTTTGATGAATGTTACCGGGATAAACACCAGCGCCCTTTCCGGCGCGCAGCTGGACCAATCCGCCGTTGCCGCCGTGCGTGGTGGCAATGCCGAACGCTACCGCGAACTCGTCGAGCGCCATGAACGACGGGTTTATGCCGTTGCCTGGAGTCGTCTCGGCGACGCGACCCTCGCTGAGGAGGTCACCCAGGAGGTGTTCATTCGCGCGTATCGGCGGCTTTGGTTGCTGGGCGACGGGGCAAAGTTTTCCGGCTGGGTCAACACCATTGCCCGCCGGTTGGCTATCAACTTCGGCTTGCGCCACCGCCGGGAGCTGAACAAGCGCGAACGCTGGGCCTTGGAACATTCCGTGGTCTCCGCCGGAGAACATGCTACTGCTGACTCCGATTTGTTACACCCGCCGGAAACATTGCGGCAGGCCCTGGCTGAGTTGTCCCCGGCGCATCGTGAATGTCTGGTCCTGTTTTATCTCGAAGGCAAAAGCGGTGTGGAAGCGGCGGCGGCACTGGGTGTTTCCGAAGCAGCTTTACGAGTACGTCTGCATCGTGCCCGCGCTGCTTTGCGGGAACGCTTGGAAGATAAACTGGCCTACTCGCTAACCAAACTCGGGCCGGCTTGTTCGCTAGTCCCGGCCGTCATGGTTGGTGTGCTCTCCACTTCCTCGGCGCAAGCCGCGGCAGGTGGTGTGGGTACAGCGGTTGCCGGAGCGTTGTCTAAGTGGATTTTTCTAAAATGGCTCGCCGGTGCCGGTATGAACCTGTTCTTTTTGCCCGCTTTGGCCTTGAACTGGCTGTTTATGCGTCTGGATCTCAATAATTTTCGGGACCGTGACGGTTTTCGCGCCCGGCTTTTCCTGCAAAATACCTGGCTGATTATTTGGGTGATGACCGTGTTTGTGGCTGGAATTTGGATTTCCCAGACAGTTCTTTCCCGCGGGCAGGTGGTGCCTTCCCGCACGGCGTTGAGTATCCCGGCCGCAATACTTTTGCTGTTGAGTTTGCGGATGGCGCGGCGATTGAGGGTCGTTTGGAACCGGTATTTTGCCAGCGTGGTTGCCGCGAATCTGCTGACTGGAACCTTTGTTTTAGCGCTTGTGCAGGGGTGGATCCCCATACTGTGGGTCGGGTATTTTGTGGTCCTTCAGGCGGTTGCCCAAATGGTGTTTTTCGCCGAACGACCCTTGCGAACCGACTATAATTTATTTTTACGCGCCGTCGAAAACATTTTGCCGGCCGATGAAGTCGGAATTCCCGCGCCGCCGGAAAATTTTCAGGCTACCGGGGTGGACTTGTTTCGTTTCGCTCGCTTTCTCGGCGGCCGCTGGCTGGTGAGTGAATTTCGCCACACCGATCAGGGACTCAGTCTGCAACTCACGCCCCTCAAGTCCACCTTTCAAAGTTTGGTTTGGAATCTTATGTTTTTGTTTTTCCGTCGCACCGCTTCCAATCTGCTTTTGCAGGCCGATGGTGTTGCTATCGCCACACTCAATTCTGCCGATTTGAACCTTTTGCGCCGGGTGAGTCGGCAAAACTTCTTGGGTAAAGAAGAACTGGAAGCCCGCGTTGGCACTGCGGTGACCTTGGCCTGGAGGCAGTTCCGGTCGGGGGATAGTGTTGCTGCCGAACGCGCGTTGGGACAGGTGCCAGATGCAGACGTATTTGTTCAGCCCGTCAGAAAAACCTGGTCCACGCAACTGCAGCGGGCTTTTGCCATCGGCGTGGCTGGCTTCGTCGCCATCCAGATGTTTTATGTCAATGACCTGACCAAATCGTTGGGTGGCATGACCTTGTCCACTGCTGATTTTTCGCAACAGCAATACCGGCGCGCCCGGCAAGCTTTACTGAAAGCCCAAACTGCCGAGCAGCGTTTTTACGCTCTGGGTGATGCGGCCAAGCGAAGTTTCGAGGTTGGTAATTGGGAGGATGCCCGGAGTTTTGCCAGGGAATTAATGACCCTGATTCCCGCCTACCGGAGCAGTGGAAATTATGGCACCGCCGTCCAAGATGCCAATCTGGTCTTGGGCCGGCTAGCATTGCGCGAGGGCAAAACCGCCGAAGCTAAAAAATATCTGATAGATTCCAGCCGGAGCCACGGTTCGCCGACTTTGAACAGCTTTGGCCCCAACATGAGTCTCGCGCTGGATTTTTTGGAAAAAGGCGAGGGCGATGTCGTGCTAGAATACTTCATGCGTTGCCGCAAATTTTGGACTTTTCATCCGGAAAAACTGGCGCTCTGGATTCAAACAGTACAGGCAGGCAAGACCCCTGATTTTGGAGCAAATTTGCTCTACTGAAAATCCCGGTTGCGAATGGTCTTGGCGGGTATCGAATGATCTCGTAGTGGCATTAACCTCTGCGTTCGCTCAAAACTTTAACAAGTTTTCCAGAACAGCGTCTTGCTTGCCATCTTTCGTGCTATGAAAACCAGCATGCTCGCGAGTAATCGCAACCTTTTTGTGTGCAATGTTCTGACCTGACAAGCAGACCCTGTTCCACCATGGGACTGCAATAAATCCGCTACCACAACAAATCCGCCACTTGACATTGGCTCAAAGGAGGGGCACGGTGGGTTAAAATTTAATTAGCCGGCCATGATCATCCACAACGCTCTCCGTGGTTTCCGGAAGACCTGCCGGCGAATTTGCCATCGGCCATTAGCCTTACCCACCTTTTTATTGCGCGTGCTGATTTTGCTGTCAGCCTTTTTCATAGGGCAGCCTTGCCCGGCGCAAATCATTGACCTGAATGGTAACGGCATGAGCGACGTATGGGAACAGATTTACAATGCGGCCGGTCTTGTGCCCAATGCCGATGCTGATAGAGACGGCGTGACTAATCTCAAGGAGGCTCTGGCTGGCACCAATCCATTTGATTCTAATTCCTTTCCGCATATCACTGCGTTTGGCGTAACATCCACCAATTTCAGCGTGACCATCCCTACGCAACTGGGAAAAGTTTACCAATTGCAAAGCATCGCCATGCTGGGCAGCACGAATTGGCTGTTGGAAACCGGCCTGGTGGTGCGTGCCGGTTCGTCGCTCACGCTCACGGCTCCGACCGGGTCGGCAAAAAAATTGTTTCGCATCGCTATCGCCGACACCAACACCGACGGCAGCACGATGAATGACTGGGAGAAATATCAACTACGCCTCAACCCGCTGAATCCGGTGAGCAACGGCACATCGGACAGTAACGGCCAGTTATTAAGCGATTATGCCTATGCAACCAACCTGCTCGCCTTCCAAAATGTTTACAGCATCGTAGCCACCGATCCCAGCACCACCCAGCCAGATCCGGGAACAGCGGCAACGGATTTGGCCGGGTTTCTGGTGTCGCGCGGCGGATTTCCGTTGAACACGGTGACGGTAAATCTCGGCCTGGGTGGACCCGGCGCCGGTTTTGCCGTGGAAACGGTGGATCATGTCGCATTGCCGCGCACGCTGACCTTTGCCGCCGGCATCAGTTCCACGAACATTTCGGTGATACCGCTAGCGAATACAAATCGGCAAACGCCGGTTATCGCACAAATGCAACTGCTTTCCGGTGCGGGCTACACTATCGGTGCAAACAGCAATGCCAGTGTGGTGATTTATCCCTCGCCCACCGCCGCCGGCACCGGTTTGACGGGGTATTATTTCACCAATGCCAGCGCAACGTACACGAATGCCGCAAATTTCAATCCGCTAAACCTCCGGCTGACGCGCCTCGACCCGACGGTGGATTTTGTCTGGGGAACCACAAACCTGCCATTTACCAACAATGGCTATTATACCGTGCGGTGGACCGGGCAGGTTGAGCCGCAATATACGGAAACATATACGTTTAGCGTGAACTCGGATGATGGCTGCAAATTGTGGGTCAACGACCAACTCATCGTTGACAAGTGGCAGGCCCAGTCCGCCACCGATCAAACCGGCACGATCGCGCTGCAGGGCGGCGTGCGCTATAACCTGAAATTGGAATACCTGCAGCTAACCGGCTCAGCCACGGCGCATCTGAACTGGTATAGTCCCAGCCAATCAAAACAAGTCATTCCCGGCAACCGCCTGTTCCCCACCAACAACCTCAATGGCGGCTCGAACGCGCCGGCGGTCATCACCAGCGCCTTGAGCGCGTTCGCGTTTTTGAATCAGCCCTTTAGCTACACCGTGACGGCGGCGAACACGCCGTTGAAACTCACCGCGAACGGCCTCCCGCCGGGACTGGGCTGGAACAGCACCAACGGAATCATCAGCGGAACGCCAACCCTGGCGGGCAGTTATCCCGTAACCTTGCTAGCAAGCAATGCGATGGGGCTTGGCGCGTCGCTGGTAAACATCCAGGTAATTGACACCGGCAGCGCCGTGGTCCGCGAAACCTGGCTGGGCGTGCCTGGCACCAACGTCGCGGATATTCCGATCAGCACGCCCGCAACGGTTACGAACACATTGAGCTCGCTGGAAGGTAGCACCAACTATGGCACCAATTATGGCGAGCGGGTGCGCGGCTATTTCACCGCGCCGGTCACGGGGAATTATTATTTCTGGATCAGCGCCAGCGACGCTGCGGAACTGTGGATTGCCGACGACAACGAGCCGGTCAATAAAATCCAGCGCGCCAACGTCTGGCCCGCGAATGGCGGCACCGCTTATCGCCAATGGAACGCGCAAACCAACCAGCAATCCCCCTGGCTAACGCTTGTGGCAGGCCAGAAATATTACCTGGAAATATTGCACAAGGTGGGGATGTCCGCGCCAGCCCATTGGTCGGTGGGGTGGCTGCAAGATTCTTTCGGCACCAACACCGCGCCAGCCGGCATTGTGCCGGGCTATGTTTTATCGCGCTACTATCCGCTGCCCATCTCCGCGCTGCCGGGAACCCTGTATTCGGCCAATTTGCTTGCCCAAAACGGGGTGGTCAGCACCGCGACCGGTTCAGCGACACTCCAAGTCAGCGCGGACGGCAGCCAGGCGGTTTTGCGCGAAAGCTTCAGCGGGCTGACCTCCGTGAAAACCGGCGAACACATCCATTGCGATCCTTATTTGAACCACCCCAGCCAGATCATGTTTGACGTGGATGCGGCGACCCCGCAGCCAGACGGGAGTTATGTCTGGGATATTGCCCCGGTAGGGACCTTGCAACCATCCGACATTGTGGAAATCATTCAGGAAGGCAAAGCGTATCTAAATATTCACTCAGTCAATTACCCCTCCGGTGAAATCAATGGCCACTTTGTGCTGACCGCAGGATCGCAGACATTTGCAGCGCCACCCGCGCCACCGGCGTGGGCTGATGACCACACGGACACCAACGCTGCGGCACGATTCCTGATGCAAACCACGTTTGGTGCCAGCCCCGACGACCTGGCCGCCGTGCAAGCGCTGGGCTATGCCGCCTGGATCAGCAACCAGTTTTCGCTGCCGGTTTCACATCATTTGCCCATCGTGCTGAAAAACGCCAGCGCAGACCCCACCCAGCCCTATCCAAGCGCTCTAACCTTCAACGCCTGGTGGCAGCAATCCATAACCGCGCCGGACCAATTGCGCCAGCGAGTCGCGTTTGCGCTGAGCGAAATTCTGGTGGTATCTGAACAGGGCGGGCTGGCCAACTACTACGCCCACGGGCTTTCATCTTACTACGACACCTTGCTGGACAATGCGCTGGGCAATTTCCGCACGCTGTTAAAGGCCGTCACGCTCCATCCCATCATGGGCGTCTATCTCGATATGCGGGGCAATGACGTGGGCAGCATCGTGACCGGCCTCCATGCCAATGAAAACTACGCGCGGGAAATCCAGCAGCTGTTTTCCATCGGCTTGAATCGCATGTGGCCGGATGGCACGCTCGTGCTGAATTCGCAGAATGCCATCGTGCCAACCTACAATCAGAATGTGATCAGCGGTTTTGCCAGCGTGTTCACGGGCTGGAATTATTACCAGACGAACCAGGCGAACGGGCGGCTGCCGGCCAACTGGTATCCCAGCTCAAATTACACCAACCCCATGGTCCTGGTGCCAACCCATCACGAACTCGGCACGAAATTGCTGCTGGATAATGTCATGTTGCCCGCCGCGCAGGGAGCGCAGGCTTATTCCACCAATGCGAGTTTTGACACCTACTGCGCGCGGGATCTGGAGCAGGCGCTGGATTCGATTTGTAATCATCCGAATGTCGGGCCATTCCTCTGCCGCCAGTTGATTCAACGCCTGGTGACCAGCAGCCCGAGCCGCGAGTATCTGTACCGCGTCGCCCAGAAATTCAACGACAACGGCAGCGGCGTGCGCGGCGATTTGTCGGCGGTGGTCAGCGCCATCCTGCTGGACTACGAGGCGCGCTCCACCAATCCTGCCAAGCTCTCCACCTTTGGCAAACAGCGCGAGCCGCTGCTGCGGGTGACCAGCGCCGCCCGCGCCTTTCCCGCACCGCCGGGCAACGGAGGAACGTACGCGGAGAGCGGCACGCAAACCATCACCATCACGACAACCAACGCGCACCGGCTGAACAATAATGACACTGTGGTGCTGACCTTCACCGACACCTCCGGGAATCCCGCGCCGGCCCACGGCAATTACGCCGTGACCGCCATTAGCACCAACAGCTTCACCGTCAACGCGCTGAATCTGGCCGCGGGCACTTACAGCCAAAATACCAACACCCTCACCGTGAGCATTTCAGGTCACGGCCTGCTGCCGGGCTATGCGGCATACCTGGTGTTCACCAGCGGTGGTGCGGCTAACGGCCAGTTCCTCGTCATCACTAATCCCAGTTCTTCGACCTTCACTGCGTCCACACCGGACGCGACGGTGCGCTCGGGGAATTGCCTCCTACTGAAGATCAATGCCGCCGGCTTCACGCAAAGCGGGACGGTGGCGACCGTGAGTTGCACGGGGCCTCACGGCCTGACCACGAATGAATCCCTGTTTGTGAATTTTCCGACCCTGGTGCCCCCCGACGGGCAGTACCAGGTGGCGACGATTCCCGACGCAACGCATTTCACGATCAACCTCACGACCTCAAGCAACCAGACGCAGAGCGGCTTGAGCGTGTATCCGCTCAGCCCACCGCCCCTCACGCGCAGCGGCACCGTGGCGCAGCAGTACAGCACTTGGGCCATGGGCACAACTGACACTGGCACATCATCCAGTCTGTCCCAGACGCCCCTGCGGGCACCGACCGTATTCAACTTTTATTATCCGAGCTTCCAGTTTCCCGGCGCATTGGCCTCAGCGGGCTTGACCACGCCGGAATTTCAGCTTACCTCCGACACCAGCCTGGCGCTGCTGATGAACTTCATTGCCGGCGGCATCCTGACGAATAGCTCAAGCAACGCCAACAGCCAAAACACGAACGGACTTTCCAGCTTTACCGGTGGTAACGGCGCGATCATGCTGGATCTCAGCCCGTGGATGAGGACGAATTTAACCACTGCCTCTGGCCTCCCCAATCTCGTGGATTCATTAAACACCCTGCTGCTGGCCGGCGAGTTATCGAACGGAGCCAAAACTAACATACTGAATTACGTCACCAACACAGTGAACTTTCCATACAGCACACCGCCGACGGCCATCCAGATGCGCGACCGTGTTCGCGCGGTGGTGCACCTGATCGTCAATTCGCCGGATTATTCCATTCAAAAATAACCTATGGAGAAGCAAGACATTTCCGCCATCACGCGCCGCGAGTTCATCCGGCGGACCGCCTGCGCCGCCCTGGGCACCGCTGCGATGACTTCCGCCATCCGCGACCTGCGTTTTATGAATGCTGCCGTGGCGCAATCCAACATCGGCCCGAACGATTACAAGGCGCTGGTCTGCATTTTCCTGCAAGGCGGTAATGACGCGAACAATCTGGTCATCCCGACGATCGCGTCCGAATACAATAACTACGCCGCGATTCGCACGCCCGTGCTCGCGCTTCCGCAAGGCTCGCTCTTAAACCTGGTGCCCCCGGGCACGTCCAATAATTATGTGGACCCGGCGGGGCACAGCTTTGGCCTGCATCCCGCCTGCCCGGAACTGGCGCAGCTCTTTTATGAAGGCAAGCTGGCGACCCTGTTCAATACCGGCACGCTGGTCTATCCGCTAACCCGCGTGCAATATCAGTCGAACGTTTTTCAGAAGCCGCCGCAACTATTCTCGCACGCCGACCAAGTCACCCAATGGCAGACTTCGATTCCCGACCAGCCGCCCACGACCGGCTGGGGTGGGCGTTGTGCGGACCTGTTAAATTCCGTGCAGCCAGGCGCGCCGATCTCGCTTTCCGTCTCCCTGGCCGGGGCGAACACATTTGAGGTGGGCAATGTTATTTCGCAATATTCCGTCTCCACCAGCGGGGCGATTTCGCTCGCGGGAATTTCCGGCGCGCGACTCACAGCCCTGACCAACATCCTGGGACTGTCGTATCCGAATCTGCAGGCGCAAGCCTATGCCGGGGTGGCGCAGCACAGCATTCAAAGCAGCGGGCTGCTCAACAATGCCATCACCAACACGGCCGGAAATTACTGGACGAATCCGTTTCCCGGCACCGTCACCAACCAGGTCAGCGGCGGCAAATTCAGCTCCTCGCTGGCACCGCAACTGCAGATGATCGCGCGGTTGATTGAGGCTGGTAAACGCGCCACCACCAACGCCGGTTTCGGGATGAAGCGCCAGATTTTTTTCTGCCAGGTAGGCGGCTATGACCTGCACACCGGCCAGACGAATTACAGCAGCACCACCCCCGGCAATGTCCTGACCGGGGCACATTCCAATCTGTTCGCGGAATTGAGCCAGTGCCTGTATGCGTTCCAGCGAGCGATGGAGCAACTCGAACCGCTTTATCCCGGCATTTCCTCAAGTGTCACGGCGTTTACCGCCAGCGATTTCGGCCGCACCCTGCCGAGCAACGGGCAGGGCAGCGATCACGGCTGGGGTAGCCATCACCTCATTGTAGGCGGGGCGGTGAAGGGCGGCAAAAGCTATGGAAAATTTCCCACGCTCACCGTGAACGGTCCCGATGACACGAGCACGGGGCGCTGGATTCCCACCACGGCAATTGACCAGTATTTCGCCACCCTCGCCACCTGGTTCGGGGTAGACAACAGCAATCTCGCCACCGTATTTCCCAATCTCCGGCGTTTCGCTGCGAGCAATCTTGGCTTCATCTGATGAAGCATAAAATTCCAGCGGCGGTCATATTACTATTTCCGCCAGCCCTGCTGCTATTTCTGCTTTGGAAGCCCGACGCCGTAAAAACCTCGGCAGCAGCGCCGGGCCAACGCGCACAGGACGCCGCCGTGGCCCGGGCGCTGGCAACGAATAACGCCCAAGCCACCGCCATGATCTTGGCCAGCTTCAATGCCGTGCGCCCGCTGCAAAACGAAGCCTTGACCACACCGACGCGAAACCTGGCACCGGCCGGGCGGCCGACACCGCTGGAATTCACCAACTTTTCGGCCAGTATCGTGCTGGAAAACATGCGTCACACCATCCGCAATTACGGCTCGCGGTTTGGCAGCAATCCGACGGGCACGAATCCCGAAATCACTCGCGCCCTGACGGGCGATAATCCACAGCAGGTGAACTTTCTCAATGCCGAAAACGGCCTGCGCGTGAATGCGCAAGGCGAACTGGTGGATCCGTGGGGAACACCATTTTTCTTTCACCAGCTTTCCGGCTCAGAAATGGAGATTCATTCCGCCGGACCTGATCGCAACTTGTGGACAGCGGATGATCTGGTTGTAAAATAGAATCCCCGGAAACGATCCTTGCAAACCGCACGGGCTAGCATCCCGAAACCAAGCAAGAGGCCGATATCTGGCTCAGGGACTTCCGTGATCCGCAATGAGTCATTGACCACCCATGCGCCCGAGTAACTGATGGAATATAGGGGGACACTAGATTGCCAGCCATTCCACTGGAGTGACCCGTCGTGGTTCGGGCTGGCATAATTAAAACTATCACTGCCTACCCAGGTCTGATTCTCCCCATAGAATTCCAACGTAATCGGATTGCCGGCGCATCCCCAGTACCCGCCAAAGCCGGTAATGGGTGACTGGAAATTAATATTCACAGTTCCTAAATCCACGCTGGAGCCATAGCCATGGGTGCCATCCTGAGCCTGAGCCTCAAACGGCCCCAGCCCAAACCCGCCCGGGGTCGCGAGCGCCGAGGCGGTCTGCCAAATGTAATCATTGGGGCCGGCAATGGACGCCTGACCACCAAAGATGATTAGCGGAGGAGTGACATACCAGACGGGGAATTCTTCCCACGACTCCACGACGTCACCGGCAAAGGGCACCGCGACGGACCTGATTTCTGCACGAAGCAATGGCATCGGCGCGGCAAAACATACAAGAAGTGCCGCCACCAAAACCAAGGGCCAGAGCTTTTTTTGCGATGATCGCAGGGAGTTCATTTTGAGAGCGGAATTCATGCGGTTTAATGCAACGCCGGACAACGCGTCGGGCGATTACTTATCAAGTATAAAGAAATGATATCCCGCGCTGCCTTCGCCGTCCAGCGACAACGCCCGATGCCAGATGCCCGTTTAAAACAAACGGCATGACCAAGATTGACTCCCCCGCCCCGCCGGAAAGCACAAGCCCGCAGCCTCGCCAAGGAGAAACATAGCCTGCCATCAATCCGTTTTCCGGTTTTAATAATTCCACAACCCCGCAAAATGCAGAATATTTAGCTTGCATTGATTGCCTGCGCTGGCATCATGGCGCGCTCGATTATATTGAATAAATGAACGCTGAACTTTGCAAGCTTGCCAATGAAAAAGTGGGCAACCCGAACGTGCTGGTCAACATGGTTTCGCGCCGGGTGCGCCAGTTGAACGCCGGCGGCGGCGGCCTGGGTCGCCCACTGGTGGACGTGCCAGCCAGCATGGGGCTGGCGGACATTGCCTTGACGGAAATCCTGGAAAATAAGATGAGTTTTGAGTTACCCGAGGAAGTTGCGGCAGTCCGGCCAATCGCCAAAAAACGTAAAAAACACTGAACCCGAACCACGGGCGGACGCAAGCCGTTTTTCATTCCGCCAACACGCATAGCCAGTTAAATTTTCTGCTTCACTCCCTGGAGTGAAGCATTTTTGTTTCTACATTCTGCGGTCCAGCTTTTACATTGAGGATATGGCCGACATCGTGACCAACCACAAAGCCCGGCGGGATTATCACATCCTCGAGACCTTCGAGGCAGGCATTGTGCTGCATGGCACCGAAGTCAAGTCGCTGCGGGCGGGTAAGGGGCAGATCGCAGACGCCTTTGCCCGCGTGGAAAAAGAAGAGGTCTGGCTCTATAATGCGCATATCGAAGAATATGCGCACGGGAACATTCACAATCACGCCCTTAAGGCACCGCGTAAACTGCTGCTGCACAAATCGGAGATCCGCAAACTATTCGGTCTGGCATCGGTTAAGGGCAATGCGCTTTTCCCATTGTCGTTTTACTGGAAAAACGGCAAGGTCAAAGTTTCCCTCGGCGTCGGCACGGGTAAACAGACCTACGATAAACGCGACGACCTCAAAAAGCGTGATTCCGAGCGCGAAATGAAGCGCGCGACCATGAAGTGGACAAAGGGATGAACTGTTTTTTTGGATGAGGCCTGATTAACAATTGTTCAAGGCCATTTTCCCATGACAACCTCTGCATATTGCCTGCGCAGCAGTTTGCCGCGGAAAAATAGATGGCCGAAATGTCTTCTGAGCAATCGCAGTTTGGCTGGGGTGATGACTGGACCTGATTCCAATTTTATAGAGTTGATGCTTGGTTATTAGAAGATACTTAAATAACTCAAGCCCTGCATGACCAAAAAACGAGTTACCCAGGCAACGCCTCTCTATTAAAAGCAGAGCGCAAGATCCCGGCAGCCAGCCAGCTGCCCTGCTGGAAAGCTAATAACTGCGATATAAAAAACGTTGTTTGGCCCCGTTCAACAAGATACTGCACTTGCTTTCCCCAACGCTAACAGCCATTATGTTCATCCATTTCAACCCCGCTTGACGGGGCATTTATTACATGAGCAACGTTTCTGATCTCGATCTGAACTTGGAAAACCTGTTCCAGCCCGCATGGGCGCAGGGAAAAACCGAGTCCAACAAATTTGCAAAATTCACCGGCAATGAAGGTGTGAAGCCGGAGCGCCGGTTCAGCGACAAGCCCGGCGAGCGCCGTGGCCCGCGCCGTGACGGGGCGGGCGGCGGAGAGCGCCGCGGCGGCCCGCCACGTGGTGGATCCAAGTTTGGCGGCGGCGATCGGCAGGGTGGTTTTCGAGGCGGTGACCGCCGCGATCAACCGCGGCGCGAACGTCCTGAACCGCCGGCCCCGCTGCCAGAGTTGAACGCGGCATTCATACCGGAGGAACGCGGAGTAGAACAACTCGCCCGCCAGATCAAAGTCACCGGCCGGGCCTATCCCCTGTTCCAAATTGCGCTGCTGATTTTGCAGAAGGCGGAACGCTACTCCGTGGTGCTCACCAAGAAAAAAACTGATGCCACAGCACAGCCCTTGTTCGTCTGCGCATTGGACGATTCGCCGTGGACCAGCGAGGATGAGGCGGTTGAGCACTTACTCAAAAATCATTTTGCTACTTTCTATCAGGCCGAGCGCACGCAAACCGAACCACCCAAGGGGGTTTATACTTTCGTCGCGCAATGCGGGATGAGCGGGGTCATTCTGGGCCCGCCGAACTATCACGATTACCAAAACCAGCTCCGCAAATTACATGCGGAAAAGTTCTCGCGAATGCCGTTCGACTTTTTCAAAGCGCGCGTCAAAATCGTGAAGGACGAGGCAGTGGTCAAAAAATGGGTGGAAGAGCAGAGCTTCAAAACGGAATACATCTGTCTCAACGTGCCGGAACCGCTCAAACTGGCGACTTTGGAAGAAGTGGAAAAGCATTTCCGCACCACGCACAAGGATTCCATCATCAAGCCCGTGGAAACGCTCACTGTAGCCGGTCTGCCGAGCCGCAGTTTACGCTGCGCAGGCTTGCAGCGATTGATCCGGCAGGAATGGGAGCACCAAAAATTTTTCCCGCTCCCCATCGCAACGAAGCTCAGCCAGCAGTTCGCGCAACATGGTCTGCAGTTCTTCAAGGTAAATAAAACCGTAACCCATGTTAGCGTGGCGCGCCCGCAGTTCCTCGACCTGGAAACTACGCCGGTATCCGAAAACATTAAGCGAATCGTTGAATATATCAACGCAAACGCGAAATGCACCCGCCGTAAACTAATTGAAGCCTTGGCTCCAACATCCAAAGTAGTGCCAGCAACCATCTCTGAAATCGTGGCACCAGTCACGCCGGTAGCCGAAGGCACGGTCCCGCCAGCAGCGGCAGAAAAACTTTCGGCACCAGAAGCGACGCCAGAGCAAACCGCGATTATCGTGGATTTACACTGGTTGATTCATCAGGGAGCAGTGCTAGAATTCGCGGATGGTCGTATGGAAACCGCGAAAAAGCCTGCGCCCAGGCCAGTGAAGCAGGAAAAGAAGGCGTCAGAAGAAAAGCCTGCTACCGGGAATGCAGAGAATAGTGCAGCTAACATCAACGAGACCACCCCGCCAATGGAGGTAGTGAGTCCGACCGCAGGCGAAACAACCGTGCTCGCAGAAGCGACGACACCAGTAGTTGAAGCACCCAACGCGCAAGCCCTGGAAACGCCGGTGCCACCAACAACTCCGGCGACGGCAGAAGGAAGTGCCGCGTGAAATTTGCCGCCTTGAGTCTCGGTGAAAAGGTGCTCGAAGGCGTTCGCGCCGTGGGCTACTCCGAACCGACGCCCATTCAACTGCGGGCCATACCGCTGGTGTTATCCGGCAAAGACGTCATTGGCAGCGCCCAGACCGGAACTGGCAAGACGGCGGCTTTTGCGTTGCCGATTCTTTCCAAACTCGGGCATCACCAACCCGGCGGACCACGCGTACTCATTTTGGAGCCAACGCGCGAACTGGCCGCCCAGGTGGAAACCGCCTTCCGCGATTATGCCCGCTTCATGGATTTAAAAATCACGGTAGTCTTTGGCGGGGTCGGCTATGGCAAGCAGAACGACGAATTAAAATCCGGCACCGACATCGTGGTGGCCACGCCCGGACGCCTGTTGGATCATTTGGAACAAGGCACAGTGAAGCTGGACAAGGTGGAGTTTCTTGTCCTAGACGAGGCGGACCGGATGTTGGACATGGGCTTCTTGCCCGACGTGCGCCGGTTGGTGGAGAAATGCCCACGCCAGCGCCACAGCGCCTTGTTTTCCGCCACCATACCGCCCCAGATTGAGACGCTCATTCAATGGGCGATGAACCAGCCCGAGACAATTGAGATCGGGGCGCGCCGGACCCCGGCCGAGACGGTAAAGCACGTCATCTACCCTGTTTCTGACACGCAGAAAACCGACCTGCTTTTGGAACTTCTAAAGCGCGTGAATTATGACTCAGTGATCATTTTCTGCCGCACCAAGCATGGGGCGGACCGCGCGGCCAGCCTGCTCAAGCGCGCAAACCACGCCGTGGCCGTATTGCATTCCAACCGTACCCAGCGCGAACGTGAGCAGGCTTTGGAAGGGTTTCGCAATGGCAAATTTGAGGTGCTGGTCGCCACAGACATAGCCGCGCGCGGTTTGGACATTGCGGACGTCAGCCACGTGATCAACTACGATGTGCCGCAGCATCCAGAAGATTACATTCACCGCATCGGTCGCACTGGCCGCGCAGAAAACACCGGTGATGCTTTTACCATCATGGTGGCAGAGGATGCGCCACATGTCTTCGCCATTGAGCGCTTCATCAGCCAGAAAATCCCGCGCGTCAAGCTGGAGAATTTTGATTACCGCTACACGGCCTTGTTTGAGGAAGCCAAGCCCGGTGCCTCTCCTGGCGGATTCCCCGGCAAAGTACGAGGTGGCCGCGTACATGGCGGCTACCATTTTGCACCCGGCGGGCGCAGAAAATAAAGCCTGATCAGGTCCTGCTTAAAAAAGCGCGGACTGGCTACCCGTTTTTGGTTTTAATCCAAGTTTTTGGTAGCTCAACTCGGTCGCGATACGGCCTTGGGCAGTGCGGTTTAGATAACCCTCCATGATAAGATAAGGCTCGTATACTTCTTCAATCGTATCCGGTTCTTCCCCCACGGCTACGGCGAGAGAATTCACGCCCACCGGCCCACCGCCAAATTTCACAATAATGGATTCAAGAATACGCTTATCCATTTCGTCGAGTCCGTTTTCATCAATCTCCAACATCGCCAGCGCCTTGTCGGCCACTTCAGCGGTAATACGGCCGTCATGGCGCACCTGCGCATAGTCCCGGACGCGGCGAAGCAGGTTATTCGAAATTCGCGGCGTCCCACGACAGCGCCGCGCGATTTCATGCGCGCCAGCAGGATCAATTTCTACATTAAGCAAATTTGCGGAGCGCAGAACGATTTTGTCCATGTCCGCGACGCAATAATAATCCAGCCGCTCGCGCATCCCGAAGCGCGTAAGCAGTGGGGCACTGAGCAAGCCACTGCGGGTGGTGGCCCCAATGAGGGTAAACCGCGGCAGATTTAACCGCACACTGCGTGCATTCGGGCCCTGGTCAATGATGATATCCAGCTTGAAATCCTCCATCGCCGGATACAAATATTCCTCGATGGTTTTTTGCAGGCGATGTATTTCATCAATGAATAGCACATCCCCTGCTTCCAGATTGGTCAGCAGTCCGGCTAAATCGCTCGCCTTTTCGATAGTCGGGCCACTAGTGGCCTTGACGTTGGCATTCATCGCCCGGGCAAGAATGTTGGCGATGGTGGTCTTTCCCAGTCCGGGCGGACCGCAGAGCAGAATATGGTCCAAGGATTCACCGCGCTGCAGGGCAGCGGCGACCGAGATCTCCAGCCGCTCCTTCACTTTGGGCTGGCCGGTGAAATCGGAAAAGAGGGACGGACGCAGCGTCATTTCGAGCGCGACGTCGGGCTTATTCAAGTTGGCGAGCGGACGTTCGGACATCATGGAAAAGCTTGCGGCACTCCGCCCGCACCCGCAAGTGCGATTCCTGCCAACTTCCACCGCCGATTATTTTGCCAAAGCTGTGGCAACCGTTGCGACTGCAAGGGAGAACGCAAGGTGGTTAAGCCAGTTCCTTGGGGGCTTGGCGGGTTGGGTCTGCCTTGTTTGTTGTCAGCCAACGTCATTGTCATCATCTTGCCAATCCAACTCCGGCAACTTTTCCAATTCAGCGACATAATCTGCATAGGTAAACTCATCTTGCTGCACCGAATGCCAAATATAAAATGCCGATACCGTCGCGATCAGTTCGCGGGCTTCGGAGTCGCTGTGCCCAAGGGCAAGTAAACGCTCATAATGCATCCGGACCTCCGGCGTATCAGGACTATCCAGTTGATTCTTAACGCCACGCAGCATGAGATCCCTTCGTCGCTGTTTTCTTTATCTTCAGAGTTCATAAAGGCGAAGCTGTTGTTTTTGCGATTTTCCACCGAATGGTGCGCATGCAATGCTGGTTTTGCAGCATGACGGATTTGATGTGAAGGTCGTGCAGCGGAGGTCTTGGCAGACGGCCATCCTCCTTGAGGAAGGATTTTTTTGACGATTGTCGTGC
>CAISVF010000506.1 GCA_903888765.1 uncultured Verrucomicrobia subdivision 3 bacterium | reverse complement strand
GGGCTTGCACCTGAATCCGGGCCCAACCCGCGATGTTCTGACCGAGATCGAAAATCCATCGGCCATTTTGGCCCGCGATGACTTTTTGCACCGGCAGCGTTTTGATGGCGCGGATGGGCGGAATCATTTGAGCCTGCAACTGTGCCGTGGGGGAAGCCACCGGAACGGCCGCCGCCCAACTGGCATCAGCAAAACCGGGCTGGTTCCAGCCACGCTGCTCCAAACGCGCGTCATAGGTTTCGCCAGCATAAACATTGTCGAAAAGAATCGGCCCGGTGCCTGCTTTCCAGGAGGAGTCAGTGTTAATGACTTCCGAAGTGCCGTCAGCGTAATCCACGATGATTTTGGCGATGAGCACGGGCGGCCCGTAACACAAACCAGCCGCATTGAAGCCGATGTTCTGGCCGAAGAAGCCACTGCCGAGCAGGAAGCCGACGGCGTTTGCGCCGGGCTGGATCAACCGCGTGATATCATGCGTCACATAAAAGGCGCGCGCATCGTAAGTGGTCTGACCAGGATCCAGCACGGCATCGCCGCAGCGCTGACCATTCACGTAAGCCTCGCAGTAACCAAGGCCGCAGACATAGGCACGGGCGCGCACCACCCCGGGTTTGAGGGGAAATTCGCGGCGAAACAGCGGCGCAGAAAATGCCTTGGCCAGGCGCGGCACTTTCATGCCCTGGGTCTGCACCGGGCGCTCGGTGAGCGGAGATTGGCGAGGATCCTGCGCCAGGCGAATCCAACTTGCGCCGCTCCAATCATTCGTTGCGGGCAGGCCGATTTCCCACAGGGCCGCCGGCGACCATTTACCCGGCATGCCATCTTTGTCCCAAGCCTGCACCTTCCAAAAGCATTGCATCCGGGCGGCCAGCGGCTTGCCGGCATAGCGCACATGCAGAGATTGATCGGAATGTACTTCGCCAGAATCCCACAAATCGCCACGCCCTTGTGCGAGCAACAGAGCGGAACTGGCTACCAGGATACGATAGGCGGTCTGACGCTGGCCGCGCTCGCTGGATTGCAACTGCCAGCACAAGCGCGGCGCGGCGGAGTCGATGCCGAGCGGATTCTCACGGTATTCGCAGCGGAGATCCGTCACCCACACACCGGCAGAGCCATTCAGCACGACCACCAGATTTATCAGCAGCAAAGCGCTGCCTATTTTTAGCAGTTTCATTTGAATAAAAGAATTTGGGGTATGCGTGGCCAGGGTCAATCCTGATCCAGCCCCGGAATTGGAGCATCCGGCGGAATGGCTTTGCCTTCCCAAAACGCGACGCCGTTTGAATACGTGAGCGTGCGCTCGGCGCTCCCGGGGGCGGGATCGGCATACCGGACCGGCAATGACTGCATCAGGCCAGCCTTGGTTCCGGCATAATGCAGGTCGGAAACGAGATTCGTCCATTCATGCGGATCCATGCGCTCGTCATAAAGTTCCTCCGAATTATCCGCGTAGTGAATATAACGCCAGCGCGAGGTGCGCACCGCGCTATTTCCGGCATTGGCGGTGGTAATGGC
>CAISVF010000505.1 GCA_903888765.1 uncultured Verrucomicrobia subdivision 3 bacterium | reverse complement strand
GTGCATCCCACACAGCAGGTTGCCAAATTTGACGCAGCGGCATCGCTCGGCACTGCCAGTTACGCCCTTGAAATGAGTGGCAACTTGATGTGCTCGATTCCGGACACCGCACTGTCGCCCTTGTCCGAGGAAATACTGATGCTGAATCGCGATTTGACCAACGCCCAAGACTTCCTGCTCGCCAGTCTGCCGTGAAACGGCAGATTATTCACCGGGGCCCTTCCGTAAGCGGGTTAAGCCACTCTTTGCAGCGGCGTGGTTTTCGCGCCCGCAGGGATGGTCAAACGCAGCCATGACCAGAGGCTAACCTTTTTGACGCTTACCCAATCGTTGCCCATAGAGTTATGGCTTGGCCTTGGAGTCCATGTGCCCGGCCGGGAACCAAACCACGGAGCGACCGCCGCGATTATTGCGGGCAAAATTTGGAATCGCAGTCAGAGACGATCCATTCGCAAACCGGCTGTGAATGACGACCACACCACCGAGCAAGTCGGGCTGCCATTCGGTCGTCAAGGGCGTATCGACGTTTAACTGTCCATCCACCGGCTGATCCACGCTCTCGAGGTTGTAGATCAGTGGTCCGTATCGCAAGGCGACCAGACCCCGATCTGCGGCCACTCGTTGATCTGCGCTAACCCGTTGCACGCACAAAGGCAGCTCCACTTGGATGCGGTCACCCGGTTTCCATTGACGGGTAATTACGGCGTAACCCGCTTTGATATTCGGTGTGATTTTATGTCCATTGACGCTTAGCGAGCGGATGCCGTCGGCTGCTGGCGTGGTTTGATAGAGGGCGCTGACATTGCGGTTGGGGGCTCGCAAGCGAATGGAGAATTTTTTGGCCGTCGCGGGCTTGATCGTTAATTCGATCGCGCCCTGCCAAGGATAGTCAGTGTGTTGCTCAATGGTCACGTCAGTGCCCGCAACGCGTCCGAGGTCGATGGTGCTGCCGATATAAAGATTTACGAACAGACCGTCGGCGTCTTTGGCATACATCCACGTTGGCAATTCCAACAGTGTGCGCGGGATATTACCCACGCAGCAAGGGCAGCCATGCCAGTCATAGCGCGCAAAATCCTGGTCCAGCGGATTCACATATGTGAACTGGCTGGCCGCTAAATCCACCGAACCTAGCACCGCGTTATAAAGGGTTTCCTCCATTAAATCCGCATAGCGCGCCTCGTGATAGGCGAGGTTCATCTTGTGTTGAAAAAATATTTCCCCGCAGTCCGCGCAGGATTCGCAATAGGCGTTGTTGGGCAGGGAAAAATCTAGGCCGAATCCTTCGGAGGTTTCTCCGCTGCCGATGCCGCCCGTGACATAGTATTTCCGGTTCACGATGCTGTTCCATAATGATTTCACGGCACTGTGATACTCGGCATCACCGGTTTCCATGGCAATATCGGCCATGGCGGAATAGCAATAGGCCGCCCGCACCGCGTGCCCCAGCGCCTCATATTGCTGTATCACCGGCAGATGGGTCTGGTCATAGCTGTCGCCTTTGCGCCGGTTATCCAGCAGAAACCGGGCGAGCCGGAAATAGCGATCGCCCTGTCTGCCGCCTTCCACTTGATTGACCAGTCGTCCCAACCGGACGAGTGCCTGTTCCAGTTCCTCGTGCCCGTCGTGCCAAGCCCGCTTAGGTGCCTGGCCAATGTGAGCGTCCCAGCAATCCGCCAGTTTTCTGGCCGCGTCATACATGCGCCTATCGTGCCCTTGCTCCAGCCGGTAATGCGCGATGGCTGCCTCGATAAAGTAACCCGCTACGTATCCTTCGTGGTCGCCCACATAAGTCCAGCGGGGGGGTGATTGTTTCTGCTCAGACGGCTTGCCCAGCGTAAAGCGCGTTTGCAAATAGCCATCCGGTTCCTGCGCCGCCAGCACTATCGAAACCCATTCATCAAGTCTGGAGCGTATTGCTGTCTGCGCCTGCACCACTTCCGTATCGCCCCGGGCATCCAATTCCAGCGCGAGGCACATGGACTCGATGACATTGAGCGTATAGGCATTGGCCCACGGGGGGCCAAAGTGTGGTTTATGGGGCCGGCCCGCATTTTTGTTGGCTGCCTCAATAAAGTTTTCCAATCCCCCTTCCGGCAAGCCCGGTTTGGCGAGTTCCGCGATGCAATGAGGAATCCAATGCACAATCTGTTGCTTCAGCCGGGCACTCCAAAGCGGACTGTTGATTTGGTAGCGCTGAACCGCCACCGGCTCCAGTCTGGTTTTCGGTGCCGAAGACTCCACCTGGACACGGAGCGTGGCTGATCCGCTCTGGTCGCCGTTAAAAGCCGATAATTTTACCACGTAATCGCCGGGTTTGCTAAAAGTGGCCGTGGTTTTCAGTTGGGTCGCATCTGTAAACATGATGGTTCCCGGTCCGACTTCCTGACTCCAGCGGATTGACTGCGCTCCCCCGCGCGTTTCGCCATTCAAATAGGTTTTTGCAGGCAGCACGACCACTCGGTCCGGTCCGGCTATGGCGTGCGGAGCGAATTTGGGCGATTTTCCCGAGTCGTAAACTTTCCATTCAATGATCCCCGTTGAAAAAGTCTGGCTGCTGTCGAATTCCATCCGTAACCGGGTCGTGGAAATTTCAGCAAAGGTAGTGGTATTATATTGTCCGCCCGCCACCCCTAATCCCTGGACTTGGGGCACTGGCAAAAAATGTCCATCGGTCCAATAAAACAACCGGCAGGCGGCGGGCAGACGAACGCCGCGTGCATCATCCCACCAATAAACATCCATCTGCCGCGTGGATATCGGTTGCTCCCAAGCATACTGGACCCATTGAGTTCCGCTTTTAGGCCAGTTGCCATAGCAGCCATGGCTATGATCGTCCACTGCGAGCGGATCAAATCCGTCGTTGATGGCCTCAAGCGTTTCATGTCCCGACACATAGGAAGTGCTGGGGGTGGCGAATAGCGCCAGATTTCCGCCTGCTTTCACGACTGCTGTTGCCACGGCGTGAAAAGCAATGAACGCCATGATGATATAACCGGTTTTCATTTCAGGATTTCTTTGGTGAAAGAAACCATCTCTATTTCAACGCGCCAAGGCAACTGCAAATAATTTTAGCCACGGCTCACGCTCCCTGAGCGATCCAAACGAGCTTCATATTGTGAGGTTGAACCTTATGGGCGTTGAAAAACCATGCAAGATTGCTGGGCAAATGACCGACCGGTGCGCATAACCACTGCGTTAAACCAGCCGGAAATGGGTGGAGAGAAGAATTCTCTGGCTAACGAACAAAAAAACTTCATGCTGGAAATAGGCGCTGGAAACCCAGAGGCAAAACCTGCCGTCACTGGTACAATGCCGCTGTAAAACGGGTTTCCGGGGGAGATTTTGCCAACGGCGAGTCAAGTAGCATGATCATGCCCTAGCGCGCGTCTTGTGCTTCATTATACTTAAATCAGAAAAGTTACCGATCCAAAGGAATGCAACTGACGATGGAAATACGCGAAAGGATAAATCCGCAAGAAAGCACCGCGCAACTGAGCCAACTGCCGCAGGGCGGCAAATATTGTGGCGTGGAACAGTGGATCACCAACGATGTCATGTTTGTCACCTGCAATAAATCCGTATATTGCCAACACCAATTATTATTTGGCGACAAGTGCGCTTGTACCCACAAGGTCAGGCACGAGATTTATAATCGCCTGGGTATTTAGCGGGCACCCGAAAAATATTTTGAACAAGTCGAGGTTCGTTTGGTCTGATAAAGTGTAGGTTATCATGGCCTACGGTTGAGTTGGATTGGGTTGGGTTAAAGAGTCTGGCTTTTAGGTTTTGGCCAGACTCTTTTTTTTCTTGAAGCCATTATGACGCCAAAAATCATCTAATTACGGCGCTTCATCATCCGTTCGGGATAGCCAAGACCCGTCATTGCCAGGATGTAATCTTTGCACGTCTCACCATACCCTGTTGATGGCAATAGGCCGGAACCTACGCCGCCGGCGAAACTGGATCGAGTGTGGTTGCAGCCTGAATAGTTGTACGGCTGGTGGCGGGGCGACTGGTGGAAAGCGGACAAAATCTTTGTTTCCGGGAGGCTTCGTGGTAATTTACCGGCGTGGAAACGGTCTCCAAACTCACCAACGATCTGGTTGCATCCTATGCCCGGTTCGGTGGCATCAATCATCTGGACGGCAAAAATCTGCCGTCCAAACGGGCGATTACGGACCTGACCCAGGAGTTGTTACGGTTGCTGTTCCCCGGATTTTTTGACGAGCAACTTGTGCATTCTTCGGAGATCAAGGTCAAGACTGCTGGACTGCTGGACGCCGTGCTTGGTCGACTCGAGGACGAAATCCGCAAGAGCCTTGAATATCTTCCGCCGGAAGGGCTCGCCAAGAAAGACATCACCGGGGCGGCGCACCAGTTGACCATGACTTTCCTGGGCGGCCTGCCGCGCATTCGCGAGATTTTGCAGACGGATGTGGAGGCAGCCTTCAGCGGCGATCCGGCGGCGGCGAGCCGGGAAGAGATCATCGTCTCGTATCCCTTTATCGAGGCCATCACCGTGCAGCGGCTGGCGCATGAACTATATTTGAAGGAAGTGGCGCTCATTCCGCGCATCATGTCCGAGTGGGCGCATTCACGAACCGGGATGGACCTGCATCCGGGTGCGAAGATCGGATCGCACTTTTTTGTGGATCATTGCACCGGAACAGTCGTTGGCGAAACAGCGATCATTGGCAACCACGTGAAGATGTACCACGGGGTGACGCTGGGCGCTAAATCCACCGCCGCCGGGCAACTGCTGCGGGGAAAAAAACGGCATCCAACGATTGAGGATCGGGTGACGATTTATCCAGGCGCGACCATTCTAGGAGGCGAGACGATCATTGGCTCGGGCAGCACCATCGGCGGGAACGTGTTCATTATGGAGAGCGTGCAGCCCAATTCGCTGGTGATCTATGATGGGCTGGACATGCGGGTGCTGAGCAAGGCGGATAAAACCGGCGTGGTGGATTACCAGATTTAAGCAAAACCGCCGCGCCCCGTTGACTACAAGGCGCGGCGGCAGGAGAAATCAGCGGCGATTATTTTGGCTGAGCCTGCGCAGCGTCGGCCGCAGCGGCTGGTACGGTGGCGGCAACTTTGGCCTTGGCCGCATTTTCCGCGTCCTCCGATTGTTTATTGCCCCAGCCGATGATACAGGTGGAGCCCACCAGCAAAGCGAGCATAAGGATAACCAGTTTCTTGGTGAACGCCTGAGCGCCACGCCACTCCTTGAAGAAGATGCCCCACAAGGTGCTAAAGATGATGATGCTGGCCATGTGCAGTGTCCAACTGGAGAACTTGTAATTGCCCATCTGGCTTTCACCCATCTGATAGAAAAAGAACTGGAAATACCAGAAAGTGCCGGCGAGGGCACAGAACAGCCAATTGGAGAGCAAGGGAACGGCGGTGCCCGGCTCAAACGTTTGTACGGAAGTTTTGCCGCCATGACCATCGCCACCCGCCGCCTGACCCTTGACCGGCTGGACGGTGGGGCTTAAATATTGATGTGCCGATCCATTCTTGAGGTGCAACAGCACGCACCAGAGGAAATTCGTGGTGAGGCCACCAAGCAAGATCACCACAATGACCGGCAATCCGACCCAGAGCGGTCCGGTGCCATGCGCGGCGGTGATTTTGGTAATCGGTTCGCCAAACTGGAAGCCGAACGAGAAACAGGAACTCATCACACCGGAGAACGTGGCGATGCCGAGGCCTTTCCAGAGATTAAATTCCGCAATGGTTGAAGTCTGGCCGGCCATCTCCTTTTCTTTGCGCACACCGGCCACGCCGCCAATAAAGATGCCGAGCAAACAAACGAATACACCAAGCAGCACGATGGGGCCGCCGACGCTGGTGCCGGAATGATTCAGCAGCTTATCGGCGAATTCACCCTTTACTATGGGCGGCACGAGCGTGCCGAACGCTGCGCAGTAGCCGAGCGCGATGGCCATGCCCAAGGACATACCGAGATACCGCATTGTCAGCCCGAAGGTCAAGCCGCCCAGTCCCCATAGCGCACCCATGAGGTAGGTCATGCCGAAGGTGTAGCCGGGGGTCTCGTGCAGTACGGCAAACAAGTCTTTCGACAGCACCAGCGCGCCGATCCACGGACAGATGAACCAGCTGAACATGCCGCCGGCAAGCCAGAAGGTTTCCCAAGACCATTTACGAACGCCCTTGTAGGGCACATAAAAACTGCCGGAGGCCAGGCCGCCGAGCCAGTGGAAGACGACGCCAAGTAGTGGATTGGGTTGCATTGTTTAATTTATATTTTTGTTTTACTTTAAAATAATTACATCGCGCATTTCTGTGTTATTCACGCATCGGGATGCACTGCGGAATCAGTCCGGGCAAAGCCAACTGATTTCAGATCAATCACTCAGCGCTTGCTCAAAACCGCCTGCTCGTAAGCTTTCACCTCGGTGAGCCAATGTTCACCGATGGGCACGCCCTGCTGTTCGCAATAATAATCCCAGACCGCGCCGAAGGGCAGCGACTTGGCTTCCTCCTGCAAGGCGAGCCGCGTGGTGAAATCACCCGCCGCCTCCGCCGTACGGATGAGCGGCGTTTCGAGGAGGGCGATGAGCAGCGCGCGAATCATGTTGCGCGTGCCAATAGTCCAGGCGGCCACGCGGTTGATGCTCGCGTCAAAATAGTCGAGCCCGATATGGACACGCTTTTCAAAGCCATTCACCGCAATTTCGCGGGCGATGGCAAGCAAATCGTCATTGAGAATCACCACGTGGTCGCTATCCCAGCGAACGCCACGGCTGACATGCAGCAGGATTTCCGGCATGAATTGCAGTACGCTGGAAATTTTGTCCGCGATACCTTCGGTGGGATGGTAATGGCCAGCATCCAGCGTCAGCAATTTTTTACGACTCACCGCATAGCCCAGATAAAATTCATGTGAACCAACGACAAAACTTTCGCTGCCAATACCGAACAACTTGGGCTCGACGGCGTCGAGGTTTAGCTTGGGCGAAAGCGGTTTCTTGAAAATCGCATCCAGGGATTCGGCGAGCCGGGCGCGCGGGCCGACGCGGTCGGCGGGGGTGTCCTTCATGCCGTCGGGAATCCATACATTGGTCACGCAGGTTTTGCCGAGCGCCTTGCCCATGGCTGCGCCGATTTCGCGCGAGCGGATACAATGCTCAATCCAGAATTTGCGAATGCCTTTGTCGGCGTGCGACAGCGTGGCGCCATCGGCCGACTTCGGATGGGAGAAACAGGTGGGATTAAAATCGAGACCGAGGCTGTTTTTCTTCGCCCAGGCAATCCAATTGGCAAAATGCTTCGGCTCTATTTCATCGCGGTCCACCTTCTGTCCGCCAAACTCACCATAGAATGCATGGAGATTCAGGCGGTGCTTGCCGGGCAACAGGGAATAGGTTTTTTCGAGATCCGCCCGCAATTCATCCGGCGTGCGCGCCTTGCCGGGATAATTGCCCGTGGCGACAAGACCGCCGCCGAGCGTGCCGCCGAAGTATTCAAAGCCGCCCACGTCATCGCCCTGCCAGCAATGCAAGGAGATGGGAATTTGTGACAGGGTTTTCAGGGCGTGCTCGACGTCAACGCCCAATCCGGCGTAGCGTTCCTGGGCCAGCGAAAAAGTTTTGGCAATGCTCATGGCGAATTCAGGGAATATACGATTTTTGTGGGAGCAGGCTAGTCACGCAAACGCGGGGCGGCAATCCCTAATTCTGGCTATGGGGCGGTCCGCAGGTTTTCCCAGTGCACACTCCATCGGCCATCAGCGGGAAAGCCGGGGGCATTTCGTGACGGCGCGCCATCCCAACCGGCGGCCATCAGCGCAGCGGCGTAGAGCAAGCCGCCGTTGGCCGGCAGATAAATCGTCAGGCCGGGCCGCTGGTAAACCTGGCCGTTGAGGGCGTAGTGATTTTTCGGCGTGTCGAGCAGCAGCGCGTCGATCGCGCGCCCGGGTTCGCCCAACCGCGCAGCGGTCATCGCGAGCATCGGATAATCCCAGCCCCAGGTATCCGGCCAATTCCAGTTTTGCCAGATCCAATCGAGCGTATTCCGCATCGTCGCCGCATCGATTCCGGCTCCCGGTACAAAGCTCAATGCTCCAACGACTGCGGGGTGATCTGCGTTCCATTTCGGGTTGGTATAGCAATCCGGCGTGGTTTCGGCGAAAAGATATTTTCCATCGGCGACCGGTGGCCGGGCAAGCCCGCGCAAGACCGCATCCCATTTTGGGTCGCGCGGCAGGCTGAGGCGCATGCGCCATTGCTGGGCCGTTTCCAGAGCCCAGCGCCAGTAGGTGAGTTCGAAAGTTGGATTGAAGGTTTTATCTTTCGGGAAAATTTCCTGGGCACATTGCAACACGGGGCCGAGGACATAGTGGCTGGTGTTGGTTTCCCAGGTCGCATAACTGGCCAGGAAGTCGGCGGTCTGAAAAACCACCTCCTGGAACTTTTTCAGCGTCGCCGGATCGTGATGCTCGCGCCAGCATAACTCTGCATAAAAAATGGGATGCGGCTCCTGCCAGACGAGAAAAGGCCCTACCGGCGATGGCGACTCGGCACCAGCAGGACCGGTCATTTTGGGCCAGCGCGCGCCGGCATAGCCTTGCTTTTGCGCCGTGCCTCCGGCGCGCGGGAGGATTTTCCGGTAGTAGTCCAAAGATTTTTCCAACAGCGGCAGCCGGTTCCATAGCGCAAAATGCGCTTCGTGCCACCAATGCATTTCGAGGTGGAACTTGCCTTCCCAGGAATTGTAAGTGAGCCCGGTTTCCGGCGGCGGATTTTCGCCCGCGCTTTGAATGGCGGTCAGGTATTGGGAAAGCACAATGCGGCGCTCCAGTTCAAACCAGCGGGGATCCTGGCTGCCGGACAAATCAATCGCACCGCCGGTCTGCCAGAATTTGTTCCAGCTTTTGTGCGTTGCGGTCAACACGTCGTCAAACATCGGTAAGTCGCCGCTCGCGGGCCGGGGAGAAAATGCACAGAGCAACTCTAGGACGCTTTCATCACCCGATGGTGTGATCCGATAATTATGCAGGGCGGTCTTCTGAATCGCCGCCGTCGCCGTCCAGCGAGCCTGAACCGAGTACCTATCATTATCCAGCTTGCGGGTAAAGCGGTGAGTCAGAATTCCGCGCTCAAAAACAGTCTCATGCTGGTCCGGCCGGCTCCAATCCGCCGTCGTGGTATCGCCCGTGCCATAAGGAAAATGGATTTGGATAGCGAGCTGCCGCTGCTTCACCAGTGGCGACACGATGCGCACGGCCATGGCATCCCGCTGCGAATCGCAAATGGTTTCGACTGAAACCGGCACGCCGTCGAATTGAAAATGGCTGAATATTTCGCCGTTCCATAAATCCAGTTTCTGGACAATGCCAGTCAGGTCATTGGTTTGGGCCGGGGAACCATCGGCATGGGTGAGCACGAAGCCGATCTGCCCAAGGTGCAGCCGGTGCGGGTTGGCGCGCAGCCATTTGATTTCCGGCGTTTGCTGGTTGTGTGGCACATCAGCGTAAGGCACCGCCCGCCCGTATAAATTAGTGTATTGCGTGAATTGAAAATGGTCGATATCCCAGCCGTTGGTATTGGGAATGGTGTGCCATCCCCAGTCGGAAAGCGTGCCAAGCGGCGTGGTATGCGCAAACGCCGCAGGAAACGTCTGGAGCCCGGTGGCATCCACCGTAAAACAGAATTGCCCGTTGCCGATGGAGAGCGGGTTGGCGGTGTCAAAGTTCGTGAGCACCACGTTGTGCCGGGAGACCAGCGCGAGGCGGTCCAGGGGCACGGCGAGGCCATTCATGGCGGGCAATAGCAGCAGGCTGACCGAAAGACAAATGCTTAATGAGCTTTTCACGGGATTAATTAAGGAGTATGATCGCCAAAGTTGTCTCGAATAAAAACATTTTAATCTTATGGCTAAACTTTTTCTCGGATTGGATTCCAGCACGCAAAGCTTGAGCGCCGTGGTCATTGACCTCGATGGAAACAAGATTGTTTGCGAAAAATCCATCAATTTTGATCAGGCGTTCCCGGCGTATAAAACCCGCAACGGAGTCCTGCCCAACCGGGATCCACTGGTCAAGCACAGTTCGCCCCTGCTGTGGGCGGACGCGCTGGATGCACTGTTCGCGGAATTG
>CAISVF010000504.1 GCA_903888765.1 uncultured Verrucomicrobia subdivision 3 bacterium | reverse complement strand
TTGCGGTGTGGTCTCAAACAAATCACTGCCGTTGTTGAATACCAGAAAATGGCCCGCGCCGGGCAACCCGCCTGGAATCCATTGCGCGTCACAAGCAGCGCCGATTTGCTTATTGCCGGTGGTGGAGACAGTCCAATTGGGCGCGACCGAAGGCGGACTGCCCTGGCTGTAACGAGCGGGATCACCAAAGCGGTAAAGAAAGTCGCCATTTGTAGTTGCCGCCAGCGCGATGCTTGCCGCTGGATTGCCGGCAACAAATGTGTTGCCGTGATCAATCACATAAAACTCTCCGCCCGCCGCCGTGATCACGATCTGGTCGAGGTTGGTATTGTAATCAATTGCGTTGCAGTGCAACCAGTCATTGGTCACAGGCCGGCCCGGCAGATTTAAGTTAAGCCGACCCGGATAATTTGAAATGCTTTTGCCCGCGCCAACGTAGTTAAATTTACTCGCATCGAAGTCCTGAATGCCGTGGTCAAAAAAACACCACTCCCAAATCACATTGCCTGCCATGTCAACTTCTACAACCGCGTCCACCTGAGCGTTGGTGTAGGGGCTGTTGGCCGGATTACACCCTGCGGCAACACACTGGTTTGAGGTGACGGACTCGGCAGCAATATAGAGCGTCGTGTTGGTGCCGAGCTTTGCGTTGAAGATCCGCAGGAAATCGTGGTGCGGCGAGTAATTGGCGCGCGTTTCGGTGTATTGCCAGACGGTGTTTCCACTCCAATCTACCTCCTTGAGTCCAGCGAAACCGTTGACATCGCCGCCGAAAGCGTCGAGCATATTGCCGTTGGTGAGCAGGTGCGGATTCGTCCCGACCGGCCAGGTGTGAGCAACGCGTCCTTCCATGTCGATCAGGTAAGTGTTGCTCCGCACGCCGTAAAACGTGTAGCCGTTGTAGGTTTGAGTCTTGTCCCAGTAAGTCAATTCGGTCGGCCCTTGCAATCGCTCGTAGGCGCGCAGTGTAATTGGACTCACAGCCAGTCCGACTACCGCGACAACCAAGTATGAAATTGTTTTCATAATCCGCCTTGTGGTTTTCAGGTGCATGTTTGTTGACGGCTTACGGTGAATGATACGACGGCGTCCGGCCGGTGATGGTATTCCCGGAGATCAAGGTGTGACCGTTCAGCGCCGGATCGTTCGTGCCAATGCGGAACGCGCGGAATATGGAATTATACATCGGCCAGTTGTCGCGCTTGAATTTCACAATGGCATCTGAAGCCACCGGGTTGATGTATTCCCACACGGCGTCACCGGCGGATGTGACTTCGATGATGTGCCCCTCCGTGTCGGAGCAAATCAAGGTGTTGCCATTCGGCAGGCGCTGAACACTCCCGCCAATGTGGCTGGTCATGCCGTGGCTGGCTTTGGGCTGATAGCTCCAGACAATCTGCCGCGACATCAACTTTGAATTCTTGCCGGTCGTGGAAACATCCGGCTGCCGAAGGTTATAGCCAGCGTCCGGCGGATTCACGAATGCCCCTGTATTGTTGGTCAGCGCGTTCAGATAAGGATTAATTTCAAACGCGTAAGAGCCTTGTGTATGCTCAAACAAATTCTGGGCATTGTTGAAGATCAACAGGTTTCCCGCGTCCGGCAGTCCTGACGCAATCCAGCTCACATGATGATTACCTCCCATCTGCTTGTTGCCGGTGGTGGATTGCGTCCAGTTGGTCAGAATGGAAGGCGGGCTGCCCTGGTTGTAGCGGGCTGGATCGCCGAAGCGATACAAAAAATCCCCAGATGAGCTGGCCGCAAGCGCGATGCTGCCGGCGGGATTGTTGCTGATGAACGTGTTGCCGTGGTCTATAATATAGAACTCGCCCCGAACCGAGCTGATCGCGATTTGGTCTAGTGACTGGTTGTAGTCTATGCCGTTGCAATGCAGCCAGTCCTTTTGCACCGGCATGCCGGTGATGTTGGCATTCAACCGCCCCGGATAATTTGAAATGCTTCTGCCTGAGCCGACGTAGTTGGACTTGGTGGCGTCGATGTCCTGAATCAAGTGATCATAAAACCACCATTCCCAGACGATGTTGCCGGACATGTCCACCTCCACAATGGCGTCCATCTGAGCCGTGTTGTAATTTTGTCCGTTCGCCGGATTGCAGCCGGCGGCGATGCACTGGTTGGAGCTGACCGTTTTGTTGGCAATGTAAAGCGTGGTGAAGGCATTGAGCTTGGGATTGAAGATGCGGAGAAAGTCATGGTGCGGAGAATAGTTTGTTCGCGTCTCGGAATAAGACCAGACATTGGATCCATTCCAGTTCACCTCAGTGAAGCCGAGGAATCCGCTGGGGTCATTGTTGTTGGCATCAAGCACGCTTCCATTGGTGAGCAAATGCGGATTCGTGCCAACCGGCCAGGTGTGAACGACGCGCCCTTCCATATCCACGAGATACGTTGTGCCACGCACACCGAACCAGGTGTAGCCGTTGTAAGTGTTGGTTTTGTCCCAATACAAAAGCTCGGTCGGTCCTTGCAGCGCCTCGTAGGCGCGAAGGGAAGCAGCAGCCATGAGCGTCAGCGAAACAAGCCGGAAAACGGTCCTAAACATGCACATAATTTTTCTCCAGAGTTAAACAAAGTCCGCCGGGTCTTAATGCCAGTGACTTCAAGAATCATTTTGCTCCATGGACAAGATCGGCGTTCTCCGATGACGAAAGATGCGTCGGAGCGCGAAACTGAAAATCCGAGTTCGGCAGCGCGGGCAGCTTTTGCAACGGATTTGAATACAGGTAAGCCGGGGCGCTTTGGTAACCGTCGAGGTTGCGTAGCTTCACGCAGGCACCCCGCTGTTCGGGTGTCAGCGTCCGGCCGACTTTGGCAAAGGCGGTGGCGTAGATCCACGACATCTCACCGTCCAACGCGCCGTAACGACGGCCAAGAGCCAACACCTTCGCTTTATCCGCCGGGCCGCCGGTCAGGAACTTCCGCAGCTCGACCGAAATGGTCTGGCGCACTTCCACGGTTTCCGCGAGCAGCTTTTTCTGCCGGTCGGGAATGGACGTGATGTTGGCGCGCTGATCGGGGGTCAGAAGATTAATAAAACTCTCGCCGCTGTCGCCGGTGACCGAGGTGCTGATGTCGTAATTGCGCTTGTTCATGGCCGGCAAGTCTTTCATGTAAAAACTGCCGAAGTAAGTGCCGTGCCGTTCTGGGCAGAAGTAAGTATCCGCCTCGACCGAGCCGGCATACCAACTGAAAAACTCGCTGGCATAAGTCATGTAAGCCACGGTGAAAAAACGGGACGTGGTCGGGTTGGGACGTTTGAGTGCGTCACGCTCATCCAAGTCCGGCCAGGTGTTGAAATCGCCAAATTTCATCTTGGCGAATGCGGCTTTTTGTTCCGCCGTGAGCGACGCGATGACCTTGCCAAAAACTTCCGCTCGACGATAACTCAATTCCGCATCGTAAGCATAGAAATCGCCCACATAGCG
>CAISVF010000503.1 GCA_903888765.1 uncultured Verrucomicrobia subdivision 3 bacterium | reverse complement strand
TATCCCATGTATGACTCATCGCTGGCGGCTTGGCCACACGAACCCAACACCCCTATTACCAGTTGGGGACTTGACCTTTCTTATGGAATTTTCAATTTGGGCGCATTCCCGTTTACCATGACCGGTTCCGGTCCTGCCAGCCAGATAAATTGGACGCTCGGCACGCTCTTGTCCTCGACCAATGTTGCCGGTCCTTACACGCCGGTGCCGGCAGCCATAAGTCCGTTCACCATGCCACTAAACGGAAAATACCAATTTTATCGTATTCAGTACTGACCAGCTTCAAACGAGCAGGCCGGTGGCAAGCCGGCCTGCGATAAACCTGTTGCTCGGGGCATACCACCCCCCCAAGGCGTAACAAATTCACGCGGCGTGGTATGTTTTAAAGATGTTTTTCTTAATTGCCACATCGGTCCGAAATCTCTTGGTGAAGGCTGCAAGTTGGCGGTGTGTTTTGCTCTGGTTGACTCTGGTCACCGGAACTGATTGGCATGTTTTGGGACAAAACAATGTCACCCAGAATAATCTTATTCCGAACGGCGGCTTTGATAGCGGCAGCACCGGTTGGTCCTGCAACGGTAGCGGTAATTATTTTTACAATCAGGTAGTCGGCACGGAAACCGACAGTATCCTCTCCCTCGGCTGGATCAATGGCCAGGGTTTTTGGCAAACCACCAGCGCGGCCATTCAGCCGGGAACTGATTATCTGCTCACGGTCCGCGTCATGGTGGGACAAAGTCCCTTGACCGGAGTCAATATTTCTTTGACCGACGCAACCCAGGGGTTCGTCAACTTGACCAATCAAACATTTACTTTTCCTGACCAGACGCAGACCTGGCGGATATTCAGCCTTTATATTCGGTCGAACAGCCTCGCGGCCAACCTCGGCGACACCATTGGCGTCGCGGGCAGCATCGTGGAAAATCCCGGCACACAACAAGGCTGGCTGTGGGTGGACTGGATGCAACTGACCCCAACGCGGCCGTTTATCAGCAGCCAGCCCGCCAGCGCAACGAATTCTGCGGGGGCGCTTGCTGTTCTCAGTGCCGTCGCCATCGGCGCAGTGACTAATCCCGCCGCCACCGGCTCTGTCCTGTCGTACCAATGGTATAAATCCTCTGGCGCGTTAGTTACCAACGCCACCAATGCCACGCTCGCCTTTGGCCCGGCGGCCGTGACCAACAGCGGAAATTACTACGTCGTGGCCACCGGCTCATTTGGCTCGGTGCAAAGCAGCAACGCCACGCTCACCGTGGTGCCGCAAACACTGCCAAACGTGGCGGTGGATCCGGGCTCGGTTTTGGTGGACAACTTCACTGGCTGGGGCACGTCATTGTGCTGGTGGGCAAATGTTGTCGGCGGTTACGCCAATCGCGAAGCCTACGCTCAACTGGCGTTTTCTACCAACCATCTTGGCCTGAACCTCGTTCGCTACAACATCGGTGGCGGAGAAAATCCCGGCATCAGCAACACGATGGAATTTCGCGCGCAAATGCAGGGTTTTGAACCCGCCAACGGCGTATGGAATTGGAACGCCGATCAGAACCAGCGCTGGATGCTCAAGCGCGCGGTGCAACTCGGCGTCAATCGCGTTGTCGCCTTTGCCAACTCGCCGCCGTACTGGATGACGGTCAGCGGCAGTGCCACCGGTTCAACCAACGGCACCAGCGACAACTTGCAGACGAGCTACGAAACTAATTTCGCCAGCTACCTGGCGACCGTCATAAGCAATTTGACCGTGCTTGACGGCGTGCATTTTGACGTCGCCACGCCAATGAATGAACCGACCGGATCCTGGTGGGTTTATGGCGGCCGGCAGGAAGGTTGTCATATGGGTGCCGCTCAACAGGCTCGGGTGGTAAACGATTTACGCGCGGCATTGACGGTGCAAAAGCTCAACACTGCCATTGACGCGTCCGAAGACACGGACGAGCAGGACACCATCAATTCGGTCAACAGTTATGGTTCAGCGCAGACGAACTTAACCATTCTGGCCTCGCACACCTATGGGGCGAACAATCCGTCTGGCCTGCGCAACCTCGCCCTTTCCCTGCACCTCTCGGATTGGATTTCCGAATATGGCGACGGCGACGCCACCGGTATCACCATGGCCCGCCGGATTCACGACGATATTACCCAGGCGCAGGTGCAGGCGTGGACTTATTGGCAGGTAATGGATGGACTGAGTGGCTGGGCCATGGTTCGTAACGCTGAGGATGCTTCCGGCAATACCAGTTATACTTTCAATGAAAAATATTATGT
>CAISVF010000502.1 GCA_903888765.1 uncultured Verrucomicrobia subdivision 3 bacterium | reverse complement strand
GTTCCAATTTGGCATAGAAGGAAGCGGTCGCCGGCTGCACGAGTCGGGCCGAGGACACAAAGAGTTCAGGTTGTGGCAGGACTTTGGGTTTGAACACGCCAACATTATAGCTTATCTCTGCTATTAGTATATAAAATTATAGTCAATTAAGACGATTATTTCAACAGACTGCTAAGCCTGATTTCCTCATCACCCACCAACGGTTATCGGGACAATGTCTTTTTCACGGCTACGCTGCCATCCACGGCCACCGGTGCGGTGGCGTTTAAAACCAATGGCGTGGTGCTGAATACCAGCAACCTCGTGAGCGGGGTGGCCTACAGTTGCACCATCACCAATCTACCGCGTGGAACCAATCTCATCACGGCCGAATATGCCGGGGATAGCAACTATCTAGGCAGCACCAATTCAATGAGTCAGCTAGTGACCAACCATCCGCCCGTAGCTGTAACGACGAATTACGTGCGCACGGCGGGCTTAAAGCTGCGCCTCTTTTTTGCGGACCTGACCAGCCTTTGGACGGATGCCGATGGCGATCCGGTGACTTTGGTGGGACTCAATCAGGTAACCACCAACACGGTGAACCTGGCTACCAACAGCAACCAGATTCTCTATCCCGCCAGCGCTGGCAATGTGAATGACCAGTTTACGTACACGATTCGTGACGGCCAGGGCGGAACGAACACCGGGATTATTAATGTGGTGGTCAACCCGTTTGTCACCAGCCAGCAAACCCCCTCGGCTTTGACGGTTAGTAATAATGCCATCACCGCCACCTTCCGGGGCATTCCGGCCTATGTGTATGAGGTGCAGCGCTCCACCAATCTGACTGTGGGATTGGGCTGGGTGGATATCGCCACGAATACCGTGGGCACCAATGGCCTGCTGCAAGTGACGGATGGGTTCGCTGATCTGGGAGGTCACATACCCGACTCAGCCTATTACCGGTTGAAATGGCAGCCATGAAACCATTCACCAATTGTCATGCCATGAGAACGATTTTAACCGCTATTTTGCTGCTGGCGACACCGTTCGCGCATGCGACGCTGACGTGGAGCCAGACCTTTACGATCATCAATCCGGCCCTGAACGGGGCCATTCCGGATGGCAACCCCTCGGGGATATATTTTGATGGATCATTTAATCTAGCCAACGCAGGTGACCGGGTGTTGGGGGTGAGCGTGGGGCTGGACCTCAGCGGCGGTTATAATGGAGATTTATACGCCTATCTGGCCGCACCGGATGGGACGCTGGTGCTGCTGATAAATCAGCCAGGAACGGATGCCTTTGGGGCGGGCGGGGCGGGGATGCACATCACGTTGCAAGCCGGGACGAGTGATCATGGCTCGATTCAAAGTGCGGGAGATGGCTATTTGAGCGGCAGCTATAATCCGGCGGGCAACCTTACCTCGTTTGGCACGCCGGGCAGTACGGGGGGAAGTGCCAACGGGACCTGGAGTCTGTATTTTTCGGATCTGAGCAGCGGTGGCGGCACCGCGCAGTTGAACTCCTGGACGCTCGGCGTCACCGTGGTGCCGGAACCGGTGCCGCTGGCGCTGGGGCTGTTTGCCGCAGTGCTGCTGGCGGGAGGCCCCCTGAAATGGGCAGTGGGGCATATCCGGGTGAAGAGCAAGAGTCGGAGCACTGCTCCGCGCTCCGTAACGGGATAATCCTCTCGCAATTGGCGAACCATGGCTGGAAAAAATGCTGCTGCAGCCTGGAGTTGCCAAGATCAAAAAGGGTCCCTTTCCGGATGCACAAATTGACTTGCAAAAGCGTGGAGCAGGAATAAATTCGCGAAAGCTACCCCGGCTGCTCGCGGGCAAGAAACCACATGGAAAATCGCGAGCAAATCCATCGTAACCTTCGACCCTCAGGTAAATGACATCAGCTAATATGAAACTAAAACAAATATTTTTCATCGCCCTCACCTTGGCGATGCCACTGGCCGGTGGGAAGGCCGCCACCTTCACCTCCAACGCTATCATTACCAATGGCGATACCACTTACGACGGTCAACCCATGGTCGTGAGCAACTGCACCCTCACGGTGAATGGTCCGCACAGCTTCGCCTCGCTATTACTGACCAGCAACGCCGTGCTCACTCACTCGGCGGCGGCAGTGGCGGACGCATTGCCATCTATGCGAGCATCGTATCCTTTACCGGAACAAATTCCGTGGCCGGCGGCTACGGGAGCTTTGCCGGTGGAGGCCCCGGCACATTGGTGTTGAGCACAAACAGTGCAACGTTGGTCATCACCAGCGAAACCACGACCAACGGCCAGGTGGGAGAACCCTACAGCTACCAGACCACCGCCAGCAACAATCCGACCATGTTTGGCGCGACCGGATTACCGGACGGGCTGACGGCCAACACCAACACCGGAGACATCAGTGGAACCCCGACGGTGAGGGGAAACTTCACGGCGCAAATCATGGCTGCGAACGCGAGCGCCGTCGCCACGGCGGCATTGAATATCATGATCGCGCCACCCGCAGGGCTTTTTATCAACAGCGTGCATAGCGCCACCGGCCAGGTGGGACAGGCGTTCAGCTACCAGATCACGGTTGATCGTGGTCCAGCGGTTCTGGATGCCTTCGGGCTGCCGGACGGACTGACCGTCAACACCAACACTGGCGTGATCAGCGGGTCTCCCAAGACGGCGGGCAGTTTCGCGGCGATGCTCCGGGCGGAAAACGCGAATGGAATTTTTTCCTCATTCCTTGACCTTACGATCCTGCCCGCCGCGCCGGTAAGCCAATCGGTGATAAGGCAAAGGCCGAAGGGCGATGGGAAGATCACCTTGGAATGGGATACGGTAAACGGCCAGACCTGCCATGTGGAGTCCACCACCAATCTGGTCAATCCCAACTGGCAATCCGTCGGGGATCCTATCACGGCCACCAACGTCATCACTTCCGTGTCCTATGTCATAAAGGGGGAGAAAGCCAGCGGTTCTATCGCGTCGTGACCCCTTGAAATGGGCTGGCACACAAGCGGAGGCATTTTGGCGGCGCTCGCCAGAGACGCCGCTACGGGTGGAATTGGCAGGTGGCTATCGGCAAATTGAAGCATCTTGTTTCGCCATGGCGGCGGGCATGAAGCGGAGCAGTCTACCTTGGGTAAGAATGATGATGGGGCTGGGTGATGACTGTGGAGGAGACACGTGGAGCAATGCTCTGCGCTCCGTTATGGCATACGGCGCTCCTCAACGGGGAGCCACTTTGGAAAAGCACGATGGCTGCGGTTCAAGAGGGAATGAGGCGAATGCCGGGAAGTCAGTTTCGCCAGGTGCCGGGAGAGGTTTTCCAAAAAGGTTGGCGCATTGAACCTCCAGAATCACGGAGCGCCTCCTCTCCCCGTCCCTCTCCTCCATTCGGAATCTAACCATTACCCACAATGGGGACTCCTTTCTGGCTGCTGAAACAATTGCCACATACGGGTCATCGCCTCGAGTTGGAGCAAGCCGCGCCAGAGTGTCATGGGGCCCGGCTCACCGTCCTG